>CALVNG010000001.1 GCA_944349545.1 uncultured Eubacteriales bacterium
GCTGTCCTGCAGGTACTTGGAAAAGCTCGAGGAGCGGATCATCTGGCTCAGGCGGTCGCGCATGCGCTCGTTGGCGCTGCGAATCTGCCGGCGGATCTGATGCAGCTCCGCCGAGGCGCGGTCCGCGATCTCCTCCTCGCTGATGATGGCGGCGGAGATATCGTTTTCGATGCCGTCCAGCGCGGTAAGGCGGGTAGCCAGACCGGTCAGAATGGGCGTATCCTCGCGGTCGCGCACCAGCGCGGAGCGGGCCGCGCGCGCGGCGCGCAGGCAGGCGGCCACGTCCAGCAGCGCCCGCGGGCTGAGGCACGCGCCCTTCTGGGCCAGCGTCACCTGCTCGCGCACGTCGGGAAAGCTCACCAATGGTTGCCCGCCGAGATAGCTGATGAGCACGCAGGCTTCCTCGGTTTCGTCCAGCGCGCGGCGCACCTCGCTCACATCCTCGTAGGGCACGAGAGCCAGGCACTTTTCCTTGCCCATGTCCGTCAGGGCATGCGCAGCCAGGCGCTCGCGGATCTTGGTAAATTCCAGCACGCGAAGGGCGCGGTCCTGTTCCATAAGGGGTCCTTCCTTTCGGGAAATGGTGGGGCACCGGCTATTCCACGCCGCGCGCCCAGTGGCCCAAGGTGGTTTCAAAGCCGGCGGGGGCGCAGGATGCGCCGGAGAGCAACGCCGCAAAAGCGCGCGTAAGGGACAGCTGCTCCCCTGCGCTTTCAACGGTGAAATGCAGGAGCATGCCCGCGCCCAGCGCGCGGCGGTCCGCGTCGCGGGCGCGCAGGTCGGTGGGCAGGGCGCCCAGCACACTCAGCTCGCAGCCTTCGGGAAAACGCGTGCGCGTCAGCGGAAAGCGATAGCCCAGCCGGTCGGTAAGGGTGGGATCAGCTTTCGCGCAGACCATGGCCTCATCCGCGCACAGGGCGCAATCCGCGCGGCCGCGGCTTAGCCCGCGCCGCACCCGTTCGGGACAGTGATTGAGCAGCATGAGCGTCTCCCGGCCATAGACCTTGAGCAGCGCGGGCAGGGGCAGAGGCATCAGGCCCTTTTGCTCGGGAAAGGTCCATTCCGGCCAGAGCACGAACCCGCACGCGCCCAGCGTCCGAACCGTTTCAAGCCCCATGGGATTGGTGGCGGGCACACCCTCGCCGGCCAGCACCGGCAGGGGGATCGGCAGGCCCAGCTGAGCTACGCTTTCAGCCATCAGGCCGCCCAGCCGGTCCGCATGGACGCGGATGACGGCCAGACAGGCGTCCTGCGTGCGCTGCGTCATCTGCGGAGGCAGGCGCAGCCATGTACCGCGCGGCAGGCGCGGCAGGTCGCGCGCGAGCGCCTCGGGCGTAAACGTGCGGGGCGCGAAGCACAGAAGCGTGGCGCCCGCCTGCGAAAGGCCCCCGGCCAGCGCCGGGTCCGAAAAGATCACGGCCAACGTATCCGGCCCGATGGGGGAATCCGGCTGCGGGCGCGCGGGGGCTGCGGGCAGAGCGTCGTGACCGAGAGGCCGTCCGGCCGAGGCAAACGCTTCGGTACGCGCCTGAATGAGCCGTTCCACCGCGTCCCGCCGGAGTGCGTTGAGCGCGCCGACGGGCAGGAAAATCCCTTCATCCATCATGACCCGCAGGCGGGTCCCGTCCTCCAGCGTGAAGGGCGTGCCACCCAGCTTATCCAGCTGGCGGCGCGCGTCCGCTTCGGTGGAAGCGCGGCTTCTGGCGGCCTCGACAACGGAGCCGGTCGCGGTCACGCTGACCTCGCCGTCGGTGAGGGCCAGCGTCATGGGCCGTCCAAACGCAAAGCGGGCCGCCATGCTCACGGGAATGGGGCGGGGCGCATGCGCCCGGGCCTTTGCCAGCTGGCAGGCGTCCGCCAGGCGGGCAACCTGCATGCCGGGCTTTGCTTCCGTGTCGGGCCGCAGGCGCAGGGAAGCCGTGCCTCCTGCGGGAATATCCGGCCCGGAATAGCGCAGGTCATAGGATTCACCTGCGCCGCGAAGCTGCAGGCTGTCGCCGTCGTGAAGGGCGCGGTCCACATGCAGCGCGGCCAGACGGCCCCGCACGGCCACGACCTTGCCCAGCGGCAGGCCATCGTGGCTTACGCGGTCCGGGGTGACCAGGTCCGCGTCCTCCGCGCCCAGAATATGCCCGCGCGTGAAACCGCCCCGGTTGTAAATCTGCAAAAGCTGCTCGCGCTGCGCCGGGTCCGGGCGGAAATCGCCCCGCGCGACGGCATCCAGCGCACGGCGGTAGACCGAAGTGACCACGGCCACATACTCGGGGCTTTTGAGCCGGCCCTCCACCTTGAGCGAACGCACCCCCGAAGCGCATACCGCGGGCAGGTCGTCCAGCAGGCACAGGTCGCGCAGCGACAAAAGCGGCCCTTGCATTCCGTCCATGCGGAAGCCCTGACGGCAGGGCTGGGCGCAGCGCCCGCGGTTGCCGCTCCGCCCGCCGGACATGCTGCTCATCAAACAGCGGCCGCTCACGGCGGTGCACAGCGCGCCATGAACGAATACTTCCGTTTCGATGCCGGTAGCCGCTACCTCGCGCACGTCCGCCAGGGCGCATTCACGGGCCAGCACCACGCGGGAAAAGCCCAGCAAGCGGGCCAGACGTGCGCCTTCGGCGTTGCAAATCGCCATCTGGGTGGAGGCGTGCATCGCCAGCGAGGGAAACTCCTGCCTGACGAGGGCAGCCACGCCCAGGTCCTGCACGATCACCGCGTCCGCGCCGGAAGCTGCAATTTCGCCGAGCGCGACCCGCAGGTCCTGTACCTCGCCGGGCTTGACGAGCGTGTTCACCGTTACATGCACGCGCACATGATAGAGGTGCGCGTAGCGCACAGCCGCCTCCAGCGCCTCGCCATCAAAGTTGACGGCGCTGGCGCGCGCGCCAAAGGCGCGATAGCCCAGATAGACCGCGTTGGCGCCGCAGTCCACGGCGGCGCGCAGAGCGGCCTCATCCCCGGCGGGGCAGAGCAGTTCGGGAAGCAGCAAGGGCATGGCGGTACGCTCGCTTTCGGTCGAAATAGAAAAGGGCGGCGCAGGGTGCCACAAACGCCCGTGCGCCGCCGCGTTGCATCACAGCTTGGTAAAGGGATACGCGATGCCGTTGGTCTCCACGCGGATGGAGGCGATCACCTGCGGCTCAAGCGGCTTGTCGGCACGGTCGGTGCGCTGGGACACGATGCCGTCCGCCACCTCCATGCCGCCGGTCACCTTGCCGAAGGCCGCATAGGCGCCGTCCAGGTGCGGGCTGTCGCTGGTCATGATGAAAAACTGCGAGCCGGCGCTGTCCTTCATCATGCTGCGCGCCATGCTCATAACGCCATAGGTGTGCTTGAGCGGGTTGGGCACGCCGTTCTGGGCAAACTCGCCCTTGATGCGGTAGCCGGGGCCGCCGGTGCCGGTGCCCTTGGGGCATCCGCCCTGAATCATGAAGCCGGGAATGCAGCGATGGAAAATCAGCCCGTCGTAAAACCCGCTGTTGGCCAGGGAAATGAAGTTGCCCACGCTTTCGGGCGCGATATCGGGGTACAGTTCGCCGGTCATGACGCCGCCGTTTTGCATCGTGATGGTAAAGGTGGGATTGGCCATCGGAAATCAGACCTTTCTTTGTTGCTCTGCGGGGGAACGGCCCTGCCCGCAAGGGAGCCTTTCAGGCCGGTTCTGCTTAGCATTATAACCCGTTTGTCAGGCGATTGCAACGCTTTTTTCCCCGCGCGGCAGGGTGCGGGTGAGCCATACGCGGCCCCATCCCCTCCGCGAAGCCAGCGCCTCCAATGCCGCGTAGGCGGCCACGGCGTCGGCGCAGCGGTCAAACGCGCCATAGACCACAGACCCGCTGCCCGTCATCATGGCGCGCGCGGCACCGGCGGCCTCCAGCGCCCGCAAGGCCTGCGCAAGCGCCGGACGCGCGGGTTCGCTGACGGCCTGCAGCACGTTGGCCATCGCGGGGGCGAGGGCGGCCAGATCCCGCCGGAGCAGCGCGTCCTGCGCGGCGGCGTTGTCCGGATGACGCAGCGCGGAGGGGTCCAGGCGGTCAAATGCGGAAAATACCTCACGCGTGCTCAGGCCTTCGCAGGGCTGTACCAGCACCAGCCATACCTCCGGCGCGGGCGCGAGAGGCTGGATGCGCTCGCCGATGCCGCCCACGCGCGCCAGCCCGCCCGTGAGGAGAAAGGGCACATCCGCGCCCAGTTCCAGGCCCAATGACAGCAGCTCCGCATGCGAAAGGCCAAGCCCCCACAGGGCGTTGAGCCCCTTGAGCGCCGCGGCCGCGTCCGCGCTGCCGCCCCCCATGCCGGCGCCCGAAGGGATGCGCTTGGCCAGTCGGATACGGGCGCCCCGCCGCACGCCGCAGCGCTCGCGCAGCAGCAGGGCCGCTCGGTAAACCAGGTTGGAGGCGTCGAAGCGCACCACCTCGGAGGACAGGCTGTCGCCCGCCGCCGGGCGGGGCGCGCCGTCCGCGCCGCCGGGCACGGCTTCCAGCGTCAGGTCCTCCGCCTCCTCCATCCACAGGAGGTCGCACAGGGATACGGTCTGCATCAGCATATCCATCAGATGGTATCCGTCCGGGCGCGCGCCCAGAATATCCAGCGTCCAGTTGATCTTGGCATACGCCGCCAGACAAAGCATTGCAACCCACCCTTTCGTTATGGTATAGTTACAGTATACCATTTTTTTCGCAAACCGTTAAGGGGGCGTATCCCATGCCGGCGATTCCGGTGCTGATTACCATTCGTTCCAGCGCGCACCGCGAGCAGGCCGCGGAGGATGAAACCATCTCCATGCTCACCTCCGGCCAGCTGGAGCTGGACCAGCAGCGCGCCGTGATCCGCTATGAGGAGACGCTGGACGAAAGCATGCCCGCCCAGCAGGTGGTCATGACCATCGACGAGGGGGGAGCGACCATGAGCCGAGGCGGCGAATATGCCACGGACATGGTGTTCCGAACGGGTTGCCGTTACGAGGGCACATACCGAACCCCCTATGGGGATATGGAGCTGGCCGTGTACTGCACGCGTCTGCGCTATGATCTGGGGGAGGACGGGGGAGAGGTACAGCTGAGCTATCAGCTGGATTTGAACGGCTCCTTTGCGGCCATGCACGACCTGGAAATGCGGCTCATCCGCCAGGGCGATGATTGATCTGGCGGGCGCGCAGCGCGCGATATACGAGACGATCCGGGGCGCGGCTGGCGCGCCCTGCTTTGTGCGCCTGTGCATGGACCATAGCGCCCTGTGGGTGAGCGACCTGCCGCGCCGGACGGACCGGCTGGCTCCGGCCCTTTCGGCGCTGGAGGCGCTGGGGATACGCTGCGATACAGACCCGGCCACGGGCCTGTGGCGGCTGGACTGGACGGCGGAGGGCTGGCGCGAGCGGCTGGAGCGGCTGCCGGACTGTTTGCCCGCTTTGCCGCGCGACGAGGCGCTGCACCCCGCCTATGCGCTGTGCAGGCTGCTGCTGCTCCATCCCGCGCCGGTTGAGCGCCAGCCCATGGCACAGGTGCGGGAAATGGCGAAGCTGGCGGCAGGCGCGCCGGGGCCGCTTCTGGCCGCCGTACCCGCGCTGACCGGCGAGGCCGCGCGATGCCTTCGCATGGGCCTGCCCCTGGCCGAAGGCGCGGGTCGGGTGCTGGCGGACTGGATTGCGCGCATGGACGGATAACGCAGACAGGAGGGATCGCATGATTCTGAAATACTACGGGCATTCTTTTTTTAGCCTGACGCTGGAAAACGGTTCGGTCATCGCCTTTGACCCCTACGGCACGTTTTACGAATATCCCAGGCGGTTGCTGAGGGCGGACGTTTGCCTGATCTCCCACCATCATTACGACCATGACGGCCTCTCCTGCCTGGAACCGGGCGCGCAGGTGATCGACGCGCCCGGCGCGCATGAGCTGGCGTGCGGCGCGTCCGTATTGGGCGTGCCTACGTTCCACGACGGTCAGGGCGGCGCGCAGCGGGGCAAAAACACCTTTTTCATCGTCGAGGCGGAGGGCCTGCGCGTGGGTCATGCGGGCGATCTGGGCCATCTGCCCACGCGTGCGCAGATTGTGCAGATCGGACGGCTGGACCTGTTGCTGCTGCCCGTGGGTGGCTATTATACCATCGACGCGGCGCAGGCCATGGAAGTGCGCGGGCTGCTTCGTCCCGCGGTGACCGTGCCCATGCACTACCGCACGCGGTACGATCCCGAAATGAACATCGCGCCCCTTGAGGATTTCCTCTCCCTGTGCGGGGCGGAGGATGCGCAGATGCCCCTGCTTCGCGCCGTCAAGGCGGAGATGACCGAGCGCCCGCCCGTGGTGACGCTGGCCATCCAGCCCGGCTGACACGAGCGGCTTTTGTCAGACTGTCATCTGGCGAAGCCATGCAGCCCAAGGGAACGGCCAGCCATAAGATGCGCATTCATCATCGCAGGCCCGGCCTCCTCGCCGGGCTTCTTGCTCAAGGCGAGGACAGCCGCGCGAGCATGCACAAGCTCGACCTGCGCCGTCATTTGAAATAAGGAGGCGCGACGCGATGCCCCTTGTATTGTCCGGGGACGATGCGGCCCGGCTGAAGGCCCTGCTGGCCCTGTCGGAGGAGAACCTGCGCGCGCTGGAGTGGTTCAGCGGCTATCTGAACCTGTGCCCGCGCTTTGTGAGCGACGAGGATGTGAAAACGCTGACCCGCGAATGCGACGTGAGCGGCGAGGAGGCGTATCGGCTGCTGATGGCCTCCGCCTGCGGGCTGGACATCGCGGGCGACCCGTGGGCGCGGAGAATGGCGGAGCGCTATTTCCGGCCCGGCGTGCGCTGCCTGGATGCGGCGGCCTGCCGCGCCGACCCGTACTATGCCTCCGTGCGCCTGCCAGAGACGCGACAGGGGAACTGGACGCTGGGATACAAGCGTATCGAGGCCCTTGAGGCCTTTGCCGCGGGCGATTTGCTCCTTTTGGCCGACGGGCGCGAGGTGCCCCTGGCAGGATATTTTACGGAGCCATTTCTGGCGCCTGTCGTGATGCAGGACGGCCGGGAATGGATGACCGTCTCCCCGAGCGAACTGAGCACCATGAGTCAGGACATCCGGACCGTGAGCGGCAGGGTGGCGGTGTTTGGACTGGGGCTTGGCTACTATGCCTTCATGGCGGCGCGAAAGCCGGAGGTGACCCGCGTGACGGTCATCGAGCGCGACCCCGACGTGATCGCACTGTTCCGGGAGCATATTCTGCCCGCCTTTGAAGATGCGCAAAAAGTGAGCGTCGTTGAGGAAGATGCTTATGAATATGCCGCCCGTATGGGCGGCCAGGGGTACGACTATGCCTATGTGGACATCTGGCATGATGTGCTGGACGGGGTGGAGATGTACCTGAAAATGAAGCGGTTGGAGGCTCTTTCCCCGGGCACGCGCTTTCTGTACTGGATTGAAACCTCCATGCTGTGCTGGCTGCGCGGCATGGCCTTGATGGAGATTGCGGAAAAAAAGGACGGCCCGATGATTGAAGCCATCGGGCCGGTGAAAGGGTTTGAGGATTTGAAGCGGGCGCTGTCGCAGGAGGGTCTGCGCCGCCTTGCACCGCGCATTCCGCTGGAAGTGACGCGGCGCGACTAAGCCGCCTATTCGAGCATTTTGAGGAAGGCTGCCTCGTCGATGACGGGAATGCCCAGGCTTTCGGCCTTGGTGAGCTTGCTTCCGGCCTTTTCGCCCGCGAGCACGAAGGTGGTCTTTTTGCTCACGCTTCCGGCGGCCCGCCCGCCGTGGCGGGCGATGAGCGCCTCGGCCTCATCGCGGGAGAGCGTGGGCAGGGTGCCCGTGACTACGACGGTCTTGCCCGCCAGCGCGTCGGAGAGCGCGTCGCTCTCGTGCCGCGGCGTGACGCCCGCCTCCAGCAGGCGGCGAATCATCTCCAGATTCTCCGGGAAGCTGAAAAACTCCACCACGCTGGTGGCCACGATGTCGCCCACGTCCGGGATGGCGGTCAGCTCCTCGATTGTGGCCGCCTTGAGCTTATCCAGCGAGCCGAAGCGCTGCGCCAGGTCGCGCGCGGTCTTTCGCCCCACGTTCGGGATGCCCAGGGCGAAGAGAAACGCATCCAGCGCACAGTGCCGGCTCTTGTCCAGCGCGGCGATCAGGTTTTCGGCGCGCTTTTGCTGGAAGCCGTCCAGCGGCAAAAGGTCGTTGACCGTCAGATGATAGAGGTCGGCGCAGTCGCGCACGCCCAGCCTGTCATAGAGCAGCTCGGCGGTCTTTTCGGAAAAGGTGTCGATGTCCATGGCGTTGCGCCCGGCAAAGTGCGCAAGGCGCGCCACGGCCTGCGGCTTGCAGCTTGCGCGGTTCATGCAAAACAGGTGCGCCCCCCGCTCCAATAGCGGCTGACCGCAGGCGGGGCATACCGTGGGCGGCTCGATGGGCGTTTCCTCCGGCCCGGCCTCGCCCACGCGGCCCATGATTTCGGGGATCACGTCGTTGCTGCGGCGAATCCACACCTCGCAGCCGATGGCCACGCGCTTGCGCTGGATGTCGCCGAAGTTGTTGAGGGTAGCGCGCTTGACCGTCACGCCGCCGATGTCGGTGGGGGTCAAATGCGCAAGGGGCGTGAGCTTGCCCGTGCGGCCCAGCTCCCAGGTGACGTTGAGCAGCGTGGCGGTGTTTTCCTCGGCGGCAAACTTGTAGGCCACGGCCCAGCGGGGGAACTTCTCGGTGTTGCCCATGGCCTGCCGCGTCTCCAGGTCGCACACCTTGACCACCGCGCCGTCGATGAGAAAGTCCAGCGATTCGCGCTGGGCCTCGACCGCGTCGATGCGCTCCAACAGTTCCTCGTAGGTGTCGGCATGGGCCTCGTAACGGCTGGTGGGGAAGCCGTTTTCCTGCAAAAAGGCGATCATGCCGTCCAGATCATGGTACGGCGGGTTTTCGATGGTGCCGATCTGATAGAAGAAGGCGTCCAGCTTCCTGCGGGCGGTCACGGCGGGATCGAGGTTGCGAAGTGCACCGGCCGCCGCGTTGCGGGCGTTCTTGAGCGGTTCGTCGGCGGTTTTGTTGTAGGCTTCCAGCGTGCTCAGGCGCATGATGCACTCGCCCTGCACCTCCAACAGCCCCTGATAGGGGATGGACAGGGGCACGCAGCGGATGGTGCGTACCTGGGGCAAAATCGCCTCGCCCACCTCGCCGTTGCCGCGCGTGGCGGCCTCGACGAGCTGCCCGCCGCGGTAGGTGAGGTTGATGGTCAGGCCGTCGAGCTTGTATTCCACGGCGTATTTGAGCGGAGGCAGCGGCGTTTCGCGGCCGTCGGAGAGCTGGGCATGCAGCTTTTGCGTGCGCTCCAGCCAGGTGAGCAGTTCCTCCTTGCTCTGCACCTTGTCCATGCTCCACAGGCGGCTCAGGTGCCGGTGCGGGGCAAAGGCGCTCAGCGGCTCCGCGCCCACGCGCACAGTAGGGGAGTCGGGCAAGACGATGCCCGACTCCTTTTCCATCTGGCTTAGTTCATTGTATTTTCCGTCCCATTCGGCGTCGCTCATGGGGCTTTCGCCGCGGGTGTAGTAGAGGACGGAGGCGCGGTTGAGCTGATCGACCAGCTCGCGCATGCGTTGATTTTCCATGTCAGTCGTTCACCTTCACAATCGGGGCGATGGAGAGCACAAATTCCTTCTGACCATAGGCCGCAAAGCCGATCACGATCCGCGCGTCGCTGCCGCCGCCGCGGATCTCCAGCACGTTTCCCTCGCCAAATTTGCGATGCATCACCCGGTCGCCCGGCTTGAACAGCGCGGCCACCGCGCTTTCGGGCACGGTGGATGCGGCCGAGGGGGTAAAGCCCTTCTGTACGCCCGGAATTCCCAGCGCGCTGCGGCCCGCGCCCAGCCCGCGCCCGGCCTCGCCGCCGTAGCGCGGCGTGCGCTTGGGGGTGGGGTGCTGGTAGCTTTCCATGACCCCGGGGAAGCTGCGCTCGCGCTTGCTGATCCACTGATCATCGAGCAGACGCTTGGGAATCTCCTTGAGAAAGCGGCTGGGCGCATTGTAGTTGACCTGGTTGTAGAGCATGCGCTGGGCGGCGTAGCTGAGGAAAAGCTGCTTTTGCGCGCGGGTGATGGCCACATAGCACAGCCTCCGCTCCTCCTCCATGCGCTTGTCGTCCTGCAGGCTCCGGCCGGTGGGGAAGACGCCCTCCTCCAGCCCGGAGATAAAGACGATGGGGAATTCCAGCCCCTTGGCGCTGTGCACGGTCATGAGCGTGACGGACTTGCCGCCCAGCTCCGCGCCGTCCAGATCGCTCACCAGCGCCACGTTTTCCAGATAGTCCTCCAGCGAGGGGCTTTCGGCGCCCTGCTCGTATTCGGCGACCGCGCCCAAAAACTCCTCGATGTTCTCCAGCCGGTTCCTGCCCTCGTCGGACAGGTCGCGCTCATACTGGGCCTTAAGGCCGGTGCGGTCGATGACGTAGCCGACAAACTCGCTCACGCCCATGTCCTCGCGGGCCATGACCAGCTCGTTCATGAGGTCCCCGAACTCGCTGACGCACTTGCGCGGCCGGGCCGAGAGCGTCTCGGGCACGTCCATGAGGGCGCTGTAGAGGGGCATTTCCTTCTCGGCGGCGTAGCGCACCAGTTCCGTGATGGTGCTGTCGCCGATGGAGCGCTTGGGCTGGTTGATGATGCGGCGCAGGCTCACGTCGTCGGCGGGGTTGACGATGCTGCGCAGGTAGGCCACGATGTCCTTGACCTCCTTGCGGTCGTAGAAGCGAAGGCCCCCGTAGATGCGGTAGGGGATGCCGGCGCGTACCAGCATTTCCTCCAGCACGCGGCTCTGCGCGTTGGAGCGGTAGAGCACGGCCATGTCGCCGTATGTTTTTCCGGCAAGCTGCATCTGCTGCATGCGGTCGCACACCCAGGCGGCCTCCTCGCGCTCGTCGCCGGCGCAGAAGAGCTTGATGGGATCGCCCGCGGGATGCTCGGTCCACAGCGCCTTTTCCATGCGGCCCTCGTTGTGGGCGATGACCTGATTGGCCGCGTCGAGGATGTTGGCGGTGGAGCGGTAGTTCTGCTCGAGCTTGATGACGGTGGCGTCGGGGAAGTCCTTCTCAAAGTCGAGGATGTTGCGGATGTCCGCGCCGCGCCAGCCGTAGATGCTCTGGTCGTCGTCGCCCACGACGCAGAGGTTGCGGCTTTCCTTCGTCAGCAGCTTCACCAGCGAATACTGGGCGAAGTTGGTGTCCTGATATTCGTCCACATGCACATAGCGGAACCGCTCGCGGTAGCTTTCCAGAACGGGCGGATGGTCGGCGAACAACTCCAGCGTGCGCACCAGCAGGTCGTCGAAATCCAGCGCGTTGCCGTGGCGCAGGCGGCGCTCGTAGGCGTCGTAGAGGTCGTGAATCTGCTGGCTGCGGAAGTCCTTCGCGGAGGCCTGGAACCATTCGTCCGGCCCCAGCAGGCGGTCCTTGGCGTCGCTGATCTTGGCCTTGACCTCGCGAAGCGTCAGCGATTTGTCGTCGATGCCGAACTGCTTGAACAGCTCCTTGAGCACGCTGGTCTGGTCGTCGTCGTCATAGATGGTGAAGGAGCGTGTGTAGCCCAGCTTTTCGATGTCGCGCCTGAGGATGCGGGCGCACATGGCATGAAAGGTGCTGACCCATACGTCGTTTCCGCGCTCGCCCACCAGGGCGCTCACGCGCTGACGCATCTCTTTGGCGGCCTTGTTGGTAAAGGTGATCGCCAGAATGTTCCACGGCGCCACGCCGTGGTCGATCAGGTTGGCAATGCGGTAGGTGAGCGCGCGCGTCTTGCCGCTGCCCGCGCCCGCCAGAATAAGCACCGGCCCTTCGAGGGTTTCGGCGGCCTTGCGCTGCTGCGGGTTCAATCCTTCCAAATTCATGCTATGCGATCCTCAACCTTCACTTCTGTTGTGCCTCGAGCCGGTCCAGCACCAGCGTGTAGCCGTCCGCGCCGTACTGCAGGGCGCGGTTGACGCGGCTGATGGTGGCGGTGGACGCGCCGGTCTGATGGGCGATTTCCTGATAGGTGACCTTGCGGCGGAGCATCACGGCCACCTCCAGCCGCTGGGTGATGCTCTTGAGCTCCTGAACGGTCAAAACATCCTCCAGAAAGCGGTAGGCCTCCTCCGGGGTTTGCAGCTTCAAAAGAGCGTCCATCAGCAAATCGGTCTGTTCGTTGTGAAAACGTGGCGTAAACACGGTCGCAATCCTCCGCTCAAACAGTGCAAAACTTTGCCTGATACCATTATAGCACATTTGAGAAAAGAAGGAAAGCGAAAAACGTGTAGGCCGCGAGGGTCACTCGCGGGGCGGCTTTTTGCCAAAGAGGCCGCCGGTCATCTCGCTCAGGCTGCGGCCGAATTTGCTCATGCCGCCGCGGCCGCCAGTGGACAGGAAGGCGAACAGCCCCAGCCCCGCCACCAGCGCCACAACGAGCCATACGGCCCAGCTCGCGCCGGTGTTGTCCTGGTCCGCGCCTTCCGCCGTTTCCCCGGCGGGGGCGCGGGAGGCGTCGCTGGCCCCGGCGGAGCCGGTCACGCCGCCGTAGAGCGCCTTGTAGACCACCTCGCTCATGGGGCCGGTGGAGGCGAGCACGCGCTCCTTGGGCAGCGTGTGCGTGCCGAATTCCAGCAGCACGCTGCGCGGGGCCAGGTCCTGATTGTAGGCGCCCTTGCCCATGTAGATGTCCTTGATGAGGCCGGGGTACATCTTGTCGGCCACGGCCTTGATCTGCTTGGCAAAGCTGAGGTTGGCGTCCTTGTTCTGGTTGCCCTTGCCCACCAGCAGGCGCACCTTGCTCATCTTTTCATTGCCGATGTTCACGGCGTACTGGTCCGGGTCGGGGATGCCGTCGCGGTGGATGTCGAAGATGGCGCCGGGCTGCCCCTTGAGCAGCGCCACCGCGGTCTGGCGGCTGCGGCGGTACGCGCCCGCGTCGTGCGGGTGGTGGGTGGCATCGCTCAGGGTGACGGATACGCCCAGCTCCTCCAGCCCCTCCCCGAACGCCGCCGCCACGTCGTAGATGCCGCCGCGCTCCTCGTCGCTCTCGGTGCCGTCGCCCTCAATGTAGCTTTCGTCGCTGTGGGTGCAGTACAGGGCGATCTTTTTGTTGCCCACGGCGCTGACGGCAAGGCTCTGCTCCATCTCCAGCCAGCTCACGTCCGGCATGTCGGCTTCGCCCAATAGCTCCAGCCGCGCCGTTTTGGCCGCCTCGTCCACGGAAACCACGCGGTAGTGCAGGTTGTCCCCGCTGATGTACTCGTCGCCCGCCTCGCACTCGCCCATGTACTGCGTGACGGCCTGCCCGTCCGGCCCAAGCAGGGTGTAGACGTCCTCCTGCGCCCAGGCGGGCAGGGCCGCCAGACACAGCGCCAGGGTGAAAAGCACGGAAAACAGCGTTTTTTTCATGGCTCATTTCTCCTTTTGACGCACGGGGTTGCTCACGGCGCTCTCCCGCGGGGGATTCGTGCCGCGCGCCATGCGCTCCAGCACCTCGCCCACCAGCTCGGACAGCAGCACGCCCAAAATGCCGCTGATCATCATCGCGTCAAACACGCCCGCGCCGCCCAGCGCCAGCGGCTGGTCAATCCCCCGCGACCAGTTCACCACCGCCACGGCGATATCAGCCAGCATCACGCCCACCACGCCGCAGAAGAACGCGCCGCGCCGCGAGCGGCCCAGCACGTAGGCCACCACGCCGCCCGCCAGCCCGTAGAGGTACATCGGGTCGATCAGCATGCGCTCCGGCTCGTCGGGCAGGAAATGGGAAAGCGCGTAGATAATGCCCGCCGTGATCAGCGCGCCCAGCACGGCGCGCACGCGCTCCTTCGCCGTTCCCGCCCGCGCCAGCAGGTAGACGCACACCCCGAAGGGAATCACCGCGCCGCCGATGCTGACGGAGACGTTTCCTATCTGCACATTGGGAATGAGCGTTCCGAAGAACATCAGCGCAATCAAAACCAGCGCCGCCCGGTCGCTCAGATGCAGCTTGTCCAGCACGCGCTGGGCCACGCCGAAAAACACCAGGACCGCCACTACGGTCAAAAGGACCATTCCAATCGACATACGCACGCATCCCTTCATCCATGGAAGTGATGGCTAGTATGCCCCGCCTGGGAGAAAGCATGCGGCACGGAAAACCGCCGCGCGTTTTCCGACGGATCGCCGCGCGTGTTTTCCGACGGATCGCCGCGCGGGGCTTGGCTTTCCGCCACGCTTGTGATATACTATTTCGTAAAACCACGGCGCGCCGCCCCGCAACCGTAGCGAGGCAGCCCGGCAGGAAGGGGCGGCGGCGCGGGAAAAAGGCAGTACGGAAGGAGCGTTTTCCCATGGCGGTCTGGAACCCGAAGATCGAATGCGCAAAGAGAAGCGACGTCGAAGCAATCCAGCTGGAACGGCTCAAATGGAGCGTGCAGCATGCCTACGACCATGTGCCCATGTATCACGACAAGATGGTCAAGGCGGGCGTGAAGCCCTCCGATATCCGAACGCTCAGGGACATTGCGAAGATTCCCCTGACCACCAAGACCGAGCTGCGCGGGCAGTACCCCTTCAAGCTGCTGGCCGTGCCCATGCGCGAGGTGGTGCGCATCCACGCCTCCAGCGGCACCACCGGCCAGCCCATCACCGCCGGGTACACCCGGCGCGACCTGGACACGTGGGCCGAGTGCATCGCCCGCATCGCCACGGCGGGCGGCGCGACGGAAAACGACATCGCGCAGGTCAGCTTCGGATACACCCTCTTTACCGGGGCGTTCGGCCTGCACGGCGGGCTTGAGAAGATCGGCTGCGCCATCATCCCCATCTCCAGCGGCAACACCGAGCGCCAGATCAACATCATGCGCGACTTCGGCTCCACCGTGCTCATCGCCACGCCCAGCTACGCCCTTTACATGGCCGAGGTGGCCGAGCGCATGGACGCGCTCAGGGACATCCGCCTGCGTGTGGGCCTGTTTGGTGCGGAGGCCAGCACCGAGGAGATGCGCGCGGAGCTGGAGCGCCGCTACGGCATCCTAGCCACTGAAAACTACGGCCTGACAGAAGTGATGGGCCCGGGCGTGAGCGGCGAGTGCGAATACAAGTGCGGCATGCACATCAACGAGGACTGCTTCCTGGCCGAGATCATCGACCCCGAAACGGGCGAGGTCCTGCCCATGGGCGAGCAGGGCGAACTGGTGCTCACCACGCTGGCCAAGGAGGCCCAGCCCGCCATCCGCTACCGCACGCGAGACATCACCCGCCTCATCGAGGAGCCCTGCGCCTGCGGCCGCACCCAGCTTCGCATGGAGAAGATCAAGGGCCGAAGCGACGACATGCTCATCATCCGCGGGGTCAACGTGTTCCCCTCGCAGATCGAAAGCGTGCTGGTGGGTCAGCCGGGCATTGGCCCGCATTACGAAATCGTGGTCACCCGCGAGCATTTCACCGACCATTTGCAGGTCAAGGTGGAGCTGGTGGATGCCTCGCTGCTTGAAAAATACAGCGAGCTGGAAAAGGTGCGCGACCGCATTCGCGCGCAGCTGAGGACCGTGCTGCAGCTGGATGTCGAGGTGACGCTGGTGTCGCCCAACACCCTGAAACGGTTTGAAGGAAAGGCAAAGCGGGTCACGGACCTGCGCTGAGGAGGAACGACGCAATGGATGAAAAAATGCTCACGGATGACGTATTCGTAGCCGATCCGGTGGAAGAAAGACTGATGCTGGGCAACGAGGCCGTGGCGCAGGGCGCGTGGGAAGCCGGCCTGCGTGTGGCCGCGAGCTACCCCGGCACGCCCAGCACGGAGATCACTGAATGCGTGGCACGCTTCCCGGAGGTGGACTGCCAGTGGGCACCCAATGAAAAAGTAGCCACGGAAGTGGCTTTCGGCGCGGCCATGGCCGGCGCGCGAGCCATGACCTGCATGAAGCATGTGGGCGTGAACGTAGCTGCGGACCCCATTTTTACCGCGGCCTATACGGGCGTGAACGCAGGCCTGGTGGTGGTGTGCGCCGATGACCCGGCCATGCATTCCAGCCAGAACGAGCAGGACAGCCGTTACTATGCCCGCGCGGCCCACATTCCCATGCTGGAGCCGTCGGACAGCCGGGAGTGCCATGCCTTTACCCGCCTGGCCTTCACCATGAGCGAGGAGCTGGATACCCCGGTGTTTCTGCGCCTGACCACCCGCGTGGCGCACGCGCGCAGCGTGGTGGCCATCGGGGAGCGCGCGGACGTGCCCCTGCGCCCCTACCAGAAGGACGCCATGAAATACGTCATGATGCCCGGCATGGCCCGCAAGCGCCACCTGAAGGTGGAGGCGCGCGAGGCGTTCCTCTCCGAGGCGGCCAACCGCCTGCCCATCAACGTGATCAAGATGCGCGACACGTCCGTGGGCATCATCACCAGCGGCGTGTGCTATGAATATGTGCGCGACGCCATGCCCCACGCCAGCACCCTCAAGCTGGGCATGGTCTACCCCCTGCCCATGAAGCTCATCCGTGAATTTGCGCAGAAGGTGGACCGCCTGATCGTGGTGGAGGAGCTGGAAGGGCTGATCGAGCGCGAGGTGCTGGCCGCGGGCATCCCCTGCGAGGGCAAAAACCTCACCGGCATTCAGGGCGAGCTGAGCGTGGAGAAGCTGCGCAGCGTGCTTCTGGGCGCGCCCATGCCCCAGGGCGAGGACACGTCCATTCCGGCGCGTCCGCCGGTGCTGTGCCCCGGCTGCCCGCATCGCGGCGTGTTTTACGTGCTCAATAAGCTGGGCATGCGCGTGATGGGCGATATCGGCTGCTACACGCTGGCCGCGCTGCCGCCGCTGAGCGCCATGGATGCCTGCCTGTGCATGGGCGCCAGCATCGGCATGGCCGGCGGCGCGGAGCGCGCGCAGGGCAAGGCGTTCTCGCGCGGTACCGTGGCGGTGCTGGGCGACAGCACGTTCATCCACAGCGGCATCACCTCGCTGGTCGATGCGGTGTATAACCGCGAGACCATCACCGTGGTGATTCTGGACAACCGCATCACCGGCATGACGGGTCACCAGCAAAACCCCGCCACCGGCTATGACATCCACAACCAGCCCGCACCCCAGCTCAATCTGGAAAAGCTGGTGGAAAGCTGCGGCGTGACCGACGTGCGCGTGGTGGACCCCTTCAACCTCAAGGCCACCGAGCAGGCCATCCGCGAGGCCACCGCCAACGAGCAGGTGAGCGTGGTCATCGCGCGTCGTCCCTGCGCGCTGCTGGATAAAACGGCGCGGCCGTCCTTCGTCATCGACGGGTGCCGGGGCTGCGGCGCATGCATGAAGCTGAGCTGCCCGGCCATCGAGCGGCATGGAAAGATCGTGGAGATCAACCCCGCGCTGTGCAGCGGCTGCGGCATGTGCGCGCAGGTATGTCCCTTTAAGGCCATCAAGAGCGGCAGGGAGGCGAGGGTATGAGCAAGGCGGCATTTGATCTGGTCATCGTGGGTGTAGGCGGGCAGGGCACGCTGCTGGCCAGCAAGATTCTGGGTCGTTTGGCCCTGAGCGAAAACTGTGGTGTCAAGGTCAGCGAAGTACACGGCATGAGCCAGCGCGGTGGCAGCGTCATCACGCATGTGCGCGTGGGCGATAGCGTGCATTCGCCCATGGTTGCGCTGGGCGGCGCGGACTATCTGATCAGCTTTGAGGCGCTGGAGGCCGCCCGCGCGGCGTGCTATCTCAAGCCCGGCGGAACAGCCATCGTCAACACCCAGCACATTCTCCCCATGCCCGTCATCACCGGCGCGGCGGCCTACCCGGAGGACCCGCTGGCTGCGCTGGCATCCTATCGCGTGGAGAGCGCGGACGCGCTGGGCATCGCTGTGGAATGCGGCAGCCAGAAAGCGCTCAACCTGGTGCTGCTGGGCATGTTCAGCCGGCACCTGCCCTTTGAGGAGGTGGCCTGGCGAGACGCCATCGCCGCCTGCGTGCCTCAAAAGTCTCTGGAAGTCAACCTTGCGGCCTTTGCGCGCGGCCGCGCCCTGATGGGCTGATATACATCCGCTGTGTAAGGAGAGAGGACCCATGGAGCAAGTCTACTGGAATCCCACCATGGAAACCATGCCGCGCGAGCAGCTTCGCGCCCTGCAGAACGAGCGCCTGCGCGATGTGGTGCGACGCGTATATGAGCACGTGCCCTTCTACCGCAACAAGATGCAGCAGCTGGGCATTACCCCCAATGACATTCATGGCGTGGAAGAGCTGCACCTGCTGCCCTTCACGGAAAAGCAGGACCTGCGCAACAACTATCCCTTCGGCCTCTTCGCCGTGCCCCAGAGCGAGATCGTGCGCATCCACGCCTCCAGCGGCACCACCGGCAAGCCCAGCGTGGCCGGCTACACCAGCGGCGACGTGGACCGCTGGGCCGAGCTGATGGCCCGCGCCATGTACTGCGCCAACGTCGGCAAGAGCGATATCGTGCAGGTGGCCTACGGCTACGGCCTGTTCACCGGTGGCCTGGGCGCGCACTACGGCGCGGAGCGCGTGGGCGCGAGCGTCATTCCCATGAGCGGCGGCAACACGGTCCGTCAGCTCATGCTGATGGAGGACTTCGGCTCCACGGCCCTGTGCTGCACGCCCTCCTACGCGCTCAACCTGGCCGACGCCATGGAGCGCGAGGGCATCACCCTGGACCGCATCCGCCTAAAGAGCGGCATCTTCGGCGCCGAGCCCTGGACCGAGGACATGCGCCGCCGCATCGAGGAGAAGATGGGCATCGACGCGCTCAACGTCTACGGCCTCAGCGAGGTCATGGGCCCGGGCGTCGCCATGGAATGCATGGCCAAAAACGGCATGCACATCTGGGAGGACCACTTCCTGCCCGAAGTCATCGGCCCGGACGGCAAGAGCCTGCCCTACGGCGAGCAGGGCGACCTCACCTTCACCACGCTCACCAAGCACGGCATGCCCCTCATCCGCTACCGCACCCATGACCTGTGCACCCTCACCGACGAGCCCTGCCCCTGCGGCCGCACCCACGTGCGCATGGGCCGCGTGATGGGCCGCACGGACGACATGCTCATCATCCGCGGCGTCAACGTCTTCCCCTCGCAGATCGAGCACGCCCTGCTTCAGGTGCCGGGCATCGAGCCGCATTACCATATCGTGGTGGACCGCGTGGGCACGCTGGACACCATCGAGGTGCAGGTGGAACTCTCTCCCTCCGTGATGAGCGACACCGTGCGCGACCTGGAAACGCTCGAGCGCAAGATCGTCAATTCCCTCGCCAGCCATGCGCTGATTCACGCCAGCGTCAAGCTCTGCCAGCCCGGCACGCTGCCCCGCAGCGAGGGCAAGGCGGTGCGCGTCACCGACCGGCGCCATCTGCAATAACGGACGCCGCGCCCGCTTGGGGCGCCGTCAGTCCGTATCCCACCCAGAGATAAGGAGGAGCCAGCCATGTACGTAAAGCAGATTTCCGTGTTCATCGAAAACACCCCCGGCCGTCTGGCGCATTTTACCAAGCTTCTTGGGGACAATAACATCGACCTGGTGTCCCTGTCCGTGGCGGATACCACGCATTTCGGCATTCTGCGCGGCATCGTGGCGGATTACGAAAAGGCGGTCAAGCTCATCTCCGAAAACGGCTACACCGTTAAGCTCACCGATGTGCTGGCCGTCAGCGTGCCCGATCATCCCGGCGGACTGGCCGAGGTGCTGGAGACGCTTTCCGGCCACGACATCGTGGTGGAATACCTCTACAGCTTCGTGCGCAATGCGGGCGACCACGCGCTGATCATCTTCCGCGTGGATAAGCTGGACGAGGCGGAAAAGGTCCTGACCGAGGCGGGCGTGCGCCTGCTGTCGCAGGACGAGGTGCGCGGCCTCTAAGCCGCGCGACAACACGCGCGCTTCTTGCGCGCAGGTGGGAAGGTTAGAGAATGCTCAGGCAAAACCGTGTCGAGATCGACATGGACGCGATCAGGAACAACTATCGGGTCCTGCGTGATCGGGTGCCCGCGGGGGTGGAGGTGATGCCCGTCATCAAGGCCAACGCCTACGGGCACGGTATGCTGGAGGTGGCTGCCGCGCTCGGCGGCATGGGCGCCTCGCACTTCGCCGTGGCGTTGCCGGAGGAGGGCGTCGAGCTGCGCCTGGGCGGCGTGGAGAGCGAGGTGCTGGTGCTGGGCGCGGCCATGCCCCGCGCGGCGGAGGACTGCGTGCGCTACGGCCTCACGCAGACGGTTTTCACCCCGGACATGGTCCGTTTGCTGGAGCGCGAGGCCGCCACCCAAAACCGCGAGGCGTTGGTGCATGTCAAACTGGATACGGGTATGAACCGCATTGGCCTTCGGACCGAAGAGGAAGCCGACGCCCTGGCCGCCGCGCTCGCGGCGGCGCCTCACGTGCGCGTCACGGGCATCTACACCCATTTTGCCGATGCGGACAACCCCCTGCCGGACGGCGGGATGAACGCCTTCACCCGCGCACAGCTCAAGCGATTTCGTGAGCTTCGCGCGCATTTTGACCCTGCCATTCCGGCGCATGTGGCCAACAGCGCCATGAGCCTGCTCGCGCCCGAAGCGTACTTCGACATGATCCGTGAGGGTATTTCGCTCTACGGCTATCCGCCCGTACCCACGAAGCTGCCCTTCATGCCCGCCATGAGCTGGTATACCGAAATCGTGCATGTCAAGCGCGTGAGCGCGGGGGAGAGCATTGGGTATGGCTGCACCTACGTGGCGCCGCGCGAGATGATCGTGGCCACCGCCGCCGTGGGCTACGGCGACGGGTATCACCGCGCCCTGTCCAACCGGGGCGCGATGCTGGTGCATGGCCGCCGCGCGCCCATCGTGGGACGCGTGTGCATGGACCAGACCATGCTGGATGTGACGGATATTCCCGGCGTGTCGGTAGGGGACGAAACGGTGCTTCTGGGCACGCAGGGCAGGGAGCGCATCGACGCGGTGGAGCTGGCCGCGTGGGCGGACACCATTAGCTACGAGGTGCTTCTGGCCATTACCGCCAGGGTGCCGAGAGTCTATCTGCATGCATGAAGCAACTGGCGTTTCGCCAGAATAACCCCTGCCGGTTGGGCGGGAGGTGGAAAGGGTACACAGATGCAAAGCGCCAAAGGGAAACCCCAAAAGCCGGTCGCTCTGGTCAAAAAGCCGATTCTCAAGGGCTCCTGGCATGGAAAGGACGCCTGGAAGCTGGCCCTCAAGCGTCTGCTGAGCATGGTGGCCGTTACGGTGATTTACCTGATCGGGGGCATGCTGCTCAGCTTTGAAAGCCTGTGGGGCCGTGTGCTGGCCGCCGTCGCCATCGTTGGGCTCGCCGTCTACTATCAATACTACCAGGGCATGACGCAGGGACAAAACGACGCCGCTTTTGCCGAAATCATGTACGACCGGCAGGAAAGCGGCCGCCCTGTGACCGAAGGCGATCGGGCGCGCTGCTTCCACCCCTTCAAGGGGATGTTTGCCGCTCTGACAGGCGCGCTACCGTTTTTCGTTTTCACGGTCGCATACGCGGCGATGGCCAGGCCCATGACGTACACCCTGGGCGTGCTTCCATCCTGGACCGAGGCGCTCATGCGCCAGAGCGAGTTCGGAGATGCCCTGCGCTACTATGAAAACGTCGGTTCGCTGGGCGCGATGGACATTCTGCGCGTGATCGACCGAGCGATGGTCATGCCGTTAGTCAACGTGTTTTCCTATGTGAGCAACGACGCCGCGCTGCTGGGCGAGCGGCTCAGTCCCCTGTTTGTGCTGCTGGCGCCTCTGGGCTACGGCCTGGGTTACACCCAGGGAAAAACCCTGCGCGACAAAATCAACACCGGTATCAAAATGGGCGACGAGAGAAAGAAGCGCCGCGAGCGCAAGGCCCGCAGGCAGCGGCAGCGCAGCAAGTCGCCGGAAAGGCTGATCTGATGCGTATTATCGCCGGAGAACACGGCGGCGCGCTGCTCTATGCGCCGCGCGGCATGGATACGCGCCCCACGCAGGACAAGGTGAAGGAATCGCTGTTCAGCATCATTCAGGCCTATGTGCCCGGCGCGCAGGTGCTGGATCTGTTTGCCGGCAGCGGCGCGCTGGCGCTGGAGGCGCTCAGCCGCGGCGCAGACCGCGCCGCCCTTGCGGACCGCGACCGCGAGGCGGCGGCCTGCATCCGCCGCAATGTGGAAAAGCTGCGCTTTGCGGAGAGGGCGCGCCTGTACGCGGCAGACTGGCGGCAGGCGGTTTCGCAGATGCAGGCGGAGAAGCGCCGGTTTGACCTGGTGTTTCTGGACCCGCCCTATCGGCTGCCGGTGCTGGAGGAATGCTGTGCGGCGCTTGCGGACGCAGGGCTGTTGGAGCCGGACGCGCTGATGGTGCTGGAACACCGGCTGGACGCGTCTCCTGCGCCGGACGGGCGCTTCGCGCTGTGGAAGGAACGTGCCTACGGCGATACCGTCATTCACTTTTACCACTATCGCATCGGCGCGCTGTGAGTCAGGAGGCGGCGGACATGAAAAAAGGCCTGTGCGTTTATCCCGGCAGCTTCGACCCTGTGACCATCGGCCATCTGGACCTGATCGAACGCGGCGCGGACATCTTTCCCGAAGTGGTGGTGGCGGTTTTGCACAACCCGGCCAAGGAGGGCTGCTTTCCCATCGTGCAGCGGCTGGAGTTGCTCGCGCGCGCCTGCTCGCACCTGCCCAACGTGCGCTTTGACCAGTTTGACGGGCTGCTGGTGGACTACATGAAAAAGCTGGATGCCGGCATTGTCCTGCGCGGCCTTCGCGCCGTGACGGACTTTGAAAGCGAATTCCAGATGGCCCAGCTCAACCACCAGATGGCTCCCGACGTGGAAACCCTGTTTCTGATGACCGCGCCGGAGCATGCGTACCTCAGCTCCAGCGCCGTACGGGAGATCGGGATGTTCGGGGGAGATATCGCCCCCTTTGTACCGGCGTGCATCGTGGAGGATGTGCGACGCGCCTTGAAACCTTGACCGTATTTTGATGGGAGGAATAGAACCATGCAACAGGATGCCATTTCCGCTTTCAGGAAGAATTTGAACGACCTTGAGGAAACCGTGATGCAGGCCAAGCGCGTGCCGCTGAGCAACATGTGCATGGTGGACCGCGAGCGGATTTTGGGCCTGGCAAACGCCATTACGACCGATCTGCCCACCGTGTTTGCCGAATGTGAGGGCGTGGTACAAAACCAGATCACCATCATTTCCGAGGCCAATGAGCGCGCGGAGCAGACCAAGCAGAACGCTACCATGCGAGCCAATCAATACGTGACCGACGCCAAGAACCAGGCCCAGCAGATGACCGCCCAGGCCCAGCAGCAGGCGCAGGAGATGCTCAAAAAGGCGCAGCAGCAGGCGGCCGGCATGGTGCGCGAAGCGCAGGAGCAGGCCGCGAACATGGTCAAGGACGCGGAAAACAGGGCCCGCCAGCTCATCAGCGAGCAGGAGATCACCGCGCGCGCCAACATGGAGGCAGAGGAGCTGCGCCAGAGCACGCATGAGGAAATCGAAAAGCTCTATAACGACGTGTACCGGCATATTGACGAGGTGCTGGCCCAGCTGGACCGCTCCATCAGCGAAAAGCTGACCGACATCCGCATGACGCGCCAGCAGATCGACCAGAGCATGTCCATGCGGTAAACAAAAAGCGCCGCCGCGCTCCGAAGCGCGGCGGCGCTTGTCAAATGATACCCGCGCTGCATGCACTTGCCACGGTTCGCACCCCGCGAAGAGGCCACAATAGCCCTTGAGCGCCCTGTGAGGGGCGGGCAAGGAGGAAACGCATGCATGCCGAAAACCAAGGCGTCCCTGCTGGTGATCGCGGCCACGGCGGTAACGGTGGCCACGCTGTTTCTGTTGCCGTTCACGCCTAAAACGGCCGTGCGGACCGCGGAGGTGGAACGTGGCAACCTGATCCGTTCCACGCTGATGGAGGGCGTTGTCGCCTACGCGGATGAGCAGCCGCTCGTGGCGCTGACGGCGGGCCGGGTGGCGCGGGTCTACGTGAGCCAGGGCCAGGCGGTGTGCGCGGGGGATCTGCTGATGAGCATGGACACAAGCGTGCAGGAGCAGGAGCTGGCCGCCGTGAACCGGCTGCTCTACGAGCAGGAGACAGCCCTTGCAGCCTTTGGCCAGATGGGCGAGTCGGCGCTCATCGCGGCGCAGACGGCGCTGGAGACGCGCGCGCGGCAGGCGGAGCTTCGGACGGCCATAGCCTCCTCGCAGATTCGCGCCGAGGCGGACGGCGTTGTGGGGGCCGTTTATGTTGCCGAAGGCGCCATCGCCGGGGAAGGAAACCTGCTCGGGATGGTCCATGGAACCGGGCTGCACGTGGTTGCCGCCGGACGCGCGGAGGAGCTTGCGAACGTATCGCAGGGGGCGGCGGCCATGGTGACCAGCGCGGATGGAAAGGCGCTGGGCGCCGCGGTGTTGGGTCAGGCAGGCGCGCCGGAGGCGGACGGCGGTACGGGCCAGACGATGCAGCCGCTTTCTTTTTTGCCCATGGAGGACGGTGCATGGGCGGGGGCGAAAGCCGGGGATCGCGTGGTGGTGGAGCTGGTATGCGAAGTGCTGGAGGATCAGGCGCTGGTTCCGGTCGGCGCGGTAGACAGCCGCGACCAGGTCTGGTTTGTGGACGGTGGGACCGCGACGCCGGTAGAAATTGACCTTGATCTTCGCAACGACGCCTATGTGGCCGTGCCGCAGGAATGGGCGGGCAAGCGCGTGGTGCTTCTGCCTGAAAGCGCCGCGCTCTATCCGGGCTGCGCCGTCAGGGAGGCCAGGGCGCGGTGAAGCGGTATGATTTTTGGAAACTGAGCCTGCTTAACATCTTTGCCGCACCGGCCCGTTCCGTGCTCACCGTGCTGGGCATGGCCATCGGCATCGGCGCGATTCTGGCTGTGATCACGCTGGGCGACGCGGGGAGGGCGCAGGTAAAGAGCGAAATGACGCGGCTGGGGATCGACCGGGTGTGGCTGACTGCCGCAGAAGGCGAAACCCTGCGCCACGGCGACGGGCAGCTGTTGGCCTCCTCTCTGGACACAGCTGCGACCGAGCAGGTATACGCGCCGGCCACGGCGCGCGCGGGACGGCGCGAGGAAAGCTGCGTGCTGGTAGGATGTTCCCGCGAATACATGGACATGATGGGCACCTGCGTGCTGGAGGGACGCGATCTGTACGCGGCTGAATGGCAGGCGGGTGCACGAAGCGTGCTGCTGGGGACGGCGCTGGCGGAGAAGCTGGCGGTGGAACCCGGAGATTTGATCAGCGTGTCGGGCGTGCCGCTGTGGGTGCGCGGCGTCATTGCGCAGGGCAACGAGATGTCGCAGGTCGATGCGTCCGGCGCGGTTTTTTTGCCCATCGCCGTCTTCTGCGAACGGATGGGGCAGAGCGTGCACGAAATCATCCTCAGCGTGCCTGAGGGCATTGCGCCGCAGGCGGCAGCCGCCATGGCGCAGGACGTGATGCGCCTCAAGCGGGACATGAGCGTGGAGGCGGTCACCATGCAGGTGCAAATCGAGGCGGCCAACAGCGTGATGAGCATTTTCGTGGACGTGCTCAAATGGGTCGCGGCGATCTGCATTCTGGTGGGCGGCATCGGGGTGATGAACATTTTGCTGGTGAGCGTACGGGAGCGCAGACGGGAGATCGGCATCATGAAATCCCTTGGCACCACCGGGGGTCAAATCTGCCTGCTGTTTTTGCTGGAGGCGCTGGTCTACGCGCTGGTGGGCGGATGCATGGGCCTGGTCATCGGCATCGGCCTGATCGAAACGGCAGGCCGGAGCATCGGGCTCTCGCCCGTTATCCGCCTGGGAGACTGCGCGGCGGTCTTTCTGGCTGCGCTGGCGGTAGGGCTGTTCTTCGGCGTATCGCCCGCTTCGCGCGCCTCGCGCATGAAACCCGTGGACGCCCTGCGGGATGAGTGAGCAGAATGCGCAAGGATGTGGTATTATTTTGTCCGCCGTGTACATCATGTACAAATGCCCCCAAAAATCTTAGTGGATTCAGCCGATTCCTTTTTTCTGGCGGTTCCGCTATAATACAGACATTGAAATGTGGTCGTTCCATGGGTTGAAAGATGGACTGCCTGCATTCAGAAAAAGGAGGCTGCTTTAGAATGGCAAGCGTATCGCTCAATCACATCTATAAGGTCTATTCCGGCAATGTGACCGCTGTCAGCGATTTCTGCCTGGACATTGAGGACAAGGAATTCATCGTGTTGGTTGGCCCCTCCGGCTGCGGCAAGTCCACCACGCTGCGCATGGTGGCCGGCCTGGAGGAGATCTCCAGCGGCGAGCTCTACATCGGCGACCGCCTGGTCAACGATGTGGCGCCCAAGGACCGCGACATCGCCATGGTGTTCCAGAATTACGCGCTGTATCCTCATATGACCGTGTTTGACAACATGGCGTTTGGCCTCAAGCTGCGCAAGACCCCCAAGGCGGAGATCAAGCAGCGCGTGGAAGAAGCCGCCAAGATCCTCGACATTTCCCACCTGCTCAACCGCAAGCCCAAGGCTCTGTCCGGCGGCCAGCGCCAGCGCGTCGCTCTGGGCCGCGCCATCGTCCGCGAGCCGAAGGTCTTCCTCTTTGACGAGCCTTTGTCCAACCTGGACGCCAAGCTGCGCGTGGCGATGCGCACCGAGATCACCAAGCTGCACCAGCGCCTGCAGACCACCTTCATCTACGTGACCCATGACCAGACCGAGGCCATGACCATGGCGTCCCGCATCGTGGTTATGAAGGACGGCTTCGTGCAGCAGGTCGATACCCCGCAGAACCTGTACGACTATCCCGCCAACCTGTTCGTGGCCGGCTTCATCGGCAGCCCGCAGATGAACTTCTTCACCGTCAAGCTGGTCAAGGAAGGCAATGACGTGGCCGCGGTCTTTGGCGACAACAAGATCATCATTCCGCCCAGCAAGCTGGCCAAGTTCGCGGATGAGGACTACATCGGCAAGGAAGTTTACATGGGCATCCGTCCCGAGAACATCCACGACGAGGATGTGTTCATCCAGGCCGCTCCCAACGCGGTGGTGGACTGCAACGTCGAAGTGACCGAGCTCATGGGCTCCGAGACCTATCTCTACCTGTCCACCAGCGGCAAGGAAGAGAACATCATCGCCCGCGTCAATCCCCGCACCACCAGCCGGGCGGGCCAGAAGGTGCAGATCGCGTTCGACGTCAACCACCTGCACTTCTTCGACAAGGAGACCGAGACCACGCTGCTCACCCGCTGATTTCAGCACTTTCAAGGCGCTTCCCGTTTGGGAGGCGTCTTTTTTTTGAAATTTGTGAACCAAATGGCCTCCATGCGCGTTATCAGGGTGTAAGGCATGTTGCAACAGCCCGAAAAAAAGAAGGTGCAAGCGATGATTGACGAGGAGACCTTTGTGGATGAAGTGGAGGCGATGGAACGGACGCTTTACCGTGTAAGCCGCAGCCTGCTGAAATCCCCGGAGGACTGCGCCGACGCCGTGCAGGAGGCGCTGACACGCGCCTGGGCCTGGCGCGGCAGGGTGGAAGCGGCTTACTTCCGGCCATGGCTGACGCGCATTGTCATCAATGAGTGCCATACCATCGGGCGAAAGCGGCGGCGTGTGGTGCTTGTGGATGAAGTGGAGCAGCCTGCGCCGGCGTTTGAACCGCCGGACGACAGGCTGAGGCAGGCGCTGTCCGCTGTGCCGGAAAAGCTGAAAGTGCCGCTGCTACTTCATTATCTGGAAGGGTTTTCGGTAGCCGAGGTGGCGCAGATCCTGCGCATACCGCAGGGTACGGTAAAATCCCGGCTGCATCATGCAAGAAAACGTCTTTGCGCGGAATGGGGGGCAATGAAGGAATGAAGGCATGGGAAAACGGGCTGCTGGAGCGGCTGGACAACGCTTTTGAACCTACGCCGGACAGGTTTCACAGAAGATTTGACAGCATGCTGGCGGCGCTGCAGGCTCAGCCTGCGCCAAAGCCGCGGCGGCTCAGGATGCGGACAGCAGTTGTCGTGACGCTGATTGTTATGCTGCTGTGCGTAACGGCGTTTGCGCTGGAACGGCTGGGCGTTCTGTATTTCCTCACGGAGCGGGTTGCCGGCGGCATGTCCACCGAACAGGCGGAGGCGGGCGTAGTGCCCGTTGCATGGCAGCAGTGCGAAAGCGAACGCCTCTCCGTTACGGTGCGCGACATCTACATGGATGGCGAGCGGCTGGCCGTTTGCGCGCACATTGAGCCCAGGGAACCGGATGCATACCGCCTGCTCAGCGAAACAGATATTGGGACGGATGGCGAGCATTTTGACCGGATTTGGTGGCAGGGCAAGGTGCTCTCCTTTGACGAATGGCTGCCCGAAGGCAAAGAGATGCTGGTGGTTTCCAATGCGGTATTGCAGATCGGGGATAGGCGCTTGCCGGTCAGCGTGGACTGGGTAGCGCAGGATCAGGGCGAAACGTTCAGCTTTGAGGCAAGGCTTGATGTGTTTGGAGAGGCGCCATTCAAGGAAAACGACGGCATGATGGAAGCGGCGCTTTTGATTCAGAGCCATCTCTACGGCGGGGAAAATGAGCAGAGCACGGTAACGTTTGCGTTTCCGTTCCGCAATGAGCAAGGGAGGAAAGAACTGCCATGAAGCATTGGAAACACACGGTAGCCATTTTGCTGACCCTTTGTCTGATCGGGGGTGGTACAGCGCTTGCGCAGGACGAGTGGCGGCTGTGCAGCCCGGAGGAAGTGGACGTATCCGGCGTACAGGAGATCAATGGGCGGCTGGTGGGCGAGATTGGTCTGCCGGAGAGCGCAGGGCATATCCGCCTGATGGTGGATTGCCCCGTTCCAGAGCCTTTTGCGGCGCAGCAGCAAGCCGTACTGACAGTAGGCTATCAGAAGGTGACAAAGGGCGATCTATCCGCGGCCATCGAGGCGGCCGGGCAGAGCGTGAAGGGCGGAAAGCTGGAGCAGTACTACCATGATGATCCGCTGAACCAGCACGTTTCCTTCAGCCGGGACGGCGAGGATTGCAACTTTAGCGTGTATGATCGGTTTGCGCGGGACCTGTCCGGGCATCCCAATCAGCGGGAAATGGAGGCGTCGGTTGCGCTTGCGCGGGCGCTGATGGAGCGGCTGGGCGCAGGAATCAGCGAGGACTTCCTCTACGCAAGGCGAAACACCGTCCCGGAGCAGCTGGCAGGCACGTTCAGCCTGACCGGCAACAGCTGTGCGCCGGAGCTTTACAGCCTGATTGAGCAGGAGCACGCGCGCAACGGCGGCGCGGATGACAAAACGCTCGTGCGAGGCTGCTATGAGCTGCTGGGGCTTCCCGTGATGGATCAGTTTTATTGGGAGGAGGGCGGCGACCGCTACGGCGCAAAATCTGGCTTTGCCTGTGTGGTGCGCGACGACGGCACCTTGGCCGCCCTGGCGGTGGAAGGTATGCCCGTGGTGGAGGAAGCGGAGCCGATGGCCCTGCCGCAGCGCACCTGGCAGGAGACGCTTCAGCTCTGGGCCGCAAACGCTTTCTGGCCCATGAGCACTTTGGACGAAGCCGTGGAGAAAGACACGCCGTATGGCGACATCGTCCATTATCCCAGCTATGAGGTGCTGACGGACCTGCGCCCCTGCTGGGTGGGACGCGAGGCGTACCGCCTGGAGCCGGGCTGGTGCTATCGCACGGAAACCCGCGTGGTCAGCGACGACAGCCTGGACGCCATCGGCTTTGGCTACTGCGCCGTAAGCGATATGCGGCGCGTGCATTAAGCGACAGAAATAACGGCCCGGCGCTCCCTCTCCGGAAGCGCCGGGCCGTCTGTTTTTGATGTCAGCCCTTCTGACGGATGTACTCGTCGATGGCCTGCGCGGCGTTCTTGCCCGCGCCCATGGCCAGAATCACGGTGGCTGCGCCGGTCACGGCGTCGCCGCCCGCGTACACGCCCTCGCGCGTGGTCAGGCCGCTTTCGTCCCGCACGATCAGGCAGCCGCGCCGGTCAGCCTCCAGCCCCGGCGTGGTGGAGCGGATGAGGGGGTTGGGGCTGGTGCCGATGGACATGATCATCGTGTCCACATCCAGCACAAAGTCGCTGCCCTCCTGGACGACGGGACGGCGGCGGCCGCTCTCGTCTGGCTCACCCAAAGCCATGCGCACGCAGCGCATGCCGCATACGTTGCCGTTTTCGTCGCCCAGCACCTCCACCGGGTTGCACAGGGTATGGAAGACAATGCCCTCCTCCTGCGCGTGCTCGACCTCCTCGCGGCGGGCGGGCATCTCCTCCAGTCCGCGGCGGTAGACGATAAACACTTCCTCGGCACCCAGGCGCTTGGCGCAGCGCGCGGCATCCATGGCTACGTTGCCGCCGCCCACCACCGCCACGCGGCGCGAATGCTTGATGGGCGTGGCGCTGCCCGGCAGATAGGCTTTCATCAGGTTGATGCGGGTCAGGTATTCGTTGGCCGAGTACACGCCCTTGAGGCTTTCGCCCGGAATGCCCATGAAGCGGGGCAGGCCCGCGCCGCTGCCGATGAAGAGCGCCTCGTAGCCCATCTCGAACAACTCGTCAACGGTCAGCGTCTTGCCCACGACGGTATTGCATTCGATCTCCACGCCCAGCGCGCGCAGACCGTCGATTTCTTCCTGCACGATCTGCTTGGGCAGACGAAATTCGGGAATGCCGTAGCTCAGCACGCCGCCCGGCAGGTGCAGCGCTTCAAAAACGGTCACGGCATAGCCCAGCTTGGCCAGATCGCCCGCGCAGGTGAGGCCGCTGGGGCCCGCGCCGATCACGGCAACCCTGTGCCCGTTGGGCGCGGGCTTTGCCGCGGGAGCGGTTTTCTGCGCGCGGTGCCAGTCCGCCACAAAGCGCTCCAGACGGCCGATGCCCACCGGCTCGCCTTTGATACCGCGGACGCACTTGCCTTCGCATTGGCTTTCCTGCGGGCAAACGCGCCCGCACACCGCCGGAAGCGACGTGGAGCGGGACAGCACCTCGTACGCGCCCTCAAAATCCTCATGCGCCACCCGCTCGACAAACGCGGGAATGTCGATGCGCACGGGGCAGGCGGATACGCAGGGCTTGTTTTTGCAGCTCAGGCAGCGCCTGGCTTCGCCCACCGCCATATCGCGGGTATAGCCCAGGGCCACCTCGCTGAAATTCTTGTTGCGCACCTCCGGCGCCTGGGCGGGCATCGGCGTTTTCTTCGGATTCATATCAGGCATTGGATTCCGCCTCCTTTTGGAACAGACGGCAGGCTTCCTCGCGGGCATGCTGCTCAAAGTCGCGGTACATTGCGCCGCGAGCCATCGCTTCGTCAAAGTCCACGAGATGACCGTCAAAATCCGGACCGTCCACGCAGGCGAACTTGGTTTCCCCGCCCACGGTCAGACGACAGCCGCCGCACATGCCGGTGCCGTCGATCATGATGGGGTTCATGCTCACGACGGTCTTGACGCCGTATTTCTCCGTCACCTTGCACACGAATTTCATCATGATCAGCGGTCCGATGGCAATGACCTGGTCGTACTGGTTCCCGGTCTGGATGAGCTTTTCCAGCGCGTTGGTCACCAGGCCCTTTTCGCCGTAGCTGCCGTCGTCGGTCATCAGACGCAGCTCCTCGCTGACGGCCCGGAATTCATCCTCCAGAATCACCAGGTCGCGGCTGCGGAAGCCGACAACGCTGTGCACCGCACAGCCCAGGCTATGCAGCTTTTTGGCTATGGGATAGGCGATGGCGCAGCCTACGCCGCCGCCCACGATGCACACCTTTTTCAGCCCCTCCGTGTGCGTGGGAGTCCCCAGCGGGCCCACCAGATCGTGCAGGCAGTCGCCGGTGTCGAGCGTGTTGAGCTCCATGGTGCCGGCGCCCACGATCTGATAAATCACGGCGACGCTGCCCGCCTCGCGGTCGTAATCGGCGACCGTGAGGGGGATGCGTTCGCTCTGCTCCTTCGCGCGCAGGATGACAAACTGCCCCGGCTCGGCCTTGCGGGCGATGCGGGGCGCATGCACGCTGATGCGCACGACCGTGGGGTTGAGGGCCTCCTTGGACAAGATTTCATACATAACGGTCATTCCCTTCCCACTGCGATGCATTCGATTTCCACCAGCCCGCCCTTGGGAAGGGCGGCCACCTGCACGCAGCTACGAGCGGGCGGATCGGATTCAAAAAAGCGCTGGTATACCGCGTTGACAGCCGCAAAGTCTTTAAGATCAGCCACAAAGACCGTTGTTTTCACGATGTCGGCATAGCCCAGGCCGGCTTCCTGCAAAATGGCGCCCAGATTGCGCATGGCCCTGTCCGTCTGCGCTTCGACGCCGGTGGCCAGCTCGCCCGTAACAGGGTCGAGGCCCAGCTGGCCGGAGGTAAACAGAAACCGCCCGATTCCAACGGCCTGTGAATAGGGGCCGATGGCAGACGGAGCGGAGGAGGTATGGACGATGCTTTTGCTCATGAATCAGAATGCTCCTTTCCCTGTGCTTACATGAAATTGATTGTATCATTCCCGACGCCGGATGTAAAGCGGGGGCGGTAAAAAACTTCGGCGCAAACCTACAGGGCGGTAAAAAACTTCGGCGCAAAACACCACCGGAGGCAAACGGCGTAAAACCCCCGTGCAAGGAAACAGGACCGCCGGGTTTTCCGGTGGTCCTGTCTCTGCATCAAGCAAACGGGCGTTTTACAGCCATCCGAGCCGCGCCGTCAGCGGGCCATGGCCTCCTGAGCATAGCGGACGGCCTGCTTGAGGGCGTTGGAGGTCATGGTGGCGCCGCTTACGCCATCCACGCCGTCCAGGTCATCCTGCCCTGCGATCAGGGCGTTGATGTAATCCGAGCCGTCCGCCGTCAGAACGCCGCCCACGCCGTCGGTTTCCTGGGCGTCGCGCACGGCGATGGCGATGATCCTGCCGTCCGCGTCAAAGGTGACGTTGGTCTCGATTTCGCCGCCGAAGCCCTGGGTGACCACTTCTGCAACCGTGGTTCCGTCCCCGTTTTCCGTGGTGGTGACGACGCCCTCGAACAGCTCGCCGTGGATGGCCAGATACACCATGCGCTGGAAATCCCCGCCGAAGGTGATGGTAGCGCCGGCGATGGCGTCGCGGTCCTGAATCTCGGTGCTGGCCTGGTTGACGGTGCGGAACATTTCGTAGACGTCCTCCAGGGTCATTTGATTGGCCAGAATGTAGTCGGTAATGGCCTCCAGCTGCTCGCCGTAGCTGCGGCCGCCGTTGTAGCCCGCAAAGGAAACACGGTTGGAGCCCTCTGCAAACGCGCCGTCAGCATACAGACCATGCAGGGTCAGCAGATCCTTCACCGGGGTTTCGGCGGTCAGCTCCAGCCCTGCTTCACGCGCCAGATAGCCATAGGCGATGCAGGCCTTTTCCACCGTGACCACGTTGCCGGGCTGGGCCAGATCGGAGAAGGACAGCTCCGAGAAAAGAGTATCCTCCGTCAGATTGTCGCAGGAAGCGGTCAGCATGTACTGGGCATAGTAGGTGTCGCCGTCGGAATAGGCGGGGTCGTAGCCGTAGGCGCTGAGGGTGGCGAGGCGGTAACCGTCCTCCGTCTTTTCCACCGTGGCGTCGGAAATGTTCATCAGGTAGCCCATGATGTCCTTCTTGGAATACTCGTCCTCGCTGCCCCTGTTGCGGATGATGTCAAAGTTCAGCTTGGTGATGATGCCGTCCGTGGTTTCGCCCTCGAAGATAAAGGTGTCGTTTTTGGGCTGACCGGAGGATGTGGTCCCCACCATTTCATACTCCGCGGAGAACGTTTCGACCTTTCCCTCCTCCGCGATAGCGGCGGAGCACAGCAGCAGGATCATGACCAACAGAACCGAGATGACCTTTTTCATTGCGATCACCTCCATGCATTTCTTTCTTTTGTGGGAAATCCTCTGATTGGGTGCAAAAACCGGGACGCTCTACGCCGGATTCAAGCCTGACGCAACGGCGGCCTTGAGACGGGCGAGGTCCTCCGCGTCCGGATGGGGCAGCGCCCGGTCGAAGTTTTCCAGCATCTTTCGCGGATCAGGCATCCGGTGCGAAGCTGGGGCGGAGAGCATCTTTTCGTATCGTTCCCGCACAGCCATGGGCATGCGGCCCTGGCACATGAACGTTCCGATCAACGTGTTTCCCTGTCCCAGACATTGGGCCACGCGGTTAAGGATGCTTTCAAAGTATGCCGGCTCGCCTCCAAAGCCAGCGGTGCCGAACAGGAACACCTCCTTGCCGCTGACTTGGGAGAGAAAGTCCGCCACGTCGGCATCGCAGGTGCCCTTGTCCGTCCAAAAGCCGATGTAGAGGCGATCTGCCGCGAGGGCTGCTTCGTCCGGCGGGCCTACGTACAGACATCCTTGCGGCTGCAGAGAGGCTTCGATTGCTTCTGCCAGCCGCTTGGTGTTTCCGGTCCGGCTGCTGTAGACGATCGCGCAAGTCACGGGTCTTTCCTCCCTTCATAGATGCAGTGGACGCCCTCATGACGCATCATGCCGCCCAGGCATTTTTTGTTGCACCGCACACAGCGCTTGACCTGTTCAGGATGATTGCCAATCACCTTGCTGGGCCAGGACGGGTCGGCGATCAGCTGGCGGCTCATGGCGGCGCAGTCGATCCGGCCCTTGGCCAGCTGCTCCTCCACAAAATCCGGCCGGGTCAGGCCGCCCACGGCGCAAATGGGCAGCGAGGTATACCTGCGGACCAGATCGCAATACGGCAGGAAGCAGCCTTCTCCGCCAAAATAAGGATGCCTGGCCGGAGGAATGGTATCCTCCAGCGAAGAGTGGTTGGCGAGCGCCACATGGAAGCTGGTCACACCGGCCCGCTCCAGCGCCGGTACCACCACCGCAAGCTCCTCGACCAGCACCCCGGCATTGCCGTAGTGCGGGTTTTCCTGCCGGACGGCCAGCTTGAAGTCAATGGGCATATCCGGCAGAAGCTGCCGGCCCGCCGTTACCGCCTCCACGGCAAAGCGGATGCGGTTTTCGATAGACCCGCCGTATTCGTCGGTGCGGTGGTTGAACACGGGGGAAGCAAAGCTGCCGCACATCCTGTCGCCGTGAATCTGGACCATGTCGAATCCCGCCTTGCGGGCCTGGACGGCCGCGGGACCGAAGCTGGCGGCCATCTGCCTGACCTTCTTCGTGGAAAGCCCGCAGATGTAGGGGCTGACCTCCTGGTTGAGCAGGGGACGGAGGTCCTGCATGCTGATCTTTTTGGTCAGCACACCCGGCACATATTTGAGCATCGCCTTCACGTTGGAGTCGCTCTGGTGAAGCTGGGCGCAGGCCAGACAGTTTTCCCCATGAATCGCGTCCGTGAGTTCGCGGTAGGCGGCAAGCCTTTGCGGGTATACAGGCTTTGGCCAAAACCGAACCGGCCGACCGGAACGTCGCCCAGGATCACCATGGCGCATCCGCCTGCGGCGATCTGACGGATCTTTTCAAGGTAGGCCTCGTTTTTCTGCCCCAGCGTGGTGGGCGCAAAAATGATCCGGTTCTTTAATTGAAGCCCGCCATAGTTGACAGGGCTTGCGATGGTCTCATACATGGGATGATTCATCTTCTTTCCGTACGATTTTGTGAAGCAGGGAAAGCAGCGTGCAACGCTCCTCTTCCGTCAGGACGCACAGCTTCTGGCCGTCCCAGTCATGAAACAGCTGATGGCTGACCCGGAAGGCCTCTTCGCCCCTTTCCGTCAGCTTCAGCTGATAGGAGCGCCCGGCCTTTTCCTTGGTAATCATGCCGTCGTCCACCAGCTTGGTGATACACCGCTGGGAATAGCCCCAGTCCACGCGCAGCGTCCTGGTCAGTTCCGAGGGGGTGCAGCCGGGATGCTTGCCGACATAGATGACGAAAAACACCAGTCCATTGTTTACGCCGAGCGGATGTAGCCGCGCGCCCGCATACGCGTAAAAATCCTTATACAGCACCGAAAGGTAGTAAGCGAAGGTCTGGAACATCCATGCCCTCCTTTCTTTCCTTGACATAGTCAAGTATACTATTCAAACTTGACCTTATCAAGTCGTTTGGGCAAATTTCTTTTTGCTTTCGCCTGCGCCCGTATGGCGCTATGAATTCCACGCAATTTCAAGACGACCTGTCGAAACCGCGACCACGGCAACATGGTAGCCGGCGTTCTCCATCCGGACGATGCCTAAAGAGGGGCCGGATTGCCCTGCGCGACGGGCGAGGTTACCAGCAAATGGGTACAGGCGATGGAAACGGCCCCGTCGGCGTTTTCCGATGCAATGAAAAAAGCTGTCTGAAAACCAGCCAGCTTTTTGAGGATGAAAGAGGGTCTGTCATGACAAGCCTTGTACCAGCGCCGTCCTGGCCAGCATACAGGCCCCGCGCACGGCGTCGCCCTGCCCGGAAACCACCTCCAGATCGGGGTGAACAAGGGCCAGCTGCTCCACCAGGCGACCGCGAAGCCAGGCGTTGTGCTCGATCACCCCGCCGGACAGAGCCGCGCGGGCAGGGAAAAGCGGCATCTGCCGCATCACCGAGTCCAGCAGCAGCGCCAGCTCGTTGGCGGCCGCCCTGGCAATATCCGCCGCAAGGGGATCGTCCTCCACGCGATCCAGCACCAGCCCGGCTGCGGTCGCCACCACCGCCTTTTCGAAGCGGTGATGCAGCATTTCCACAAAATCCTCCGGGCAGGAAAGCGAAAAATGCTTCACCAGATCCGCCAGCAGCGTTGTTTCCAGATCACGCCCCTCGCGGGACCGCATCGCCCGACGGATGGCCTGCCATGCGATCCACAGCGCGCTTCCCTCGTCGCCCAGCATGTAGCCAAGCCCTCCGGCGCGCGCGGTACGGCCCTCATGGTTGCGCGCCAGCGCCAGCGAGCCCGTTCCCGCGATGAGGCAGTAGCCCTCCGTGCTTTTCAGGGCGCCTACCAGCAGCGTCTCGCCATCGTTACACAGGTATATGCGGCACTGTGGCAACAGACGGCGGAAAAAGTCGGAAAAGACTTCCTTTTCGGCTGGACGGCTCAGTCCCGCGGAGCCCAGGCAGCCGGCTTTTAGTCTTTCCAGTGAAACGCCGGAGGAACGCAGGAGACTGACAATGTTCTGCATGGCGGCATCCCGACCCACACTGTACATGTTGGTAGAGCCGCCGGCAAACCGTCCGAGCTCCCGCCCATCCTCCAGGCTGAACAGGCATAGACGTGAGCGCGTGCCGCCGCCGTCGATTCCAAAGCCGATCTCGCACATGGGCATCACTTCTTCGCCATTTCATGGAGCCACCGCTCGCAGACCATCAACATGCGGGGCAGGTGGAAAAAGCCCTTCCACTTGCCGCCCTTCAGGCCAAAGACCGGGCGGCCCTCACGGTCCAGATAGCCGTACCACTCGCCGTATTCATGATCGGAAAAATGCTCGAAGGAATAGGCATGCAACCGTTTGAACCATTCCAGATGCTCCTGACTGCCGGTCAGCTTGTACGCGAGCAGGAAGGCGTTGATGGCTTCGGCGTGTACCCACCACAGCTTCATCTGCGATTCCAGCTTGTCCGTGGGGTAACCCATATAGTCCTGATAGTAGAACAGGCCGCCGTATTCCCTGTCCCATCCGCGTTCTACGGCCCACAGCATGATCTGCGCCACATCGTCCACCATGTCGCGCCGGCCCAGGTCGTTTGCCACGTCCATGATAAACCACAGGTTTTCCAGCGCGTGTCCGGGATTGAGCAGCCGCCCCTCCATGACGTCAAACAGGTGCCCGCCGTCGGGCAGCACGCGCTCAAACACACACTTGCGCTCGCGGTCCACATGGCGGCGGAAGAACAGGTCCAGGTTTTCCTCCACGATGGGGTCCAGCTCGGCGTCGGGCACAAAGCCCCGCAGCTCGCGCGCCATCATCATCTGGATCATGGGCATGGCCATGGCGCACAGGCTGCGCGCCCCTGCGACCGCCTTCGTCCATACGCCCTTGGGATGATCCTTGCGCTTTTGGATGCGGCGGTAGATGTCCAGCGCCTCCGCGTGCGCCTGCTCGTCGCCTGTGACGCGCGAATACTCGGCCAGCGCCGTGCACATGAAGCAGTCGGAAAAGATGTTGTAGGGATGAATCAGGGGGGCTCCCTGCCGGTCCATGGCAAAATAGTAGTCGCCGTTTTCCGCCCTGCCGTGCGCCTGCATGAACGCAACGCCCAGTCGGGCGGCCTCCACCCATTCCGGCCGGACGCCATACACGGAGCAGAGCTTGGAAAACATCCAGATTTCACGGCCCTGCATCCAGGCGTATTTGTCGGTGTCAAACACCGTGCCGTCGCGCTCCAGCAGCGTCAGATAGCCGCCGCACTCGCGGTCCAGCGAGTGATTGAGCCAGAAGGGCACCACATAGTCAAACAGCTCCTTGCGGTATAGCTCATGATAGGCCTTGATCTCCGTGGGTTCCATTTCAAAACGCCTCCTGTACGGACGGTACGGCGCAGGACGCCGCCTCGCGCCTATTTGATGGCGCCGGCCGTCAGACCCTTGATGAAGTATTTGGACATGAACAGGTACAAAAGAAGCATGGGCACGATGGCGATGGAAAGACCGGTAAAGAGCAGGTCCCACTTGGTAGAGTGCTGTCCGATGAAGCTGGACAGGCCCACGGGCAGGGTCTTGAACTTGTCGGACTGGATAAAGACCAGCGGGAAGAAGAAATCGTTCCAGATGGGCACGGCGTTGTAAATGGTGGCCAGCGCGATGGAGGGCGCCGTGATGGGCATGACGATCTGGCTGTAGATGCGCAGATCGCTGCACCCGTCGATGCGCGCGGCCTGCTCCAGCTCGCCGGGGATGGTCCGCATGAAGCCGGAGAGAATGAACACCGTGGAGGGCAGGCCCATGGCAATGAATACCAGAATCACCGAAAACGGGTTGTCCATCAGCCCCAGGCTTTTTACAATCTGGAAAAGCGGAATGACGGCCGCCTTTAGCGGCAGCATGATGCCGCTCAAAAACAGCATGTACAGCAGCGTGTTTCCCCGGAATTTGTAGCGGGCGATGCCATAGGCGGCCATGGAGCCAAGCAGCACCACAAAGACCATCGCACAGCCGGTAAAGAGCAGACTGTTAAGGAAATAACGCCCAAAACCCTTGTCAACCCAGATGGTGACATAGTTTTCAAAGGAATAGGATTCGGGCAGGGAAAAGGGCCTGAGCATGATGTCGCGGGTGGATTTGAAGGAGGAAATCACCATGTTGAACAAAGGATAGATGATCAAAACTACGTAGGTCAGCATCACCAGCTGAAGCAGAATGATAAACAGCTTTTTCCCGGGGCTCGCGTTGCGGTAGCGCATGCCGGTATTCACAGTTCCACCTCCTTGGACTTGGTAAAGAGGATGGAGCACAGCGAAATGCCGAAGGTCATCAAATAGATAATCACGGCGATGGCCGATCCGATGCCGATTTCCGGCGCGCCGGAATCCACCGATCCGAAGGCGGTGCGGTAGAACAGCGTTCCGATGGTGTCGGTTGCATAGTTGGGCGGACCGTCCAGTCCGGCCATGGTATAGACCTGCTCAAATACGTTCAGGCTGCCGATGATGGTCAGCACCGAAATGATGGTGATGGAGGGGACGATCAGCGGCAGAACAATCCTGAAAAACATCTGCCATTCGTTCACGCCATCCAGATAAGCCGCTTCGGTACATTCTGCGGGCACGTTGTCAATGGCGCTCATAAACACCAGCGTGGGGAAACCAACCCAGCGCCAGATGTTGACTGCGATGATCGTATACGTCGCAATGGACCCGTCTCCCAGCCAGGCGCGGGTCAGGTCCTGGCGGCCCATGAGGGATAGCAGGCTGTTGACCATGCCCTTGGGCTTGAGGTACAGCCCCCAGAGGAAGCCCACTGCGATGATGGAAAACAGCACGGGAATGAAGAAAATGCGGCGGTATGTACCGTGGCCGGCAATGCCGCGGCTGAGCACATAGCCAAAGAGAATGCCCAGGGTATTTTGCACCAGCATGGTGACAACGAACCATTTCACGTTGTTTCCCAAGGCATTTGCAAAGCGTTCCTGATAAGGATAGCCGGTGAAAAGCTTCTTGAAGTTCTCCAGCCCGATGAACTCCCCCCGAATAAGCTGGTTCCAGCTGAAGAAGCTGTTGAACAGCGACATGAACAGGGGCATCAGAATAAAGACAAACACAATGGCGGCGCCGGGCAGAACAAAGAAGGTGACCCAGGCGGCCTTTTTCCAGTTTCGGGCCTTGGTCATGGCAGTACCTCCTGGCGGCAGGCGTTGGGGATGCAAAGGCGAGCGGGAGAAGCCGCATGGTCGGCTTCTCCCGCTGCGCGCGAAGGGGTTTACTTCTGGAAGGGCTCGTAGTAGGCGGCGATCCCGTCCTGCACAACCTGACAGGTTTCCTCGGCGGAAGCCTTGTCGACCATCAGATCCTGCGCGGCGGACTGGAACAGGGACGATCCGGTGGGCTGCTCATAACGGAAGCCGACCAGGAAGATATAGGGAGTGGCGTTCTCCTGCAGCTCCAGCACCTTGGCGATAAAGGGGTTGGCGGACACGTCCACACCGGGGATGGCCGAAACCATGGCCAGCTCGCTCACGATGCGCTCGCCGAATTCGGGGGTGGCCAAGTACTTGATGAAGCGAAGGGCCGCATCCTGCTTCTTGGTGGTGGCGGAGATGGAGAAGTTCATATCGGCGTACACCGACACATAGGCGGGATCGTCCGCGGTCAGTCCGGGCACGGCGAACACGTCGTAGGACAGGTCGGGATTCTCCGCGCTGAAATAGCCGGCCTCGTAGGAGCCGCCTACAAAGTGCGCGCTGATCTCGTTGATGAAATTGGCCTGCATGTCGGTGTAGGCCACGCCTTCAAACATATCGGGCATATAGGGAGCCAGATCCTTGATCTTCTGCACGGAATCCACGAAAACGGGGTCCATGAAGGTGGTTTCGCCGGTGATGACCTTGTCGTAGAAATCGTTGCCGCCGTAGAAGGAGGGGCCTACGCCGCCAAAGAGAAATTCGCAGCACCAGCCCTCTTTGGTACCGTTGGCCAGGGCCTCGTAGCCGGCGGCCTTGCAGGCCTCCAGGTTGGCAAGGAACGCATCCCATGTGGTGGGAACGCTCAGCCCCAGCTCCTCGTAGATTTTGGTGTTGTAGAAGCACAGCATGGTCTGGCTCACGGCGGGCACGCCGTAGATTTTACCGTCGGTGATGGAGGTGGCGCCGCCGCGGGCGGAGTCAGAGAAGTCCGCCAGCTCTGGCATCAGCTCATCCAGCGCCAGCATGTAGCCGGAGTCGGCGAAGGTTTGCAGCCCGCCGTACGCCCGGCTCATGAACACGTCGGGCGCGCCGTCGCCAGCGGCCAGCGCCGCGGAAAGAATGGTGTTGTATTCGGTGTTCTTGATGGCATTCTGGACAACCTTGATGTCGGGATTGGCAGCCTCGAAGTCCGCAATTACGGCATCGTAGAACGCCGTGTCCTCGGGTCGCCAGGTCCAGAAGGAGATTTCTGTGACTTCTTCGGCCAGCGCGGGAATTGTCAGCGCGCTCAGCAGCAGACAGAGGGTCAGACAAATGCCAAGGAACTTTTTCATGGTGAGTCGCTCCTTTCAGTTTTTTCGCGTGCCGGTTCTTAGCCACAGGATATCAGACCTTTTTGATTTCGTCAATAGAATTTCGTGATTTTCAAAAATTAATTTCATTGAGGATTATTTAATAAAACATAAATATATAATAATTATCCAAAAAACAATCAAAATAAAAGTACAAACTATACTCAAACAAAGAAAATAAATACAATAAACTAATGATTAGACGAAAAGAATGTTGAATCGATACTTTTTTTCGTGTATAATTGTAGCAGAATACGGGCGTCCGAAACAGGCTGAAATCGGGGAGGTGCGCAAAATGGGGGATTGCATCGTCCGGCTTGGGCAGCTGATAGACCAGCTCCCGCCGGCGGAGGCACGGGTGGCGCGCTATCTGCTGGACCATTGTCAGGAGGTTATCGGCCAACCCATCGAAAAGGTATCCGAAGCCTGCCAGACCAGCAAGACCACCGTGGTGCGGCTGTGCAAGCAGCTCGGATTCAAGGGGTACAAGGCGCTCTCCATCGCACTGTCGATGGAGCTGGCCAGCGGCGGTGAAAACCGGATCTCCTATCAGGACATCACCCCCGGAGACGACCTTCACACCATCATCGACCGGGTGAGCCAGCATACGCAGGCCGCCATTGCGGATACTGTTCGCGTACTTCGGGAAGAGGACCTTCTGCGAGCGGTGGACGTACTCGACCGTGCGGGGCGCGTCGATTTTTACGGGGTGGGCACTTCCGCGCTGGTAGCGTTGGATGCCCAGCAGAAATTTCAGCGCCTGTGCCGTGATACGCAGACCAGTCTCGATCCGCATGTTCAGGTGGTTACAGCCAGCCGCCTGGGAAAGGGGGACGCCGCCGTGCTCTTTTCCTATTCCGGCGAGACCGAGGACATGCTGGACACGCTCAGCGTAGCCAAAAAGGGAGGCGCGACAACCATTTCAGTTACGCGCTACGGAGCCAACCGCCTTAGCCGGGAAGCGGATATTTCCTTATTCGTCGCTTCCTCCGAGATGCTGGTGCGCTCCGCCGCCATGACCAGCCGCATCGCCATGATGCACGTGGTCGATATCCTTTATTCCGCCGTGGCCGCGCAGGGATACGATCGTTACAAGCCCTTCCTTGACAAGACGCATCTGGCCGGACGCGAAAAACGGCGCAGCCAGCACGAGCGGCGCAGATGACGACAACTGACATGGGGAGAAAAGCATGGAGGCAAGAAGGTATTTATCCGGGCTGGGCACGGAACAGATCAATGCCGAAAGCGCCGCGCTGGACACGCTGGACGGACAGGCGATCGCGGCTCTGATGAACCGACAGGACCAGGGTGCGGTGGAGGCTGTGGCACGCGCCGTGCCGGTCATCGGACGCGTGATTGACGAGATCGCATGCCGCTTTTCCCGCGGAGGACGGCTGCTTTATACCGGCGCAGGTACCAGCGGACGTCTGGGCGTCCTGGACGCGTCCGAATGCCCGCCCACGTTTGGCGTGCCGTCCGCCATGGTGCAGGGCATCATTGCCGGAGGAGACGTTGCGCTTCGCCATGCCGTGGAAGGCGCGGAGGACGACTATGAACAGGGTCAGACCGATTTGAAAAAGGCGGGCTTGGGTCGGGACGACGTGGTGGTGGCCATCAGCGCCAGCGGCTTTGCGCCTTACTGCGTTGGCGCGCTGGACTACGCCCGCGGCGTTGGCGCGCTGGCGGTGTCGCTTGCCTGCAATGAGCATACGGAGCTAGCCCGGCACGCGGACCTGGCCATCGAGGCCCCCACCGGCCCGGAGGTACTGATGGGTTCGACGCGCCTGAAAGCGGGCACCGCCACCAAGATGATCCTCAACATGCTCACCACCGGTGCGATGGCGCGCACGGGACGAGTGTATCAGAACCTGATGGTGGACCTGTGCGTCTCCAACAGCAAGCTCTCCGATCGGGCGCTGCGCATCCTGCGACATGCGGCGGGCGTGGAGGAGGAGACGGCCGCAAGGCTTCTCAAGGAGGCCGGAGGCAGCGTCAAGACCGCAATTGTTATGAGCCTTGGCAATGCAAACGCGGATGAGGCCCGCCGTGCCCTGGAGGAGACGGGAGGCTGGGTTGGACCGGCCATCGAAAAGCTGGGCCGCCGATAGGTGTGCGGAGGCAGATAAAACGCAGCAGGGGTTTGGGGCGATGCCTCAAACCCCTAAAGGCCGTGCGGTATGCCGGCCCAATCGTTAAATGCGATTTTTCCGGAAATTGCAGTTTCAGCAGGCTGATAGCACGGTATATTCAAATCACAGCGGAACTGGAAACCACAGACGCTTTGCAATGCCTGCGAAAGGAAAGTACGCAAAGCGCGCCTGCCAAACGAAATGGAAGGGAGCTTGAATCATGGAGCAAAGGTTTTTCATCTGCAAGCATTGCGGCAACATCATTGCCATGGTCAGGGACAGCGGCGTGCCAGTGGTATGCTGCGGAGAGAAGATGCAGGAGATCGTCCCGGGCACGACGGACGCCGCCGTTGAGAAACATGTGCCCGTCTATACGGTGGAGGGAAACACCGTGAGGGTCACAGTAGGCGCCGTGGATCATCCGATGCTGCCGGAACACTACATCGAGTGGGTGTCGCTACAGACCCGTCAGGGCAATCAGCGCAAGGCGCTGAAACCCGGCGACGCGCCCAAGGTGTGCTTTGCCATCTGCGAGGGGGACGAGGTGGAAGCTGTTTACGCCTACTGCAACCTGCACAGCCTCTGGAAAGCATGAGGAGGTGTCAGCGATGAAATACGTGTGCTCCATCTGCGGATATGTGTATGATGAAGCAAGGGAAGCCACTCCCTTTGGGCAGCTGTCGGACAGCTGGGTCTGCCCTTTGTGCGGCGCGCCAAAGAGCGCGTTCGTCCCAGAAAGCGCGCAGCCGTCCGCGCCAACCGCCCGCAAGCCCGTCTCGATAGATCCCGACGCGCAAAGGCTGTCTCCGGGTGCGATGGCCGCGCTGTTTTCCAATCTGGCCAGGGGCTGTGAAAAGCAGTACAAGCCGAAGGAACAGGCGCTGTTTATGGAAATAGCCGACTATTTTGCCGCCGCTGCGCCGGAGGTGACCGAGGCGGATGAAAAGCTGATCGCTCGGATTGTGGAAACCGACCTGGCGCAACGGTATCCAGACCTCACCGCCGCCGCCGTGCAAGCGCAGGACCGGGGAACCCAACGCATCTGCGTATGGGGAGAGAAGGTCACGCGCATGGTCCAATCCCTCCTCAGCCGCTACGAAAAGGAGGGCGAGGCGTTTCTTGAGGGCAATGACATATGGGTGTGCACCGTATGCGGCTTTATCTACGTGGGTAAGAGCGCACCGGCGCTTTGTCCGGTCTGCAAGGTGCCGGATTGGAAATTTGAAAAGATCGAGGGGAGGGCATAAGGCATGAAAAAGATCGCCGTGCGAAATCTGCGCCTGTGCACCAAGGACTGCCTGTGCCTGTATGTCTGTCCTGTAGGCGCGACGGATACGGAAAACAGCATTATCGACGTCACCAAATGCACCGGCTGCGGCGTCTGTGCCGAGGCCTGCCCCAGCAAGGCCATCAGCATGGTTCCGGTGGCCTATCCGCCTCAGCAGAAGAAAGCGGAGGCCGTTGTGGCAGCCGCTAATGCGCTCGCCCAATCCAAGGCGCAGCAGGAAAAGGCCGCGCTTCAGGTCGCGGAGGCGACGGAAAAAGACGGCCTGCGCCGCCTGGCAAAGGCTATGGCCAAGTCCGTCCGGCTGGTGGCGGAGGATATCCTCAGAGAGGCGGGATTCATGCTTCCCCAAAGCGGGAACGCCCACGATCTCTTGCAAGAGCTGATTGACAATCCTCCCGGCGAGGGCTTTCCGGCGGAGGCGGCCGCGGAACTGCTCCGACTGATTCCCAACAACGATACCACCGAGAAAAAGGAGACGACAAAAATGGAAAAGTGGAAATGCCAGGTCTGCGGCTATATCCATGAAGGCCCCATGACGCCTGATTTCAAGTGCCCCGTGTGCAAGCAGCCCGCAAGCTCCTTTGAGAAAATCGAAGAGGCGGCCCCAGCCAATCCCTATGCCGGCACGCAGACGGAGAAGAACCTGGAAGCGGCCTTCGCCGGCGAATCCCAGGCCCGAAACAAGTACACCTACTTTGCTTCCGTGGCCAAAAAGGAGGGCTACGAGCAGATTTCCGCCCTGTTCCTCAAAACGGCGGAAAATGAAAAAGAGCATGCCAAGATGTGGTTCAAGGAACTCAAGGGCATCGGGGACACCGCGCAAAACCTGCTCCACGCCGCCGAGGGCGAGAACTACGAATGGACCGACATGTACGACGGCTTTGCCAGGACCGCCGAGGAAGAGGGATTCCCGGAGCTTGCGGCGAAGTTCCGCCTGGTCGCCGCCATTGAAAAGCATCACGAGGAACGCTACCGCAAGCTGCTGGCCAATGTGGAAACCATGAAGGTCTTTGAAAAGAGCGAGGTCAAAATCTGGGAATGCCGAAACTGCGGTCACATCGTCGTCGGCACCAAAGCTCCGGACGTGTGTCCGACGTGCAATCATCCGCAGAGCTATTTCGAGATCAACGCCGAAAACTATTGACCGACAACCGTGATTCCGTTTCGGAGTCACGGTTTTTTAAGTGTGCTTCTTGTGGCTCTTGTTGGCTTTTGACTTGAACGAAACAGACCCTTAAATGAAATAAGCAATCCCTGCACATGGGATTCAGGGGCTGCCCTCCATTGAGCATAGCCCCTGTTTTTTTATGCTTTTTTGCTCTGAGACGGACTGGAACAATTCATCCATCCATAGAACCCTCTGCGCAACAACAACGGCATGAACGCCGCAGAATCCATTCTTCTGCGACATCCCCTGCTCGTTTGACAATTTGAGCGGCCAGGATACCTCCCTAATCTTGCTCATTATACCATACAAACGATTTTGAAACAAGATTACAGAAATTGTTTGCCTGTCGAGAACAGAAATTGTTTGCCTGTCGAGACCTGCCGCATGCGGCAGACGTTTTCCCTGCCACAGGCATAAAGCCGAAAACCGCGCGGTTCATAAGCCGTCGGAATGGCCGTCAGCCGGGGCGCTGAGGTAGCGTGCTTCATAGCCTTGCGCATGGTGAAAAGCCAACCATGAAGGCTGGACCGACAATTGCTTTTTTCAGGAGGGTGACAAGATGGCACGGCATGGTGAGAATATTTACAAACGCAAGGATGGGCGCTACGAAGGACGTTATGTTATCGGAAAAAAGTGCGATGGAAGCACGAGATTCGGGTATATCTATGGCTCGCGTTACATAGAAGTAAAAATGAGGCTGCTGGAGAAGAAGGCAGAGATTCAGAGAGCCGCGCACCCGGAGGCAACCGCACACGGCATAACGATTGAAAAATGGATGCGGCATTGGCTGGAGGCGGATGTGCGGGGAGCGGTCAAGGCGTCCTCCTACATGGCGTACCAGAATCAGCTAAACCGGCATATCCTGCCATATCTGGGCAAGACGGACATCGCGGCGGTTACGCCGGGAACCCTGCATTTGTTTTTGCAATACCTCAAGGAAAAAGGGCTCGGTGACAGCACGGTGAAGGGCATATATCGGCTGCTTTCCTCGGCGATGAGAGCTGCGCTGGAGGAGGGACTGATTGGGAAAAACCCCTGCAGAAAAATCCGCGCGATTCAGGCCGAACGGCCTCGGCAGCGCGTGCTGAGCCGCGAGGAACAAATGAGACTGGAAAAGGCGTTAAAGGAGAAAAAGGACCTTACGGCGCTGTTCGCCATGTATACGGGGCTTCGCTTGGGAGAAATCTGCGGATTAAAATGGTCGGATATCGACTGGGAGAACGGAACGGCCACCGTCTGCCGCACTGTGCAGCGATTGAAGCAGACGTCCCCTGACGGCATTATGACGCAAAAACGCGGAAAAACCTGTCTGACGGTCGGCTCGCCCAAGTCCTACAGTTCCTGCCGGACGATTCCCGTTCCAGCTTTCCTTCTGAAACGGCTGGAGGAACAAATCGAGCGAAAGACGGATTGCGAAAGAGACTTGGGCTATGTTTTCGGCGTAGAAATGCGCGCTGCGGACCCGCGTACCGTGCAGCGCCGCTTTGAACAGATCATAAAAAGCCTGGGCATTGCGGGCGTCCATTTTCATACCCTGAGGCACAGTTACGCTACACGGCTTTTTGAAATGGGCGTTGATGTGAAAACCATAAGTCAGCTCTTGGGGCACAGCTCCTCAAAAATGACGCTGGACTGCTATGTGCACAGCCATCTGGACCGACAGCGCAGCGCCATTGCCAGGCTTGCCGCATGCGCGAATCTGTAGAATAAGCCGTCATAAGCCGTATCCGGCGGCGGCAAAAGCCTGTAAGCCCTGGCTTTTCAAACCGCCGTAAACGAATGGATTCTGCGATTCCACCACAGCATTGTACACCCTGAGAGCATGAAATATGCAAAGAGCGATATAACTTTTTTTCAAAGGGTGTGCTCCGATGCGCTCGCCCTTGCAAGGGCAAGATGGCGGATTCGGCAAAAAACCAGGAGCTATGGCCGGCGGAACAATCCGAGCAAATGGGAAAAAGATACGGTTTTGGAGGAATGCGTTTTTTGGGAATGGTAAAGAATGCTTGATATAGGAGGATGAAGTGGATGAAGGGAAAACGGGTTTTTGCGTGCTTGCTGGCGCTGGCCATGACGCTGAGCGCGGGCATGCCTACGCCTGATTTCAGCATGAGCGGCCATAGCCTCCGGACAGAGACGGTCGGCATTGCGGAGGGTACGCATGAGACGGCTCACGTGGAAGCTTCAGCCGTCGGAGAAGCGTCGGATACGGCAGAGAATCCTTATATTGATGAAATGCCAGCGCCGGCGGAAGAACCCGTTGTTTCGGATGCAACGGCAGCGCTCCCGGAGCCGGAGGCGCCCCCAGAACCGACGGCGACGCAGGAGCCGACCCCGACGCCCGCGCCAACGGCAACGCCGGAACCGGCGGCGACCCCGACGCCCGCGCCGGAGGCGACGCCTGAGCTGGCCCCGCCCCCTGAACCGACGGCGACGCAGGAGCCGACCCCGACGCCCGCGCCGACGGCCACCCCGGAACCGGCGGCGACCCTGACGCCCGCGCCGGAGGCGACGCCTGAGCCGGCCCCGACCCCTGAACCGACGGCGACGCAGGACCCGGTCCCGACCCCTGAGCCGGCGCCTACCCCGGAACCGGCGCCGATTCCCGACGAAGCGCCAACCGAGGACGAAACTCTGGCCTTTGCGTTCGGCTACGCGCGTATAAGCAGCGACGGAAGCGTGTATGCCTCGCCGTCCGAATCCTCGGAGGTGCTGGGCGTATTGGCGCGGGATGCCGTCGTCTATGTGGTCGAGCGGGTATCGGATCGCTGGGTGAAAGCGGTCTTTGCCTGTGAACAGCTCATCGAGCAGACAGCGGAGGGATACCTGCTGGAGGATACGCTTATTCCGGAGGCGGATCAGACCGCCGCTGTGTCCGCCATCGAGGCCGGACGCCATGTGGCGTGTGCGGCATATGGCGGCGTCATCCTGCCGCTCGTTGACTTTGTCGGGATATTGGCAGAAGCGGGCGAAGGAGGCGACAGAGCGGCGGCTGAGGAAATGCATGAAAATCACGTGCTTCGGCCGGAGGAAGCGCTGCCGGCCGGCGACGCTGAGGAGGCTTCCGATCTTCCGCCGGGCGCATCCGAAAAGGACGACGCATACAATGCGGCGTCAAACGAGCAGGCTCTTTTTAACGATCCGCCCGAAGGGGAAGCGGCGGCCAGCCTGACCGACGAAAAGACAAAGGTCATCATCGAAGGCGTCCCGGCGGGTGTGACCGTATCCGTCGCCGTCGTGGAGACGGATACGCAGGCTCTGGAAACAGCGCTGAAAGAGGCAGGGCTCACCCTCATAGACGCCGTTTGCTATGATATCATCCTGTGGCAGAACGAAAGCGAATACCAGCCCACAAACATGCTGTCCGTCACCTTGCCGATACCGGAGGGCTTTACGGGCGAAATCAGCGCGTGGCATCTCTCCGGCGGCGCGGTCGTCAACATGGACGGCAGCGCAGGGCATGGCGGATTTACCTTTGAAACGGCGCATTTCAGCCGATATGCGCTGGTCAACGCCGTTCATGACAGCACGTCCGTCGATGTCGCCTCCAGGCCGGACAGTTCCTTCCTTGAAACGGCGGAAGCGTATTATGGCGAAAACGGAACGGTAACGGTCGGAAAGGTTTCTGCGGACTGGCAAGTTGCTGACGTGACGGTGAAAGCCGGACAGCAGGTGAACCTGAGTCTGGCGTGGACGCTCATTCCAGCGGCGACGTTCAACTATGCGGAGTTTCCACAGACGCTCTTTGACAATTACGAGAATACGCAGATCATCCTCACCCTGCCCGATGGCGTCAGCATCGTCGAGGGCATAGCGGGTTCCCTGCAAAATGTAACGGAGGTCATCCGGCAGGGCAACGAATGGCGGCTGATGCTGACGGAAAGGCTGAATGCGGCCTCCAGCCAAAGCGGTACCATCATCATCCCACTGCTGATTGAGGGCAACGGCGAACGGGGTGTGGGGGAGACGCTGGATTTTTCGGTCCCGGTGCGTATGGAAACGGAATTTACCATTCTGGATCGGACCAATCCGGGGCAGGCCCTGCCGACGGTCCAATACGAAAAAACCATCGCCGGGAACGGCCTCGGCTTCAAAACCACCGCGACCGACGACCGGTGGGGCATGGAGAAGGCGGCTGTCAGCGCGGTTCCCGACCAGGACAAAGACACCGTCGCCGTTACTTTCCGCCTCACGGTCGGGCTGGAGGACGCGGACGGAAGGATCAATACCAATCCCGATACCTATGGCCGGGTGGGACGCGTGCCCTTTGCGGCTGAGGTCATGCTCACGGAAACGCCGTCCGTCCGGGACCGCGAAGGCGCTCCCATCTCTCCCCGGAGCGTGACTGTCACGCCGCAGTTTGGCGACAGGACGCCGATCGACGCCGCGGGCGGCGCAGTTCGCCTGCCGGTGGATACCTGCGCAGGCAAGGGCTTATCCTCCGTAGCCGGGGACGCGCCCTATTGGTCCGAGTACCTGGTGGAGGTCGTCTATCCCTACGAAAAATTCATCGCCCAGTTCTACGATGAAAACCAGGACACGCTGACCGTCTCCAATGCCGCTGAAATCAGCTACCAGCTCAGGGGCGGCGTCCCGGCCAGTGACCGGGCGGAGGCGGACGTCGAAGCGGGCGAGGTGACCCGGCCCGCGCAAATAACCATCAGCAAGTATATCGTCAACGCGCAGGGGCAAGCCGACCTGTATTCGGCCGAGAACTTTCCGGCGGACGGCCAGCCTGTTGCCGGTCCGGCACTGTTCACCGTTATGGGCCCGGACGGAACCGTGCCCGATCTCTATGGCAAGCAGGGCGATACCTATCAGAAGCTGACCGGCCATCAAATCATCCTTGATCCGGCAGGGGAGAGCGGGACCGATGACGGCGCGTTCACCGTTTATGTGCGGCCAGGCGTCTATACCGTCGGCGAAAGCGATGACGTGCTGCCGTCAAATACCCGGAAGATTACCGGCGAAACCAACAACGCCGAGGACAAAACGCTTTCGCTGGCAGCCGGCGAAAGCGGGACGGCGGGCTTTTACAACCGTGAATGCCTCGGCAGCATCACGATTACCAAGAAGGGCCGCAAGACCGGCGAAAGCGACGCGCTGCTGTCCGGCGCGGCATTCACGCTGTACCGGGACGGCCGGGAGGTTGCCCGGGGCGAAACCGACGGCAGCGGCCACCTTTGTTTTGACAGGCTGCCCTACGGGGAATATACCGTCCGGGAAACGGAGGTTCCCGATGGCTATGTGGATGAGGGATACGAGGCGACCGTGACCGTCAGCGCGGAGCAGAGCGCGCACAGCCTCGATGTTGTCAACCGCTACAACCTCGCTCCTGTCATTATGCAAAAGCAGATGTTCAACGGCATTCAATATGTAGATGTCGATCTCTACAGCTATGAGGAATTTGAGGGCTGCTTTGCGATTGAACGGAAAGTCGGAGATGATTCGTGGGCCGTGGTCGAGGACATGGGCAACCTGTCCCTGACCCAGGCGGGACAGATTTTAGCCGAGCTGCCCGTGTACGACGAGGCGGGACAGATCGCCACCTACCGCTTTAGGGAGACGCTTCCCACAGGATGGCATGACCCTGGGGACGCACTGGCCACAGAGATGCATTCGGCTGCGTTTGATCTGGTGGACGCCCTGGGAAAACCGACCGGAGAAGCCAGACGGATCACGATGAAAAATGACCGAAACGGTAGACTGACGCTGACAAAGCGGTTCTACCGCATGAACGGAAGCGGTCAGCACGAAGCACAGCCGGCACAGGAAGCCGCCTTCACCCTGTATCGAAAGATGCAAGATGGAACGATCGAAAAGGTGAACGAGAAGATCTTCACCGGGACCGCGTCGTTTGAGGACTTGCCCCGCACAGATACTAGGGGAACTGCGTATGAGTACTACCTGGTGGAAATGCCGTTAGACGGCTATGCGGCCGACACGTCCATGACCGTTCCGCTTGAAATGGACGGGCAAACCGTCCGCGCGTGGGGTCCGTATACATTCACGGCGCAGGGAAACCAACCCGCCGAGCTGTCCCAGTCGGTCGAGGTGTCCAACTATGCGACAGCTCTGCCCGTCGTGATCAAAAAGGCGGACAGCGTCACAGGCGCCTTTGTTTCCGGGGCGGCCTTTGAGGTATATGAATACGGGACGGGAACAGAGGGGCAGAAGATCGTCGACGCGACCCCCATCGCGTCCCCGGACGGCAGCGTGATCTACCTTGAGGGCGCAAGGCAGTACGTCGTCAGGGAAAGCGACGTGCCCCAGGGATATGCGAACGTGACCGGAGACGTCGTTGTCGACCTGAGCGGGTATACGTCCCCGATGCAGGCGTATGAAGTCATCACCGTTACTTTGGAAAACCGTCCAAACCCCAGGCTCAACGTGGTGAAGCGCCTTGTCGGAAGCGAAAACCCCGATAGGCCGGACGTGCTGACCGGCGTGGCATTTGAGGTGTACCGCAAAAAGGATGACACGTTTGCGCGCGTAGACGGCTATGACGGTCAACCGCTCACCCTGTTCTCCGGTACGGCGGTGCAGCTTCCCGCCGGCACGTACTATCTCAGGGAGATTGTTCCGCCGGAAAACCCAGATCAGGTCCTGGACCCCGGCAAGCATCCCCAAGAATATGCGGAAAAAGGGGAGCAGGCGGGCAACGCCTTCTACTTTGGTCCCATAAACGTACCGGAAGCGACGGATCAGAGCACCCTGACCACAACCTATACCGTCGACAACCTCTCCTGCCTCGGCGCGGTGCAGGTGATCAAATACGCACTGGGCAAGGATGGGAAAAAGACCCCGCTGGCGGGGGCGGAGCTGTCCATCTGGCGGGATGATCAGGACGATGCCCTGCAAACAATAACCAGCGCTGCTGAAACCGGCCTTGTAACGTTTGCGGGCCTGCCCGTCTACGGCGACGACGGCGAGAAAATCACCTATACCATCCGCGAAACCGTCGCACCCGAAGGATATTCCCTCGCTCAGGAGGCGCTGACCGTCACCCTTGAGCCGGGAAAGACCATGACGCAGGACGCGGCGGGCGCGCCGCTTGAACTGATCGACCTGCCCAAAATGTCCTTCGAGGTCACCAAGGTATTCCGCAATATCTGGGAGCACTCGTTCACGCAGAAGGATTACCTGATGCCTGGTGCGCGGATCGCACTGTATGAAAAGCAGGCGGACGGCTCCTATCATCTTCGGGAAACGCTGACCACGGACGACATGGGCATTGCCCTGTTCACCGGGCTGGATCAGAAAACGGAATATGCGGCTGTTGAGTACGACATTCCCGACCTGCCCCAGTACGCCTATCTGGAGCCGTCAAATGCAATGGCGTACCTTGCGGCGGATTCATTCGGCGCTCCGCCGGAAACCCTGACGGCGCAGGAACTTGAAAAGTATTACTTCGTGACCAAACCTGCCAACCAAGGCGATCCCGTTTTGATGCAGACGGGGACGCTTACCAATGTGGAGCATTGGGCGCAGCTGCAAATCAAGAAGTATGTCATCGACGACCCGCAGGCCCAAGGCGCGCCGGAAGGCACGCAGGCAGGCAAGATAAAGGTCATCAACAACGCGGAATTTGACCTGTATATGCAGGTGCTTGACGAGGACGCTTCTTCGGGTGCGCTCACATTTGACAATGACAACCTCTCGCAGTATACGCTCATAGGCAGCTATTCGACCGGGACGCTCTACAACGCTTCGGGCGAGCGACAGGATGGCTGGTTCGCCACCGATATCCTCAAGGTGGGCGACCATGTGGTCTACTGGCTGGTGGAACGAACCGGCGGCATCGGAGCCAAGATCGATCCGGCCAAGCAAATCACCCTGATTGCACGCGAGGGCACCGGCTATGCCAACGCTTCCACTTCTCTGGTAGATCCGCAAACGGCCTGCACGCAGGTGTTTACCTATCAGGACGACAGCGTGTCGCGCAGAGAAGTGGAAAACCTGCCGGTTTATGGCGGGGGAAGCAGCATGTTCTCCACGGTGCGCATCGCCAAATGGGCGGGAGCGGTAGATGCCGACGGTAACCGCGAGGATGTCTTTACCCCGCTTGGAAACGCTGCTTTCAGCCTGTACCTGGTACATGCGGACGGCGAGCGTGCGGCCCTTCTGGACACCATGACCACCGGCCTTGACAACGACGCCCCGGCGCCAGGGGAAGATCTTACCGCGTGGGCGTCCTCCAAGTCGTTCAGCTTCAAGGGTCTATGGGATACCTATGCGGGAGGCAACCGCGAGGACGTAGCGCAGGATATCCTCTGGACGGACGCGGAGGGAAACGGCTATGCGCGCGTAATGCTGGTGGAAAACGGCGTGCCCGCGGGCTATGACAACCCCGCAGGCGGCTATGGCATGATTCTGTACTTCAAGTATGCGCAAGGCGAGAGCACCGAGGTTTTCAACGACGCCTTCTATGTCAAGGATGCGGGAGGCGGTCAGCCTGCGGCAGACCAGGCCGCATGGGCGCTTTATCCCGTGGAGGAAACGAGCGGCGGCACATACCGGCTCATTGAGGACGTGGAGGGAACAACGGCCCAATACCGCATCATCAACTGGCCTGTGGACAATTTTTCCGTCACGGTGTCCAAATACGGCTATGAGGCCAACGAGCAGACGATGGGCATGACCGGAGATGTGCTGGATGAGTACCTCCTGACCACCGGCGGACGCGTGCCGCTGGAAGTGACGATGAAGCTGCAGCGGTATTCCAACAACGCGTGGGTAGATTACGCCTATCCCGGCTATTCTCAGGATGTCACTTCCACCTTTGCCACGACGGGCGGGTATTTTGCCTTCCCAAAGGGGCTGGGCATCGGGCGGTACCGCATCATCGAAACCGTACCTGACAGCGGCTATGAAAACATCTACGACGGCGCAGCCCTTCCCGGCGACGATTACTACAACGCCAGAGCATACTACTTCCAGGTGACGCATGAAAATGTGCAGATCACCATGCACAATCCAAAGAAGCGTACCCTTTCGCTGCACAAGACGGCAACCGACGGTTCGGACCTGGCCGGGGCGGCCTTCACGCTCACCGGTCCTGCGGGGACGCTGACGGCCGGGTCCGGAGCGAATGGAATCGCCACCTTCTCCGGCATCGGCACCGGGGTTTACAAGCTGGCGGAAACCGTTGCCGCTGAGGGTTATTCCGGAGAATACCTGGATCTCTACCTGCGGTCCGAATATGAGAACGGGCATCGGTATGGAGCATATCGTCTGGCCGATTTCGCCTCGGAAGGCATTTTTCTGGGATTTGAAACCACGCGGCAGGGCAACCAGATGGTTGTTACTGACATCGTGGACCTGCAGGACTATGGCGTAAAGGATCTGACGCTGGAGATTGCCGATCCCGGTCTGTGTTCGCTGACCCTCCGAAAGACGGACGGCATCGACACAGACAAAATGCTTAAGGGCGCGACATTCCGCGTGGAATACAAGCCGTTCGCCCGCTGGAGCGGCGAGGAAAGCGTGGATGATACCGGCTGGAGCGCCGTGGGCACCTGCACGACCGACGAGAACGGCACAGCGACCGTCGGGGGTCTTGAACCCGGCGTTTATAAGGTGACGGAGACGAAAGCGCCGGACGGATACGACCTGTCCGGCGGGGCGCAGTACGTCGTTATGACCGGCGGCCTTGAAAAGACCGTGACCCTGGCGGGGCAGACTCTTCCAAGCGACCAACCCCTCGCCTTCCAAAACGCGAAAAAGGTCGCCCTGACTGTGGAGAAGAAGGTCGATGCCGGCGCGCTCACCGTCGAAGGAGAGCATACTTTCACCTTTGCGCTCTACGCCGCCGACAGAAAGACGATTCTGGATACCCAAAAGGTGACGGTGCCGGACGGCGCTAAAGACGGAGCCGTTTTCACGGCTGTCTTTGAGGGGCTGAGCCAGGGGCAGACCTATTGCCTGGAGGAAATCCCGGAGGACGAGGACTTCGTCCTCACGGGGATGGAGGGCAAGAACGGCCTGAGCGTAGCACAGAGCGGTACGCTCTACGAATTTACCGTGCCCGCCTCCAACGACGGCATTGCCATCACCGCCTCCAACGCCTATCAGTATGCCAGCGTGACCATCCTCAAGGTCAACGCAAAGGACGGAACCCCGCTCGATGGCGCGGCTTTCGAGGCATACCGCATGCGGGACGGCCATCCCATGACGAACGCCGCCGGCGAATGGACGGCGCTGGGAAATGGGGAATACAGCGTCCTTCTGCCGCTGATCGGCCGGGACGGCAACACCTTCCGCATTCAAGAGGTCAAAGCGCCCGCCGGCTACCGAAACGACCGGCCCTATGCGGACGTGACCGTTCTGCCCGGTGAAGCGGTCATGCACGGCGAATTTGACAGCGGCGCCATGACGGGCGGAAGCACCGGAGCAAACGACGCCGCCATGCTCAACGCGCTCATCTACCCGAACCATCAGGGCTCCGTGATTGAAATTGTCAAGTATGACAACACAAAGGAGAGCGGGACAGCCGCCCCGCTGGAGGGCGCGATCTTTACCCTCTACAGCAAGGATGCAAGCCGGAACTGGCGGGTCGTCAGCCATGAAACGACCGACGCGGCGGGCCGTGTCAGCTTTACCGTGGAAAGCGGCAAGGTATATGCAGTGGCGGAGAGCGCCATGCCCGCCGGCTATGCCGGACTGCAGGGACTCTACAGCGGCGAAGCCCGGATGCCCAGGGAAACGGACGGCGTCCGTGAATACCACCTGCTCAACGATGGGAACCCCCTCAAGGTATCCGCCGTCTATGCCTATCAGGCCTACAACAGCCCCTGGGTGGAACTGGAGATCCGCAAGCAGGACGCCGACAGCAAGCTGACGCCTACAGCCGTCGTGAACGTATACGAGGTCCCCGCCGGCACGCCCGCCGTGCTGACGCAGGCGGAGGTGGCGCAGTTTATGGCGGCGCATGAGCCGCTGCTCAACGGGGTCAATGTGCATACGCCCGTGCCGGGGGAGTACAGTTATGCGGACGGGAGCACCTATACCGCCCTGGGTGAGAGCCTCGTCAGCGGCAGAACCTATCTTGTGGTGGAAACCGATTCCAGCATGACGCAGCTGCGCGATAATAACCGCGTGGTCTGGTACGCGGTGCACAGCGTTCCTGCGGGCGCCAGGGAAAAGCAGGTTGTCACGCTGAAAAACATTGCGGGCGGCGCTTCGCAGGCGCTGAAAAAGACCACCGGCACCCCGCGGCTGGACAGCCTGCTGGCCTCCGCGGCCACGCTGGAATATACCATTTCGCCCAGCGTGAGCAACACCTATCCGCTGGACGGCTATGTGCTGGAGGAACTGGGACTGGATGCGTACAGCGAAACCGCCGCGCTGGACTTTGACGCATATCTGCGGGACAGGTATACCGTTACCCAGGTTGCGGTCGGCCCGGCCTCGCATGATACGAACGCCTACTGGAGCGGAAAAGACAGCGGCATACAGGCGAAGGTGACGTTCTACGGTTTCGACGATACGCTGCTTGACAGCAAGACGGTGGATATCGCTTCCGCCGCGCAGACCGTGCGGCCCCAAAGCCCCGAAAAGGTGAAATACGCGGTGGTTTCCTATGAATGCCCGGCCTTTCTGCAAGCCACAGGCTATGCCCTGGGTCAGCACTTCGCGCCCGGCGAGGTGAAGGTAACCATCGCCCTGGAGCGCCAGACGGGCGGCGAGGGCGTGCAGGCCATTACGAAGGTGACCAACACGGCCCGGACGACCATGACCTACCGCTCGTGGGATACCAGGGGCGTGCAGCAGGGTCTGCACGACCGTATGACGGATACGCTGACCTCGACGGCGGACAATGCTTTTGGCGAGCTGAAAACGGCCAGAATCAGCGTGGCATGCGCCGCGGACAAAAACGCCCTTTCGCTTGACGGAGAGACGGTCACCTATACCATCACCCTGACCAACAGCGCATCCGCTGAGGCTCCGATGATCAATCCCTTCCTGGTGGATCTGCTGCCGCAGGGCATGCTGCTCGACGGCGCGAACGGGGACGTTCAGCTGACGGACGCCCCGGAGGGTATTACGGTTGAAAATGTGCGCTCCAATACGAGCAAAGGGGAAACGGCGCTGTTTATGTTTCTCAGCGGATCGCTTGATCCGGGGGAGAGCGTGCAGTTGACGCTCCGGGTGAAATCCACCAGCGCTGTGGCCACCTATGGGGCGGATGTGAACAACCATGTCATCGCAGGCAGCCGTGAAAAAAGCGTGCAAAGCGAGGAAAACCCGCGTTCCACCTCCTGGAAAACAGCGGATGGGGCATGGCCTCCGCCGCTCGAGGGCGCGCTGACCACGCTTGTCGGTTCAGAAAGGCTGACGGCGCTCCAAACGATGCTGGACGACATGGCGGGCTTTGGTTATATCTCCGCCATGGCAACGGTGGGATGGACGGCTTCATCGGACGCCGCGCTGCTCAAGATGGGGCGCGGCGACAGATCCGCCGCCATCGGCTTTACAGCCGACCGGCTGTCCACGGTGAACAACGGCGGCTTCATGGACTACCGGCTGATCCTGACCAACCTCTCCGCCAACTACCACTATACCGATGTGACGCTGCTGGATATTCTGCCCGCCAGGGGGGACGTGACCTACGCCGGCACCTCCAGAGGCAGCGCATGGGGCATGAATTTCGGCGGCGTAACAGGCGTGGCACGGATTGACGGCGGAGGCAGCAGCCACGCGATTTCCGATTCTGAGTACAAGGTTTTCTATTACCAGGGGGAGATCAGCAGCCCGGCCGCCGTCTATGCCTCGGTGGAAAAGCTGAAATATGACGCGGCGTCGCTTCCCGCCGGCTGGAGCGCCAGCCCGGAGGGAACGGTGACGGCCATTGCTCTGGCGGTTCGAAAGGACGCGTCGGTCGCGCTGGCCTCCCGCGAAAGCTATGTCGTGGAATACCGCATGGATGTGGGCGAGCTTTCCCAGGAGGAGCTGCAAAGCCGCGCGTGGCAGAATACGGTAAACGACTTTGCGTGCCACTTCTCCCATTACATCGAGGGCCCCGGCGCCGAACAGGGAATCGGCAGCGCGACGTCTGTACAGCCGCTCAGTTCCAATTCCGTATCCGCCACCATCCTGCCTCAACCCGTCAAGGTGGGCGGGCATGTCTGGATTGACAAGAACGCCAACGGTATCCGGGAAAGCGGGGAATCGGCGGCAGACCTTGCCGGAGACGCGATCGTTGAAAAGCTGCTGGACTGCGTCGAAATCAGGCTGAACAGCTTTGAGGGAACTGCCCCAAGCGCCAGCGGCACGACCAGCTACAGCATGCCTTCCGGCTGGAACGCCAATTATGTCTTTGACGGTCTTGACTCTGCCGATCCCAAGGGCGGCGCGAGCCAGAGCGATCTCTACAGCGGCACGGCCCCGAACAACCCGCTCAACCCCGCCTGGCTGAAGGGCAGCGCGCCCAAGACGTACAACCTTGCCGTCACCATCCCGGAGAGCGGCGGCGTGATCGCGCAGGTCACCTCTCTTGGCGGCGGCAATCCGGGCAGGCAAACCGGCTATTCCCGCGATCCAAGCGAGCTGCTTCCGGGCGGCGCTTATGCGGACGAAGCCAGCGACAACAACTTCGTCAAGGCATCCGAGAGAAGCTTCGTGTCGGAGCGCTTCTACCTCTACGCCACCAGCGGTATCTTCGACAACACCAAGGATATCGGCCTAATCCTGAGCCGCAATGTATCCGTGTTCAAAACGGACGCAATCGGCGGCGCTCCGGTCGCCGGCGCGGCGTTCAGGCTGTACGGGCCCTTCGACAGCGTTCAGGCCGCGCAGACTGCCGCGCTTGACCATACCACGCTGCTTGCGACCGTGCACACCGACGATCAGGGCGAGGCCGCCTTCGGAACGCTCAACTGGTATCAGGTCTACGTCATTGAGGAAGTCGAAGCCGCGCCCGGCTACGTGCTGGACGGCACCGCCGCGGAAAGCCCGGAGGGCGTCCTGGTACCCTATGAGGGAACGGCGACGGTGAATCCGGCGTGGGTCGTAAACGTTCCCGGCGCGAGCGTAACCGGCACCAACCAGGCGATCCATGTCTCCAACCTGCCTGAGACAATCAATATTTCCGGCGCCAAGACCTGGGAGGATGGTAACGACCAGGACGGCCTGCGCCCGGAAAGCATCACCATCCGTCTGATGGCCGACGGCGAGGAGAAGGCGCAAAAGACCGTCACAGAGAAGGAGGGATGGGAATGGACGTTTGACGGCCTGCCCAGGTACGAAAACGGCGTGGAGATCACCTATACGCTTGCCGAGGACCCGGTGCCGGGATACAATCCGGAGATCGACGGCTTTGACGTGACCAACCGGCATACGCCGGAGACCATCAGCCTTTCCGGAAAAAAGACCTGGGAGGACGCAAACGACCAGGACGGTCTGCGCCCGGAAAGCATCACCGTCCGACTGATGGCTGACGGCGAGGAGAAGGCGGAAAAGACCGTGACGGAGGAGGATGGCTGGAAATGGACGTTTAACGGCCTGCCCAGGTATGAAAACGGCGCGGAGATCGTCTATACGCTTACCGAGGACCCTGTGCCGGGGTATATCGCGGAGGTCTCGGGGCTTGATGTGACCAACCGCTATTCTCCGCCCAAAACCAGCGTCGGCGTGACCAAGATCTGGGAGGACGCTGACAATCAGGACGGCGTCAGACCGGAGAAAATCACCGTCGAGCTTTTGGCGGACGGCCTGGAGACCGGCAGAAAGCTCCTGCTCAATGAGGACAACGGATGGCGCGGAATCTTTGACGGCCTGGACGAATACAGCCAGGGCGCCAAGATCGTCTATACCGTCAGAGAGGAAGCCGTGAGCGGCTATGAACCGCAGGTCACCGGCGATGCCGCCGTGGGCTTCATCCTCACCAACACTCACAAGCCGGAAACCGTGAACATTGAGGGCGAAAAAACCTGGAACGATGAAAACAACCGCTATGGGAAGCGGCCCGAAAGTATCGCCGTATATCTGCTGGCCGACGGCAAGATCGTTGATACGAGAATCGCCACAGCGGATACCGGCTGGAAATGGTCGTTTGAAAACAAGCCAAAATATGAGGACGGGGTGGAAATCGCCTATGCCGTCTCAGAGGAGAAGGTCGCAGGCTATAGCGCTGAAGTCACGGGCTATGATGTGACAAATACCCTGATGACGGCAGATGTGGAGATTCATGGCGAAAAGCGCGTGGATGTCGCCTCGGCGCCATGGGCCGGCTTTACCTTCGTCCTTGCGGCGCAGGACGAAGGCGCACCCATGCCGGGCGGCCGGTCCGGCGGAACGGCGAGCGTCTCGCGCACCGGTCCGGGCGACTTCACCTTCGGAAGCATCCGCTTTACCGATCCGGGCGTCTACCGCTATCGGGTGACGGAAACCGCCGAAAACGCGCTTGGCTATGTCTACGACCCGTCGGAATATGTTGTCGAGGTCACGGTGGCGGAACAGGAAGGCGCGCTGACAGCCGATCTCACCTACGTCAAGGACGGCGACGCAGCGGGCGCGATCGTGTTTGAAAACCGCTACCGCACCGCGGGTCTGACCGTGGTCAAGAGCGTGACCGGACAGGGCGCCAGCACCACGGAGGCTTTCACATTCACCATCACCCTGACGGACGCCGGCGGCGCACGGCTGGCCGCCAGCTATCCCTACACGGGTACGGGCGGCGCGCCTTCGGGAACGATGGATAACGGCTTGATGACCGTGCGGCTTGCGCACAACCAGAGCATCCGAATTGATGGAATCCCCGTGGGAGCAAGATATATCGTGAGCGAGGCGGCCAACAACGCCTATGTCGTCAGCGCCTCCTCCTCCGAGGGCACGCTCACCGAAAACGGAACGGTCGCCACGTTTGTCAACAAGCGTCGCACCTACAGCGACGTGCCCAAGACGGGCTATGGCGAAACGACCACGCGCTATGTGGTGGCGGGACTCTGCCTGCTGACGGCGCTGGTGGCCTATATGCTGCGCAGGCGTTTCAAGCGCAGGTAACTAAATCTGCGGAGCTGCTCCGCATAGTCCAGGGAGGGGTTATGAGCAACCGGAATGAAACGACCCGAAAGATTCTCTATGTCCTGCTGACCGTTGTCATGGTTGCATCACTGACGGTTGCCGCCTTGATCGTGGGCGTTGATCTGGTGGATACGTGGCGCGCGGGCAGCGTGAGCGACGAGGTGAGGCAGCTCTACCGGCCCGGCGCGTCGGGCGGCTGGTTTGCGGCGCTGATCAGCGCCGCTTCCGCCGAGGAAGAGGTGCCCGCGGAGGAGGATGCCGGGCGGGATGCAATGCTCGCACCGGTGAAGCTTCCAAACGTGCAGGAGGACTTCCTGCGGCTCTACGGGGAAAACCCGGATGTCGTCGGCTGGCTGACGGCAGGGGATACAATCGACCTGCCCGTGGTGCAGCGCGACAACGAATATTACCTGAGCCACAATTTCTTTGGCGAATGGGACAGCAACGGCACCGTGTTTCTCAATGGGATGAACGTGTTCTATCCGCGGGACCGCGTTTTGCTGCTTCACGGGCACAACATGAGAAGCGGGGCCATGTTTGGCACGCTGGCCAAATATGCAGAGGCCGGCTATGCGTTTGCGCATGCCCTGCTCACCTTCCGCACCCTGTATGACGAAAAGACCTCATATTATGTGCCCGTTGCGGCGTTTCACGCCTCCATGCTAGAGGGAGAGGCGGGCTACTTTGACGTGACGCCGATGAATTTTGATACGGAGGATGCGTTTCAGGCGTATCTGGAAGCGGCGCAGAAACGCTCTGCGTGGATATCGCCCGCGGATGTAAGCGTGCAGGATGAGATGCTCATGCTGCTGACATGCAGCTACTACCATGCGGACGGGCGGTTTGTGCTTCTGTGCCGCAGGCTGCGCGAAGGGGAAACGCCGGAGGGGATGCAGCGACTCTTTGACGAAGCGGCGCAAAGGGCAACCGGGGAGTAGGCGGGCAAAACCAACAAAAAAGAGGGGCCGTCCAAGTGGGCGGCCCCATTGCGTCATGCGGGGAAATTACGCGTGATACTCCATGGGATAAGTCAGGTAGCCGATCTCCTCCAGCTGGTCGCAGGTGACGTAGCCGGCGGGCGCGTTGAGGAGGCTGGGAATGCGGTTGACGATGGTGGCACAGGTGTGCTCCACGGTGGCGGGCTTCACCACATGGAATTCCGTATCCGGCTCGCCCGTAATCCACCAGTCGCACATGTCGCCATCCCCGGGTCCGTACACCTTGCCGATGGTTTCTTCCTCAATGGTGATGCCCTGCATGGTTTCGATCGTCACCACGGCGGACATGCCGATGCAGTTGCCGGCTTTGATGGTCTTGCCCAGCGTGGCGGAATCCAGGTCATGATCCACGGTATAGGGCACATGCTTCTGGGTGATGGACTTGATGGTCAGACCCAGCTTGTTGCAGATGGCTTCGCTGGCGTTCCAGGCATAGGAGGGCTCGAACGCGTCGGGATGGGCGATCTGCGCCTCGAACTCCTCCAGGGTCAGGTCACAGCCGTGCGCCTTGGCCAGGGCCAGGCCGTAATCCTCGACATTGTAGCTGTAGGCGCCCTTGATCTTCTCGATGCGGTGGCAGCTTCCGGCCACCATGGCCACCATGTTGATCCAGAAGGTATCCTGCATGCCGGAGCCGGTAATGGTGCAGCCGTTTTCTTTGGCCAGCGCATCCAGCTTGTTGATCATGGCGGCGGCGGTGGTCCAGGGGTAGATGGCCTCCTCGCAGGTGGTGATGACGTTGATGCCGCGCAGCACGCACTTTTCCACGTGGTCGTAGATGTCCCCGATAAAGCTGAACAAAGTAACGATGGCTACGTCCGCCGCGCATTCGTCGAGCACTTTATCCGCGTCATTGGAAATGATGACGCCGGTCTTTACGCCAAGGCCCGCGAAGTCGCCTACATCCTGGCCCACCACGGCGGGGTCCACGTCGATGGCGCCCACGATCTGCGCGCCATGTTCGTAGAGGTAGCGCAGGATGTACTTGCTCATCTTGCCGCAGCCATATTGTACGACCTTGATCTTTTCCATAAAAGGGGACCTCCTTGTGATTTTGTTAACAATAGTATAAACGCTCATCCAACAGGAGGGTCAAGGGGTTCTGGAAAATTCGACCGGCACCTGAAGGCGCATAAACATGCCGCGCTGGTCTCCGTCGAATACGTTGAACTCTGTGAGCACCTCGCACAGGTAGTCTCCCGCGATGCGATAGCCGTTATTCCGGCAAAAGTCCAGCAGTTTGCCCGCGCAGGCGATCTCGTCGTCATAATCGTCGAGGTAAATGCAGGCGTACATCCCGCTGTCCACCACGGAAGCGGCCAGACCGCAGGCCTGGGCCTGCTGATCGGTGAAGATGAACACGCGGTCGGCCACAAAGCGGCCGTGGGCAAAGTCGTCGCGCGTGATGGAGGTGCCGGTATTATAGGAATGAATCTGCGGGCAGCTCATTTTGAGCAGCGCCCGTCGAAGGTCCATGAGCGCCTGCTCATAGGAAGCGATGTCCTTTTCGTAGAAGTTCTCGGGGCAGGGAATGCCCCAGACATAGCGCCGGTCGATATATTCCAGCGCGATGGTGCCCGTGGCGGGCGATTTTCGATAGCGCTCAATGCTGGCGATGGCGCGCTCCACCGCGTTGTGCCGAAGGCGCAGGTCGCGCATCTGCCGGTGAATCTGCTCGTTCTTGCGCGCCAGGATCTGCTCGATCAGGGCGATATCCTCGGCCTCCAGCACATCCCGGATTTCCTTGAGACTCATGCCCAGCTCCTTCATGTAAGCGATCATATCCAGACGCGCATTCTGGTTGATGTCGTAATACCGGTAGCCGGTTTGTTCATCCACATGGCGCGGCTTGAGCAGGCCAAGCTGATCGTAGAGACGCAGCGTAGGCACCGTAACCTGATTCATTTCCGCCATTTTGCCGATGGAAAGAAGGTCCCGCTTCACGACGCACGCCTCCAAACTCTTATGTTAATATAGAGTTTTTAGCTTCCGGAATATCTCTTTCCATATCCAAACAAGCCTTTCCTGCCTGATATTGCGCAAAAAAAAACGGGGCGGGTCGATTCCGACTCCCGTTTTTTCCGGCGTGGGAAGATCAGCGCGCCTTCTGCGCGGCCGCCTGCACGATGGCGTTCATGCGGTCCCACTTGGCCTCCATGTCCGCCACCAGCTTCATCTGCGTGCGGGCCCGGTCCAGGTTGTGGCCTTCGCGGGATACGTGGAAATAGATGTCGCCGTTGAGGTAATCGGCCAGGAAGCGCGAGCCGCATTCCAGCGTCATCAGCTTGGCGCCCAGGGGCAAAGTGTCGATCTCCGTCTGGGTCAGCCGCGCGCCGCAGGCGCTGAGGAAGCCTTCGGCATAGGTTTCAAACAGCTCCAGCGACATTGTCACCCGGTCGAGATCCTTTTCATCCTCCGCCGCCGTGGAGGCGCCGAAGCGGATGGAATCGCCGAAGTCGTTGGCCGCCAGGCCAGGCATCACGGTATCCAGGTCGATCACGCACAGCGGGGCGCGGGTGAAGCGGTCCAGCATCACGTTGTTGAGCTTGGTGTCGTTGTGAGTTACGCGCAGGGGAAGCTTGCCCGCATGGCACAGGTCCATCAGCGCGGCAGCATCCTGCTCGCGCGCCAGGTAGAAGTCCAGCTCGGCGCGCACTTCCTCCAGCCGTCCGGCCCGGTTCTCGCGCACAGCCTGCTTGAGCTGCTCATAGCGCGCGGGTGTGTCGTGAAAATGGGGGATGGTTTCCGTCAGCGTGTGGGCGGGGAAGTCCGCCAGCTGATTCTGGAACATGCCGAATGCCACGCCGCTCTGCTTCAGGTCGTCCACGCTTTCGGGCTTGTCCAGGCACAGGCTGTCGGTCACGAATTCATACAGCCGCCAATATTCGCCTTCTCCCACGGTCAGGTACGGCTTGCCCTCCAGCGTGGGCACCAAAGTGAGCACGTGCCGGGGATCGGGGTCGTGCTTGCGCAGCGCTTCGGTCACGGCGATGATGTTGTCCATCAGCCCGGAGGCGTTGTGGAATACGTAACTGTTGATCTTCTGCAGAATGTACAGATGCGGGCGGCTGGTCACCAGCAGGTAGGTTTCATTGATATGCCCGCTGCCGTAGCGCGCGCAGCTGATGGGCAGGCCATCCAGGGCAAATTGGCGATAGATGTTCTCCATGCTTATTTCCTCCACAGATGTTCGGGATATAGGCCGCTCTCCCGCATGGAGGCGAGCGCAGCGCGGATGTTGGGCATATCGTCGGCATAGGTCATGCCGTACCAGCGCTCATGCGTGGGCAGCACCTTCACGGTGGCCTTCCCCTCCGTAAGCAGCTGATTGGGAATCAGCGGGAGGAAGTATTCGCACTTGAGGGGGTTGACGGGCAGGTTCTCCCGCAGCCACGGCGCAAAGCGCGTGTCGATCTCCTCCAGAATGGCATTATGGAAGCCCCACATGTTCATGCTCACATAGGTGCCGGCCGGGACGAAGGTAAAGTGCTCGCCGTCCTCAGTGTAGGCCGCTCCGCCCTCGCGCGGCTCGATATGCGTGCGTTCGGTCACGGACACAAGCATGCTGTGCTCGTCGGTCTGGCAGATGCCGCGCGCCACATGGCCGTTTTCGGTCAGGGTGTTTTCAATGCGGTAGCCCACCATGGCGTGCGAGGAGGGAGAAGCCTCGGTGGTCAAAAACTGCGCGATGCTCTCAAAGGAGGTACGACCGTAGAAGTCGTCAGCGTTGATCACGCAGAACGGCGCGTCGATCTTCTCACGGGCGCACAGCACGGCATGCGCGGTGCCCCAGGGTTTGACGCGCCCCTGAGGGATGGAGAAGCCTTCGGGCAGCCGGTCCGGCGTCTGATAGGCGAAATCCACCTGCACCTCACCGCCCAGGCGCGAAAGGATCAGATTGGTAAAATCCGCTTCCAGCTCCGGCTTGATGATCAGGACCACGCGCCCGAAACCCGCGCGCATGGCGTCGAAGATGGAATAGTCCATCAGGATATGGCCGGCATCGTCCACCGGCGTGATCTGCTTCAATCCCCCAAAACGGCTGCCCAGTCCGGCAGCCATGATGACCAGAACAGGTTTCATCTGTGCCACGCCCCTTTTATCTCGTACGGTTCGGTTGACATTCATAGCATAGCACGAACGCGCGCAAAAGCTAAGAGAAACCTTTCCTGAAATCTAGTAAAATCTTTCGTTTTTCTGATAAATGCGCTATAATACACTTAACAGATGGAAAGGCGGGCTGCAAATGCTGAGCAAGGACGATTTTCAGCGCCTGGGGCGGCTGCTCAACAATCTGCACCTTCTGACGGGCATCAAGTTTTCCCTGATGGACGAATGGGGGAACGAGCTGTACGCCAGCAGCTTCAAGGCGCCGTTTTGCGGGCTGATCATGCAGGAGGAGAGCGGCTTTGCGCGCTGCCACGCCTGTGACGGGAAAGCAGCCGAGGAGGTGGGGCGCACGCAGGTGCGTCGCAAATACCTCTGCCATGCGGGGTTGTATGAGGTAGCCCTGCCCGTGACGGAAAAGCGGCGCACGGTGGCGACCATTCTCTTCGGACAGATGCTCGACGATGCGCCGCGCGAGGAGCAATGGCGGCGCGTCAAGACCCGGTGCGCCTGGTACCCGGATCAGGAAGCGCTGTACCAGGCTTTTTTGCGCCTGCGCCGGATTTCGGCCCGTCAGATGACGGCCTGCCTGGAAATCGTGGAGGCCTGCGTGAGCGAGGTGCGTCTCTCCGGCCTGCAGGCCACCAGCCGCCGCGACGACGCCGACCTTCTGCAGAGCTACATCGACACGCATTACACCGAGACGCTGGATTCCAGCGGGATTGCCGAGGCGCTGAGCGTGGGCAAGACGAAGCTGTACGCCATCTGCAAGGAGCATTTTCAGCTTACGCCCATGCAGCTGGTCACCTCCCGCCGCATACAGTCGGCCATGGATCTGCTTTTGAACACGACTGAACCCGTTAAATATGTGGCACGTGCGGTGGGCGTTCCGGATGAAAACTATTTTACCAAGGTGTTCAAGGCACAGACCGGCGAAACGCCCACGGCGTTTAGAAAGCGTCACGCCGGGAGGGGAGAGGCCCTGACTGAGGATGAGCGAATATAGCAACGGCCCGGCATTACGCCGGGCCGTTGCGTTTGCCGCATATGTTCTGTACATCCAGACAGAGCACGCATACGCCGCTGAGCATGGCGGGTGTGAAGGAAAAGTCCCTGCCCGTCTGCCGCCGCATCAGGCAGGACATGCCCTCGCATGCCTCCTGCGGGCTTTTCACCACGCGCAGCACGCCTGCGCCTGTCACGCTGCAGTAGGCGCAGGTATAGCCGCAGGCGCTTTTCGCACCGATAACCGCATAGTTTGCGTCCATCTCGAAGGCGACACGCGGGTCCCGGCGGAGCGCGTCCAGCTTGCGCCCCTCGCCGGCACAGTGGAAATACAGCTTGAGTCCGCCCTCGTCCCACCGGTAGCCATAGCTCATCGGCACGATGTAGGGACCTTCCTCATCCCAAAGAGCCAGGCGGCACACCCGGCAGCGCTCCAGAATGGCGCGGATGCCGGCTTCATCGGCAATCTGGCGTTCCGCGCGACGCATGGGCCTCATGCTTCTTCCTCCCCGTCGGTCAGCTCCTGGGCCTGCGCATCCTCCACGGCTTCGACGCGGCGCAGGCGCTTTTCAATGACGCGCGTTTTCGCAAAGGCGGTGTCGATGCTGTCGGTAGCCTGCTGCAGCTTCTCCTGCGTCTTTTTCAGCACCGTGGCAAAGCTGCCGAAATCGGCCTTGACGGCCCCCAGCAGCTTCCACACCTCGGCGGATCGCCGCTCGATGGCCAGCGTGCGGAAGCCCATCTGCAGGCTGTTGAGCAAAGCCAACAGCGTGCTGGGACCCGCGATGAGCACCCGCTGCTCGCGCTGGATGGCCTCCACCGCGGAGGCATGCTGCATCACCTCGGCATAGAGGCTTTCCAGCGGCAAGAACATTACCGCAAAATCCGTGGTATGCGGCGGAGCGATGTACTTGCCGATGCGGCGGGCCTCGGTGCGCACAGCGGTCATCAGGGCTTTGCGCGCGGCGTCTACCGACGCCTGATCGCCATTCTGGGCAGCCTCTGCCAGACGGGCGTAGTCCTCCTGAGGAAACTTGCTGTCGATGGGCAGATAGACCGGCGAGCCGCCTTCCTCACGGCCGGGCAGGCACACGGCGAATTCCACCCGCTCGCCGGAGCCGGGCGAAACGGCCACATTGCGCTGGTACTGCGTGTCGGTCAGGGCTTCTTCCAGCAGCGCGCCCAGCTGAATTTCGCCCCATACGCCGCGGGTTTTGACGTTGCCCAGCATGCGTCTGAGGTCGCCCACGCCGCTGGCCATGCTGTGGACCTCGCCCAGCGACCGGTAGACCTGCTCCAGGCGCTCACTCACCTGCGAAAAGCTGGCGGTGAGGCGCTTCTCTAGCGTGGCGCTCAGCTTTTCGTCCACGGTTTGGCGCATCTCGCTCAGCTTCTGGGCGTTTTCCTCTCGCATCAGCCGCGCGCTCTCCGCCATTGTGGTCCTGAGCGCCTCCATGCGCGATTCGTTCTGGGACATCGCGCGCGCCAATGCGGCCTCCGAGCCCTGCATGCGCGCCTCGATGCGCTTGAGGCTCTCGTCGGCGATGCGCTGCATGCCCTGCTGGCGCAGGTCGAACGCCTGCGCGTTGTCGTAGCTCTGACGGATGAGCGCGTTGACCTGCTCCGCCTGGGAGCGGCTCATCGCGCCAAACGTGCCGGACAGGTTCTCCCCAAGCTGGCTGATGGCACGCAGAAGTTCCTCACGGCGCTGGTCGCTCTGCTGGCCAAGCACGCCTTCGGTCTGCTGCAGTTCGCGCTGGAGCATATCCTCCAGCGAGGAAAACGCCTCGTTTGCGGCCCGTCGTCCGCGTAGCGCTACGGCCAGCAGCACCGCCAGCAGCACGGCGCACAGCAACGCAAGCGCCATGCATAGCGCGGTGGCAGGGGTCATATTGCCAAGGAAAGCCATGGGCCGTTCCGCCTTTCGTATCAAAAATATCAAACAGCGCCGCGCTGTGCAGCGCGGCGCCAGGCTGCCGACAAAGTGCGGGGTACAGGGTCCTCCCAGGTTGCTCAATCATTCGCGCTTCCCTGCCTTCGCAAATATCGGCGTTCTGTGCGCTACCGCGCACAGCCCTTGTATTTGCTCACGCCTCCAGGTCGCTTTGGCCCCTTCGGGGCCAAGTGCCCACCGGGCACACGCTTTCTTTCGGCGCACTTGCGGGTCGCTTTGCCGCCTTTGGCGGCAACAGTCTACCGGGCTGACGCTTCCCTCCGGCGCCCCAAAGCCTTATGCCGCAGCATTCTTTGCGAGCATTGCGAGCGCCCGTAGGGCGCAGGAAACGCGGATCTCTCCAACATCAGGGGTTTTTCAACGGTCTGTAGCGCCGCGCTGTGCAGCGCGGCGCCAGGTCACATTTCCCGCCGTCCCTCCATCGCCTTGGAGAGGGTGATTTCATCCGCGTATTCCAGATCGCTGCCCACGGGAACCCCGTGCGCGATGCGCGTGACCAAAACCCCCATGGGCTTGAGCAGACGGGCAATGTAGGAGGCCGTGGCTTCGCCCTCGATATCCGGATTGGTGGCCAGGATGACCTCTTTGACCGAATGATCCTGTAGGCGCGTCAGCAGCTCCCGGATGCGGATATCCTCCGGGCCGATGCCGTCCATGGGGGAGAGGGTGCCGTGCAGCACGTGGTAGCTGCCGTGAAAATCATGCATGCGCTCGATGGCGGCCACGTCCCGCGGATCGCGTACCACGCAGATCTGCCCGTTGCGTCGGCGCTCGTCGGCGCAGATATCGCACAGCTCGCCGGTGGCGTAGTTGCCGCATACGGCGCAGTAGCGAACGGCCTTCCGACCCTGATAGAGGGCGCCGGCCAGCTCGCGCACATCCTCCAGCGGCATGCCGATGATGTGATACGCCAGCCGCTGCGCGCTTTTCTGCCCGATGCCCGGCAGGCGCGAAAGCTGCGCGACCATGCGGGCGATAGGCTCCAACTGCTGCGCCATGGCTTAGAACATGCCTCCCATGCCGGGAGCCAGCCTGGCCATTTCAGCGTTGCGCGTTTCTTCGGCATTGCGAAGCGCCTCGTTCACCGCGGCCAGGATCATATCCTGAAGCATTTCCACATCGTCGGGGTCCACGCATTCGGGCTTGATCTGCAGATGCTTGAGCTCGCGCTTGCCGCTCACCGTCACGCTGACCATGCCGCCGCCGGCCTGCGCGCTGAATTCGCGCTCGTCCAGTTCCTCCTGCGCCCTGGCCATCTGCTCCTGCAGCTTCTGCGCCTGACGCATGAGCTGCTGCATGTTGGCGCCGCCGCCAAAACCGCCGAAATGATTCTTCGCCATGGGGAAAACCATCCTCTCAAAAGTAAGATTCGACAGGGTTACTCCTTGATGCTGATGAGTTTGAGATCCGCCGTCACGCCGGTCACCCGAACGCTGGGCACGTCCTCGCCCTCGCGGATGCTGACGCCCTCGGTGCGCACGCGGCCGCTGATGGAGCGCAGGTTCACGTCCATCGCCTCCACCGGTGCAGTGATGATCACGTTGCCGGAAACGGCGGTCACATCCACCTTCTGAAAGGCGGACGTCATGTTGTAGGTCTGCTCGCCGGTGACGCTGGTGCACTTGAGCGACTTGACGCTCAGCGCGTCAAGCGCCGCATCGCCGCTCACGCTGCGCACGCTCAGATTCTCCGCCGTCAGCTGCTCGCCGCGCATATCGCCGCCAACGGTTTTGAGAGTGGCGTCGGCAGCCGTGATGCGCACGGCGCGCAAATCGCCGCTGACGGTTTCCAGCGAAAGACTGTCCGCGCAGAGCTTGCGCGCGCTGATCAGGCCGGACAGGGTGCTTAGCGCGACATTCCCCTTCCACTGGCTGGGCACGCGCACGCATACCTGCAGCCAGCGGCTTTCCATGATGTTGAGCGAGAGCCCGTACTGCGGCTGCTCTACCAAAAGGACGCCATCCTTCACCGCGATGCGCAGGTCCTCCACGCTGCCGTCGTCCCCGGCGGCCATCACCTGAATCCTGTCCACTTCATCCGCAAACATTTCCAGCTGCGCCCACCCAAGATGGACGGCGACGCTTTTTACTCCTTCGGTATCGAAGCTCAGATTGCGTTCCATTGCGCACCTCCGCTCAATTCCTCTTCCCTTCGCGGCAATGAAGCCCGCGCTTGTTTCATCATACCGTTTTTTGAGCAAAAAAGCAATACGCTGGCCGCACGCAAAAAAGCGTGGGAACGCAGCACACGGCGGCCCACGCATGGCGTTTGCATATCAGCGATCGGATGAAGCCCCCTTCTCCCCATCCATCAACTTCCGGGCGAAACGGGCAATTCTGCGACTGCGCAGGCGGCGAATAAGCGCGTCGATTCCCAGTCCGGCAGGAATGCCGAGCAGGAAAAAGACGACGGCGATCATCACATAATGGCTGCCAATGCCCTCAAACACCAGGGAACCGTAAGACGACGTGTTGGCTGCGACCGTCATGCTGATTCTGCCTTTGAGCAGAAGCATCAGATGAAAGGAAAGCGCAAAGCAACAGACGCACAGCAGAATTTTCTTGCGGCGGATACGTCGGGCTCGCAACAAGCTGGCCCTGCGGAACACCTCGTTTACCTGCTCGCTTGAAATTCGCACATTCCTCACCTCCCATAGCTCTTTCGGATTGCGGGCCATAGCTTCCATGCGCCAATCAGCAGGGCCGGCAGGCAATAGCCTGCGACTTCGCCCGCACCCCCGGCAGATACCATCAGGTTGTAGAGCGCATGCACCGTCACCGTCACCGCGTAGATGCCCAGAATACCGCTGAGGGTTTCCAGCGCCATGCGGCGGACCATGCGCACCGCCAGAATCAGCATCAGCGCGCAGGCGACATGAATCAGCGCGGAACAGAAGGCGCGCGCGAACAGCCGCATGGCCCAGACGTCGCCCGAAGCATGCTGCAGGGCGATGCTTTCCATCATCGCGAAGCCCACGCCGACGCCCACGGCAATGTCGGGAAGCTCCGCATCCTCCAGCTGGCAGACGAAGAGAAACAGCAGAAACAGAATCAGCTTCAGCCCTTCCTCCACCGCCGGGCTGATGTAGAGCACCGCCGCCATGGCGTCGTAGCTCACCAGTCCCGCCAGAAAGCCGCTGATAGAACCCGACAGAAACGCGATCAGCATGCCGCCAAAGATCGAGGCCAGCAGGCGGCGCGCCCTGCCCTTCAGCAGGAAAACGGCCAGCAGCGGCCCCATGATGCAGGCCAGCAACAGATCAGACCGCATGACGCGCCTCTCCCTCCCTCACGGCCGACATCGCGGCGCAGACGAAACAGGTCATCGTCACCACCTGAAACCCATAGTAGACCGCCCCCTGCGCCAAAAAGGACGCGCATTCGCAAAAGAACATCAGCAGGGCCCACGCGGGAACCGGCAGCCGTTTCAGGCTGCCCGTTCCTTTCAGCAGGAAAGCCAGCTGGCCAAGCGCCAGCACCCACAGCACGGTGCACAGCGGGCCCGCCACGCTGCGCACGCCTCCTGCCAGGACGGAGGCCTCACAGATGACCAACAGGACCAGCGACGCGAAAAATACGCCGCACCGGGCCGAGGACAGCCTTTGATCCGCCAGCATGGCGCTGTGCAGGGCCAGAACCAGCATGGGAATCCCCCAGAGCAGATTGTTGAACCACACCCCGGTCCAGACCATCCACGCCGCGGCGTTGAACAGGGCAAAGGCCGCCATGCACAGCGTGAAGGGACGCCGTAACGAATGCCGCGGTTCCACGCGGGGCAGGGCGGCGTTGAACATCAGCAGAAAGCCGATATAGGCCACATCGCAGGCGGAAAAGATGGTGGGGGGCTCGCCGCGGATGATCAGGTGCGCCAGCCAGTAGACATCCCCGAGAAACAGGCAGGCCGCCGCGCCGGCCAGCACATAGAGCGCGGACCGCTCCGCCCCATGGACAGCCCGGAAAAACAGCCAGACCGCCGCGCACACGGCCACGAGGCAATGCAGAACCTCATAAAGAACGATTGCGGTCATGTTCCTTCTTCTCCAGATGAACCGTTTTGACAAGGATGGCGGCGGCCATGCCACAGACAAATGCCAGCAATGCCACCAGCACGCAGACAAGCGTTTCACTCACGGCCTCTTCCCTCCTGTATGAGCCATTCCCGCAGCCGCTTTTTGCCGCGGTAGGCCAGATTATCGACCCTCTTTTCGTCCATGCCCAGGGCCTGAGCCACCTGGACATAGCTCATGTTCTCCAGATACAGCAGCGTGAGCACGCGGCGCTCGTCCTGCGCAAGCCTGCCGAGGAGCGCTTTGAGCGCCTCGGTTTCCTCCTGCCGCCAGTAGACCGCGTCCGCGCCGGACTCCGTCAGGTGGTGCGCTTCGTCAAAGGGGACCTGAACCACCCGAAGCTTGCGGAAACGGGAGATGGAAAGGTTGCGGGCAATGCGGTACAGCCAGCGCTGAAAACTGCCGCCATACCAGGTGCTGCGCTTCATGGCGACCACTGCAAAGGCGTCCAGCGCCATGTCCTCCGCTTCCGTCAGGCTGTGCAGAAAGGTGAAACAGAACAGCGTCAGCCGCTCCAGATACCGGTCCATCAGCTGACGTATGGCATCGTCCTCCCCGCACAGAAAGCGGGCATAGAGTTCCTCATCCGTGTTCAAAGAGCAGCCAGCCTCGCTTTCCTGATATGCTTCCTTCATCCTTTCCGGATTATAGCACACATCGGGGGCCGCGGACAATGCCCGGAACACGGACTTTGCTTACAGGCTGCTGTGCTTTCTCTGCCGCACTGCGATCAGCGCCAGCGCCGCGCCGCTCATCGCCAGCAGCGCCAGCGCGGCCCCCAGCGGGAAGCGGTCGCCGGTCTGCGGCGCGGGGCGATACAGCGTGAGCAGGGCCGGGTCCGAAGCCACCGCCTGACCGACCTGATCCTGCACCAGGCAGTAATAGCGGTTGCCGCTGACCTCCTCGCTGGAAGTGACGCGAAGGGTATCGGTGGTGGCGCCGGAGATGGGCTCACCGCCCGAAGCCTGCGCCCCGTCGGACGCCGACGCGGCGGGGATGACGTACCACTGATAGGTCAGCGTCCCCTCGCCGCCGGCGGCCACCACCCGGAACACGGCCTCCTCGCCCTCCGGGAGCGTCTGATCGGTGGGGGAGGAAATGAGCTTGAGCAGGGGATAGGCGGTGTAGACGGCGGTGTATTCCGCGTCCTCGGTGACCACCTTGATTTCAGCAGGCGACCAGCCGGCAAATACGTAGAAGTAGCTGTCGTCCGACGGCCTGACGGGCGGATTGGGCCCCTCGTAGATGGGCTTTTCGTTGTACAAATCCCGGCTTATGTCCAGCCATGAGCCGTCCCAGTTGCGCCAGATGACGTTGTAGGTTACGTGTTTCCAGTTGGCTACGTAGGTTCTGTTGACGTAGTCGGATTTATCTCCTGATTGTTGATTCCATTGAACAGTTACACGCAGCTCCGGGTCGAAGAGTCCGATATCTGCGCATGTCCAGCCGGTGAAAATATAATCCTTGCGCAAGGGGTTGAGCAACGTAACGCCCTCTTGCCTCATACGATAAATCTGGGGATTGTCCGGCAGCACGACGTCATCGCCACCAGCCACGTAGGTGATGGTGCGGAAATCCACCTTGGGTTGATCCTGCACCCAATGCGCATACAACGGAATATTTTCATCGTCCACCGTTATATCGTCGCCGGGAAAATACTTGGTTCCCGTGCCATCTTTATTTGTCGACCACCATGCGAAAAAATAGTCTTTACGCCGTGGGACCTCATTTGGGAGCTTGCCCGTATGGCCTTCTTCCACCCAAAACGGTTGCGGCATGTTTTCCACCTTATCGCCGCCCGCGTTTTCGTCAAAGTAGACCAGTTCCATATAGTGGTAAAGAGGGAGCTCAATCGTGGTTTGCTGGAGTTGTCCGCTCTCAACAACAGTGTAAGGCTCCGTTTTTTTCACCTTTCCCTGTCCCAGATGATCATCCGGATCATCCTGCCATGAGGTGGCGGTGATTTTGACCTCTCCTGCCGGCATGTAGAGATAAACGTAGCCGTCCTTGTCGGTCACGCCCTCGATGTAATCCTTGCCTCGTCGGTCGGAGTAGGGCGGCACGGTCGTATAGGTGACGGTCACCCCATCCATAGGCTTGCGATCCGTTTCATCTACGACCCTGACGCCTACCTGATAAAGGTAATGCTGGCATGGCTTCATTTTGAATTCCTTGAAGGTAAAGGAGTAGTGGAAGTCGGAAAGCTTCACGTGCAACAGGTCGTAATGCACCGACGCGACATGTCCGCCAAACTGGATCCAGGCCTCCAGCTTTGCAAGCTCGTCAATCTCGCCCTGCAGGCAGGAAAGTTCCTTGCACACATGCCATACGTTGGGGTTGACAGGGCGCACCTGCGCGTCCTGCGTGGGGTTCACCGGCCTGCCGCCCTCGTCGCCGGTGAGCTCGGCCGTAACGGCAACGCCCGCGGCAATGTCGCACCCGAAGCCGGCCACGGAGAATATGTCGACAGAGGGGCCCAGGGTCAGGTCTGCTTCAAAGCTGCCCTCGGCGATAATCTCCGTCATGTCCAGATTGGGCTTTTCGGAAATGCTGTTGAATTTCGGCTTATGGAACATATAGACGCCGCCGCTGAACCCGGTCTTGCCGCCCTTCAGATCAAAGCTGATTTTTGTATCCCCCTCGACAGCCAGGCCAAGCCCTATGCCGATTTCCGGCCCCAGGCCGGGAATGCCGGTAAACGAGATCTTTGCGAGGGGGATCTCCTGGGAGAAGTTGTCATTGACATCAAGAACCGCGTCGGTCAGGTTGTAGGACACCCAGCTATCCACTTCGAGGGAGATGATGTTATAGAAAACACGAAGGTAAAACTGGCCGCTGAGCTTGCCTTTGAACGTCACCGTCTTGAGGGCGGTGGAATAGTCAAAGTCATGGCTGAAATCAAAGGTATGCTCGTACTTCAGCCCGGCCTTCTGAAACAGCAGCTCCCCCGATACGCTCTCCGGGCTGCACGAAAAGACGATGTGGTCCGCCTGAACCGCAACATGGGTGGGCAGGAAGATATAGGCCTGCGGTTCCTGCCTGTCGATGAAGGCCACCGGCGTGCCGGGCGTGATGCTCCTCGCCGCGCTGCTGGGGTTGTAGAGGGTGTAGGAGGTCTTGTCCTCCGAAACCGTCATGTGCATGCCGGATTCCGCGTAGAGGATGACGGAGCCTTCCTGCATGACGACGAAATTGTCGTCATCGGCGTTGCTGCTGGCATCCAGGTCCAGGTCGATGTACAGCGGATGATCCTGATAAAGCCTCTTGTCCTCAAGCACAAGGCCCTCTTCGGCGGCGGCCGGACAGATGGCCAGGCCAAGACCGAGGGCGAGCACAAGCACAAGCAGCAAAGAGAAAAGCCTTCTATGCATCGTCATCGTTTTTCACCGGCGCGTGCATGCACGCGTCCCCTGCGGGTCCTTCCATACGTGGGTTTTGGCAGCCGGGAAAGAGCAAACCTTCCCTGCGCTTTATCTGGCCGTGCCGTTGCCGAAACAGAAACGTTTCCGGCCGGCGCTCGGACCGGCCGGAAACGCGTCAGGCGTTATTCCGCCTGGGCTTCGCTTAGGGAAAACTCAATCCCATACAGCAGGCTGCGGGCGAAGTCGTCATCCGCGTCCGTCTGCTCGGAATAGTCCTCATGGTACTGAATCAGCTCCACGAAGTAGCCTTCATAGATGGTGAAAAGGGAATCGATGTCGGATTCGTCGTTGGAGCTGACGAACAGGTACAGGTTGCCCTCCGGCGAGGTTTCGGTGGCGAAGCTGGGGTTTTCGTACTGCTCGCCGGCGATGGTCCGCAGCTCTTCAAGTTCCGCCTCGCTAAGATCCGCCATGGAGCGGTCCACATACAGCTCCGAGGGCGCGATGCTGATGACCACGTCGGCATGTTCGTCGCTGTGGACGGTCGCGCGGACCATGCCCGCGGGAACGTCCTCGTCAAATTCAACCTCCAGCCCGCTGTCACAGGTCAGGGTAATGGTAACCGGGCTGTCCGGCTGGGTCAGGGGAATGGTGGTTTCCACCGTCGCGATCTCGGCACAGGCCAGGCCGGTGATCATCAGGGCGGCCAGCGTTAAACAAATCAGCTTTTTCATCGTCAGGAATCCTCCCCGCCAACGCTAAGAATCGTCAGGAACTGCTTCATCATAAAGCCGCAGATGTTGCGCGAGGTATCGTAGACCTGGCACCAGGTACCGTTATCCGCGATGACCTGCAGCGTCTCCCCGGCGTAGTAAATCTGCTGAACGGAAGTAGACTTGGAAGGGGCCCAGCGCATGTTGACATAGCCGGAGGGATTGGAGGGCCGGACCGTCGCCGTGTAATAGGCGGGGGCGAAGCCCGAATAGGAAATGGTCGTGGAGGAGGACGAACCGCCACCGCCGCTACTGCCGCCGCCGCTGGCGGGTCGCGTGCCGCTGAGGTAGCGCGACATCACAAAGCCCATCAGCCCGTTGTATTCCACGCGGGCCCAGGCATCGCCGGCGAGAAACTCGTACACCGTAACCTCGGCGCGATAGGGGATATTGGCGATGATGTTATCGCCCAGGGTGCAGTCGCTGCGCATGTTGAGCGACTTTTTGTTCGCGGTATCCACATAGAAGATGTTCGTGCCGCCCAGCGCGATCACCGGGGTGAACAGGACGGCCACCATCACAAGGGCGATCAGGGAAAGCCATTTTCTTTTCATACTTAGCAGCGCTCCTTTGTCCATATTGGGTATTCGCGCGCTCCGCGCGCTGTCAGTTTCCGCCCGTCAGAAACGTGGTGGCTGCGACCGTCACCTTCAGGTCCGCGTCCACCGACAGGTCGTAGACCAACCTGTACACGGGTTCTTCCTCCGTCTCCCACGAGCGCGCATAGACGAAGGTCACCGTGGTATAGCCCTGCGCCTTTCCGACCAGATCAAAGCGCTGCATGCCGCCCGCGCCCGTCAATTCCTCGCTGTCCGGCGCAAGACCGTCGTCCGTGACGGAAACCACCGATTCGTCCGCGATCTCCACGGCCCAGGTATAGCCGGTGGTGGGATTGGCCGAGAGGATGACGGCGGGGTTTTCCGGCGCGTTTCCGGCGTCCTCCTCGGCCAAGGCGGGCGCAAGCGGAAGAACCAGCGCCATCGCCAGGGCAAGCAGGCACAGCCGCGCAAAGAAGTTGGAATGTTTCATTACGTAAAGAACCTCCATTTCGGATTCATTGGGTTTCGCCTTCGGAAACCGGAGTCGGAGAAACAGCCGGGACGCGCATCACCTCCCGTTTTTTCAGCGTCATACAGGCAAAACGCTGCCGCCGGTAGCACCCCGCGGCAGAGGGGAGATCTCAAACCCTTCACCCATAAAATCGCAGGCCGGGAAAAAAATCCTCGCGGAAAAACTAAAAAATTCTAAAAATACCCGCCGGTTCGGAGCGGGACGGGCCGGCGGGCCGATGATTCAAACTTTTTTGCGAACGCGCAGCAGCAGCAGAACCATGCTCACGCCCAGCAGCAGATGCCCGATGCCGGCAACGCCGGAAAGCGAGGCGTCCGCCGCGCGCGACAGCGGCAGGGCCAGCACCTGCGCAATGCCGCGCGCGAGTAGCGCGGCGCCGGTAAGGTTGAGCCCCGTGTGATAGAGCGCGAGCACGCGGCCCGTCTTTTCGCCGGAAAAAGCGAAGGACTTTTCCAGAAGCAGCAGAAGAAGAAAGAACACCATACCCAGCAGGAAGTAATGCGTATGCACCACGGATAGCGCCGTTTTCCCCATAAAGCCGCTAAACTTGGTAAACTCGCGGTAGAATACGCCTCCGGCCATGGCGATGAGAGCGTAGAGAAGCGATGCGTTTGCGTAGCGTTTCATGGTAGAACCTCCTTTGATTGATCCAAACTTCGGCAGAAACCGGTATCAAACCAATGTGAACGATGTTCATGGTAATGAAAAATCATGCGCCTGTCAAGAGCGGCGCCTGATCAAATTCTGAAAGACTTCCTGAAAAATCGAATTTCGGTGCAAGCGACCTTTTTTCCTCCTGTGTGCAAGCGACCTTTTTTCCTCCTGCGGCTTGCAACCCCCGCACCGGCATGATATCATTACTATGTATGCGCCCATGGTAAGGAGGAGCTATGACCTACGATTTTGACGCGCTGCTGGGCCGCGTGGAGAAGCCCGGCCGGTATACCGGCGGCGAGATGAACGCCGAGGTGAAGCCCATTGCCCAGGCGGACATCTCCTTCGCCTTCTGCTTTCCCGACACCTATGAGGTGGCGATGAGCCATCTGGGCATGAAGATTCTCTACGGCATCCTCAACAGCCTGCCCTATGCCGTGTGCGAGCGGGTGAGCATGCCGTGGGTGGACATGCTGTCCGAGCTTCGCAAAAACCATATCCCCCTGTGCTCGCTGGAAAGCCATACGCCGCTTTCCCGCTTTGATATCATTGGCTTTACCCTCCAGTACGAGATGAGCTACACCAACGTGCTGGAGATGATGGACCTGGGCGGCGTGCCGGTGCTCTCGGCCGAGCGCGGGGAGGATGACCCCATCGTGCTGGCGGGCGGCCCCTGCGCCTTCAACCCGGAGCCTTTGCACCTGTTCATCGACGCGTTTCTCATCGGCGACGGCGAGGACTCCATCGTCGAGGTCACCGATGTGCTCAACGCCTGCAAAAAGGAAGGGGTTCCCCGCGCCGAGCGCCTCAGGCGCCTGGCGGCGCTTCGCGGCGTGTACGTGCCCGGCCTCTATCACGACGAGTACAACGCCGACGGCACCCTCAAAAGCCTGGAGCCGGTCGATCCCTGCGCGCCGCCGAGGGTGCTTCGCAGCATCCTGACCGATTTTGAAAACGCCTATGTGCCTACCAGCCCTCCCGTGCCCTATCTTCAGCCCGTATTTGACCGCATCATGCTGGAAATCATGCGCGGCTGCACGCGCGGGTGCCGCTTCTGCCAGGCGGGCATGCTCTACCGCCCCGTGCGTGAGCGCAGCGTGGACAAGCTGGTAGAGCTGGCCAGGGAATCCGTCCGGAACACGGGCTATGAGGAAATCTCGCTTTCCTCGCTTTCCTCCAGCGATTATTCCTGCATTTCCGAGCTGGCCGGCCGCCTGACCGACGCACTCAAGGACCAGCGCGTATCGCTGTCGCTTCCCAGCCTTCGCGTGGACAAGTTCGTTCAGGATACGCTTACCCACACCCAGAAGGTCAAAAAGAGCAGCCTCACCTTTGCGCCCGAGGCAGGCACCCAGCGCCTGCGCGACGTGATCAACAAAAACGTGACCGAGACCGATCTGGTCAACACCCTGACCAACGCCTTTTCCAACGGCTGGAACGCCGTCAAGCTCTATTTCATGACCGGCTTGCCCACCGAGACGGACGAGGATCTCATCGGCATTGCAGAGCTCGCCAAAACCGCCGCGGGAGCCTATTACAGCGTACCCAGGGAAAAGCGCGTCAAGGGCCTGCGCATCACGTGCAGCGCGTCGGTGTTCGTGCCCAAGCCCTTCACGCCCTTCCAGTGGTGCCGCCAGGACGACCCCGAAACCGTGCGCCGCAAGCAGCGCCTGGTGCGCGAGCACTTCGCGCCGCTCAAATCCGCGCATTTCAACTATCATGACAGCGGCGTCAGCCAGATTGAGGCGTGCTTCGCCCTGGGCGACCGGCGGCTGGCGCGCGTGTTGCACCGCGCCTGGCAGCTGGGCTGCCGCCTGGACGGCTGGACCGACCAGTTCCGCTATGACCTGTGGCTTCAGGCGTTTGAGGAGTGCGGGCTGGACATCGCCTTCTATGCCCACCGCGAACGCGCGCTGGATGAGCTGCTCCCCTGGGACCACATCGACGCGGGCATCGACAAGGCGTTCCTCAAGCGCGAGTATGAGCGTGCCATGCGCGCCCAGACCACCCGCGACTGCCGCGAGGGCTGCAACGGATGCGGCCTGCAAAAGCTCAAGGGGGTGTGCCGCGCATGCGAATGATGGTCGTTTTTGAAAAGGGAGAAACCCTGCGCTACATCGGCCACCTGGACCTGATGCGCGCCATGCAGCGCGCCCTGCGCCGAAGCGGCCTGCCCATCCGCTATTCCAACGGCTTCAATCCCCACATCCGCCTGAGCTTCGCGGCGCCGCTGAGCGTGGGCGTGGTGGGCCTGCGCGAGCTCATGGAGGTGCCTTTGGAGGACGGCGTGAGCGAGCAGGCCTTTCAGGACGGCATGAACGCCGTTTTGCCCGGTTGCCTGCGCATTCGCCAGTGCCGCGCGCTGGCGGACGGGTTCCCGGCGCTGATGTCGCTGGCGGCGGGATCGCGCTACCTGATCCGCTTCCCGTCCAATGCGGAAAGCGACCGCGCCGCGGCGGGGTTCGAGGCGTTTATGGCGCTTGAGCACTACACCGCCGCCCGCCGCACCAAGAGCGGGGAAAACCCCTGCGATATCCGGCCCTTCGTGACCGGGGGCACGCTTCAAAAAACCGGGGAAGGCTGGGAAATCGCTCTGGAAACGGTAGCCACCGCCGCCGGCTCCCTCAAGCCCTCCCTGTGGCTGGAGTGCCTGCGCACCTTCACGCAGGCGGGGGAGTTTCCGCATATCATCTACCGCACGGCCATTCTGGCCCGCAAGCCCGACGGGACGCTGGTTCCCATGGAGGAGGTTTGAGCATGGGCCGTTCGCTCAGGCTGCTGGTGCAGGGCACGCCGGACTCCGCGCGTATCGCCCTTTTGGACGGGGCGCGCCTTCTGGAGTTTTATCAGGAGGATACGGGCGCGGAAAGCCTGGTGGGATCGGTGTTTCTGGGCCGGGTGGAGCGCGTTCTGCCCGATGTGAAGGCCGCGTTTGTCAAGCTGGGCCTTCGCCAGAACGGCTTTCTGCCCCTGCGCGAGGCGGAAAGCTACCACCGCACCTCGGGCAGCGCCTCGCTCATGACCGGGCAGGACGTGCTGGTACAGGTCAAAAAGGACCCCAAGGGCGAGAAGGGCGCTTTCCTGACGCGGGATATCAGCCTGCCGGGGCAGTATGTGCTGCTCATGCCCAGGAACCGCTTTGTAGGCCTCAGCCGCCGGGTGACCGGCGAGGAGGACCGCGCCCGCGCGCAGGCGCTGGGCAGGCGTATCGCGGACGGGCGTTTCGGCCTGATCGTGCGCCACGCCGCGCTGTTTGCGCCCGTAGCCGAGGTGGAGGCCGAGGCCGAGGCCCTGTGGCAGATGTGGCGCGAAACCGAGGAACGCGCGAGGTACTGCAAGGCCCCCGCCCTGTTGCACGAAGAACCCTCGATGCTCACCGTGCTTTTGAGGGACTATGCCGCGCGCCATCCCATCGAGGTGCTCTCCCGGCTTGAGCCGCCCGATACGCCGCCCCAGGGCGTGACGTGGCGGACCCTTCCGGCGGTGGAGATGGAGGCCGCCTGGTCCGCCGCACGGGTGGAAAAGCAGGTGGACGAGGCGCTTTGCCGGCGCGTGCCGCTGCCCGGCGGCGGCTCGCTGATCATCGACGAACGCGAGGCGCTCACCACCATCGATGTCAACTCCGGCAGCACCGTCACCGCCGCGGACGGGGAAACGCTGGCCGTGGAGGAAAACCTGCGCGCCGCCGCCGAGGCGGCCCGGCAGATACGCCTGCGCAACCTGAGCGGCATCTTGCTCATTGATTTTATCGACATGCAAAGCGACGCCGACCGGGCCCGTGTGCTGGCCGCCATGGAGCAGGCCGCAAGCGACGACCGGGTGAAAACCGTGATCCACGGCTTTACCAGCCTGGGCCTTCTGGAAATGACGCGCAAGCGCACCCGCGACACGCTTTCCGACACGCTGACCCAGCCCTGCGACGCCTGCCACGCCACCGGCCGCGTGCGCCGGGAATAACGAAAGGAACCGAATGCCCGTGCAACACACCCCCGTTTATGTGACCGAGGCCGAGCGCCTCGAACAGGAAAACGCCGCAAGGCAGGTCCGCGACCTGTCCGAGCGACCCCGCACCTATCACATCGTCACCTACGGCTGCCAGATGAACGCGCACGATTCCGAAAAGCTGGCCGGCATTCTGTC
>CALVNG010000002.1 GCA_944349545.1 uncultured Eubacteriales bacterium
ACTACGAATGAAGGTCAAAGATAGTCAATATCCCTTGACCTTCAAAGAAACACTTTTGATCCCCCTGAAAGAAGGAGACATTTGATATGACCAATCAGCAGTTTACGGAAAAAAGCCGCGAGGCGCTGACCGCTGCGCAGCAGATGACCGTTGAATATCAGAACCAGGAAGTCACGCAGGAGCATCTGGCTTACGCGCTGCTTTCCGATGCGCAGGGCCTGATCCCGCAGCTTTTGACCAAGATGGGCAAACAGCCGCAGGAGATCGCTTCCCGCCTGGAAACGATGATCGCCCGGCAGCCCAAGGTGACGGGCAGCGGCCGGGAACCCGACAAAATCTATATTTCCAACGACGTGGAAAAGGCGCTGGTGGCGGCGAGGGACCGCGCGCAGCGCATGAAGGACGAGTACCTGAGCGTCGAGCATCTCTTTCTGGGCCTACTGGAGAAGCCCACGCGCGCCATGGCGGAGCTGTGGCGGGGGTACGCGATCGACGAAAAGAGCTTTCTGCCCGCTTTGCAGAGCGTGCGCGGCAACGCCCGCGTGAGCAGCGAAAACCCGGAGGAGACCTATGACGCGCTGGCCAAGTATGGTCAGGACCTGACGGCCGAGGCCCGCAACCAGAAGCTGGACCCCGTGATCGGCCGTGACAACGAGATCCGAAGCGTCATCCGCATCCTGACCCGCAAGACCAAGAACAACCCCGTTCTCATCGGCGAGCCGGGCGTGGGCAAGACGGCCATCGCCGAGGGCCTCGCGCAGCGCATCGTGCGCGGCGACGTGCCCGACTCCCTCAAGGACCGCACGGTGTTCTGCCTGGATATGGGCAGCCTGATCGCGGGCGCGAAATATCGCGGCGAGTTCGAGGAGCGCCTCAAGGCGGTGCTGGCCGAGATCAAAAAGAGCGAGGGCAAGATTTTGCTCTTCATTGACGAGCTTCACACCATCGTGGGCGCGGGCAAGACCGAGGGCTCCATGGACGCGGGCAACCTCTTAAAGCCCATGCTGGCCAGGGGTGAACTGCACCTCATCGGCGCGACCACGCTGGACGAGTACCGCAAGTACATCGAAAAGGACGCCGCGCTGGAGCGCCGGTTCCAGCCCGTGCTGGTGACCGAGCCGACCGTGGCCGACACCATCTCGATTCTGCGCGGCCTCAAGGAGCGCTACGAGGTGTTCCATGGCGTGAAGATCACCGACGGCGCGCTCATCGCCGCGGCAACCCTTTCCAACCGATACATCACCGACCGTTTCCTGCCCGACAAGGCCATCGACCTGGTCGACGAGGCCTGCGCCATGATCCGTACCGAGATCGACTCCATGCCCTCCGAGCTGGACGAGGTCAGCCGCCGGATCATGCAGCTGGAGATCGAGCAGGCGGCTTTGAAGAAGGAGGAGGACGAGGCCAGCCAGCGCCGGCTGGAGATGCTGGAGAAGGAGCTGGCCCAACAGCGCGAGGCGTTCAACGCCATGAAGGCGCGCTGGGAGAACGAAAAGACCGCCATCCAGAAGGTGCAGAAGCTGCGCGAGCAGATCGAGCAGGTCAACGCCGAGATCCAGAAGGCCGAACGCGCCTATGATCTGGGCAAGGCCGCGGAGCTCAAGTACGGCAAGCTTCCCAGCCTCAAGAGCGAGCTGGCCAAGGAGGAGGAGATCGCTGAGCGCGAGCGCGGGGACGAAAGCCTGCTGCGCGACAAGGTGACCGACGACGAGATCGCCCGCATCGTCAGCCGCTGGACGGGAATCCCCGTGACCAAGCTCAAGGAGGGCGAGCGCGAGAAGCTGCTCCAGCTCCCCCAGGAGCTGCACCGCCGCGTGATCGGCCAGGACGAGGCCGTGCAGAAGGTCTCCGAGGCCATTTTGCGCAGCCGCGCCGGCATCGCGGACGAAAACCGCCCCATCGGCTCCTTCCTGTTCCTGGGCCCCACGGGCGTGGGCAAGACGGAGCTGGCCAAGGCGCTGGCGCAGAGCCTGTTTGACGACGAGAAGAACATGGTCCGCATCGACATGAGCGAGTACATGGAGAAGTTCTCCGTCAGCCGTCTGGTCGGCGCGCCTCCGGGATACGTGGGCTATGAGGAGGGCGGACAGCTCACCGAGGCCGTGCGCCGCAAACCCTACTGCGTGGTCCTTCTGGACGAGGTGGAAAAGGCGCATCCCGACGTGTTCAACATCCTTTTGCAGGTGCTGGACGACGGCCGCATCACCGACAGCCAGGGCCGCACGGTGGACTTCAAGAACACCATCATCATCATGACCTCCAACCTCGGCAGCCAGTACCTGCTGGACGGCATCGAGAACGGTGAGATCACCCAGAGCGCCCGCGACAGCGTGATGCAGCTCCTCAGGACCCAGTTCCGTCCGGAGTTCCTCAACCGCATTGACGACATCGTGTTCTACAAGCCTCTGGAGAAGGACGAGATCGCGCAGATCGTGCGCCTGCTGGCGGGCCATCTGGCCGGTCGCCTCAGGGAGAAGAACATCGACCTGATGCTTTCCGACGCGGCGGTGGACGCCATCGCGGAGGCGGGCTTCGACCCGGTCTATGGCGCGCGTCCGCTCAAGCGGTATATGCAGAGCCATCTGGAGACCATGCTGGCCCGCAGGATCGTCGCCGGCGACGTGCTGCCCGGACAGACCGTGCGGGTGGACGTGGACGCTGGCGGCGAGCTTACGGCCACCGCGGAAAACATGGCCATGCAGGCCTGAGACAGACAGAGCCCCCGGCGAGGGATATGCTCCTTCGCCGGGGGCTGTTTTGCGTTCCGCTACCGGCGGAACGTCCAGTATTTGTTGACGAAAAAATTCACAGGAATGGTGATGCACAGATTGAGCACCGGCGCCAGGGCCTCCGGGATGCCCACCGCCTCCACCCAGAAAACCAGCAGCACCGAGTCCAGCACGAAGGTGCCCCCGTAGGCCGTCAGGGATTTGAAATACAGCGCCACATGCCTGGAAAACGGCCGCTTCTGCCCGCCGCCGAAGACGCAGCGGTTGTTCCAGTAGTAGGCGTTGATGACGCTGATGACAAGTCCCAGCAGGTTGGCGGCCAGATAGTGCATCCCCAGCGCGTTCAGCGCGAGCTGGTAGACTGCCAGCGAAATCAGCGTATTGGACACACCCACGATGCCGAATTTCACGAATTGCCAGCATTTGGCGATCCATGGCCTTTGCATCGCGTGGCGCCAAAGGGTGCGAAAACGTTCCATGGGGCCCTCCCTCTCCCGCTCGGTGGCGGGCTTGTGCCATTGTACCGCAACGCGCCGTTGTTGACAATCCCTGAGGAAACATTATAATGAAATGGAATTTGCCTGAGGCGGGGGAGCGGGTTTTATGGCGCGGGTGAGGATTCCGGCAAACGATCTCAAGCGGCCCTTTGAATTGCATGCCGCCGAATATGAAAAAAAGGCGCTGGAGGTGCTCCGCAGCGGATGGTACATTCTGGGCAAGGAGGTTGCCTCGTTTGAGGAAGCCTTTGCCGCCTATCTCGGGGCCAGATGCTGCGTAGGGCTGGCCAGCGGTCTGGACGCGCTGTGGATGGCGTTTCGGCTGCTGGGCATCGGGCCGGGGGACGAGGTCATCGTCTGCGCAAACGCCTATATCGCCTGCGTGATGGGCATCACCATCAACGGCGCCTCGCCCGTGTTTGTCGAGCCGGACGCGTATGACAACATCGACGCCGGCCGCATCGAGGCCGCCGTCACGCCCAGAACCAGGGCCATTTTGGCCGTGCATCTCTTCGGCCAGACCTGCGATATGGACCAGATCGGCCGGATCGTGCAAAAATACGGCCTCCGGCTGGTGGAGGACTGCGCGCAGAGCCACGGCACCCTGTTTCACGGGAAACAGTCCGGCACCTTCGGCGATATCGGATGCTTCAGCTTCTATCCCACCAAGGGCCTGGGCGCCTTCGGCGACGGCGGCTGCATCGTGACCGACGACGAGGAGCTTGCCGGGCGATGCCGGGCGCTTCGCAACTACGGCAGCCGCGTCAAGTACCACAACGAGGTGGTGGGCGCCAACAGCCGCCTGGACGAAATTCAGGCCGGGCTGCTTCATGTCAAGCTGGGCTTTCTTAATGAGCTGAACACGGAGCGCCGCCAGATCGCCCGGCGCTACCTGGAGGGGCTGAGCAACGAATTCCTTACGCTGCCCAAGGTGCGGCCGGGCGTGGAAAGCACGTGGCATCAGTTCGTCATCCACAGCCCGCACCGCGACGCGCTCAAGGCGTGGCTTTTGGAAAACGGCATCGGAAGCGAAATCCACTATCCCATCCCGCCGCATCTGAGCGAAGCCTACCGCTGCCTGGGCTACCATGAGGGCGATTTCCCCATCACCGAGAAAAACGCCCGCGAGGTGCTCAGCCTGCCGATGTTCAACGGATTGCGTGAGGACGAGCAGGCCTTTGTCATCGACACCATCAACCGCTTCCGCCCGTAAAGGAGAACCATGGATACTTTTCATCTTTTGCCCTACGACCCTTCGTGGGACGAACGCTGGGACCGCTTCGTGATGGAAGGGTCCGCAAACGGCACCTTTTTGCAGACACGCCGGTTTTTGGGCTACCATCCCAGCGGGCGGTTTGAGGACGCGTCCCTGATGGCGCTGGATGGGCAGGAGCTGGTGGCCGTCTGCCCCGCCGCCGCGCAGGTCGTGGACGGGGTGCGCATGCTGCGTTCCCATCCGGGCAGCACCTTCGGCGGGCTGGTCATTGCGCCCGCGCTCCTTCGTGCGCCGCGACTGGTGACGCTGGTTTCGCAGCTGGACGATTTCTGGCGGGAGCAGGGCTTCGGCGCGGCCGAGCTCAGGCTCACCAGCGACCTGTTCAGCACCCTTCCCACCGACGCGCTGCAATACGCCCTCTACCACGCGGGCTACACGGACGAACTGGAGATCGCCGCCTATGTGCCCCTCGCGGGTCGCACGCATGAGGAGCTGGTGGCCGCCTACAGCTTCAACAAGCGCTACGACCTCAAAAAGTGCGTCAAGGCCGGGCTTTCCGACCGCCCCCTGCATACGCGGGAGGAGCTGGCGGCCTTTTACGGCCTGCTGTGCCAGAACCTGAAAAAATTTGACGCCACGCCCGTGCATACGCTGGCGGAGCTGGTGGATTTCCATGACGCAAGGCTTCGCGACGAGGTGCGCTTTCTGGGCGTGTTTACGCCGGAGGGCGAGATGGTTGCGGGCGCGTGCCTGTTCTGGTTCAGCCAGGCGCGCGTTTTGCACACGCAGTACCTGGCCACCGCACCCCTCAAGGGCTGCGTCCCCTCCACCTACCTCTACGACAGCGTGGTGCGCGCGGGTCTGGATCTCGGCGCCGGATATGTCTCCTTCGGCACCAGCACGCACGACCGGGGCCGCGTGCTCAATACCGGTCTGATTCAGAACAAGGAGGGCTATGGCGCCCTTCACTCGCTCAACCGCATCTATACCAAAGCATACCGGGAGGAATGAGCCATGCGCACGGAGTCGGTCCGCATGCTGGAATTTGCCCAGCATGGCGATGAGCGCGGCCATCTGGTGGTGGTCGAGGGCATGAAGGACATCCCCTTTGAGATCAAGCGCGTGTTCTACATCTACGGCAGCGATGCCGATGTGGTGCGCGGCTGCCACGCCAACCGAAGAAGCGAATTCGTGCTCATCAATGTGGCTGGGCAGAGCAAGGTGCGCGTGCGCGACGGCGTGGGCAACGAGGCGGTCTTTTCCATCAACCGGCCGCACACAGGACTCTATCTGCCCAGAATGGTGTGGAAGGATATGTACGATTTTTCGCCCGATTCGGTGCTGCTGGTGCTCTCCAGCGAGCCGTACGACGCGGAGGAATACATCCGCGATTACGATGCGTTTGTGCGGGAGGTAAATGGCCGTGCCTAAAATGAGCATCGTGGTGCCCGTGTATTACAACGCCGAAAACCTGCCCCCGCTCTATGACGACCTGAAGGAAAAGGTGCTGGATGTGGCGGATTGCGACATCGAGCTGATCTTTGTGGACGACGGCAGCGGCGACAACAGCTACGAGGTCATGCGGGAGCTGGCCAGAAGGGACGGCCGCATCCGCATCTTCCACCTCTCGCGCAACTTCGGAAGCGACGCCGCGACGCTCTGCGGCCTGGTCAACGCCACGGGCGACTGCGCGGTGGTCAAGGCCGCCGACCTCCAGGAGCCCAGCGAAATGCTGCTGGACATGTACCGAAGCTGGCAGAGCGGCAACAACGTGGTGCTGGCCGTGCGCGAGGGGCGTGAGGAAAGCCGCTCGCAGGAGTTTTTCGCGGATCTGTACTACGCCATGACCCGCAAGTTCGCCCTGCCGGGCATGCCCCAAAAGGGATTCGACGTGTTTCTGGTGGACCGCCGCGTGATAGAGGTGCTCAAGCGCATGGACGAGCCCAACAGCGCCCTCACCGGCCAGATCCTCTGGAGCGGCTTTAGGACCGGCGTGGTCTCCTACATCCGCCGCGAGCGCAAAATCGGCAAGAGCCGCTGGACGCTGAAAAAGAAAATCCGCCTGGTGGCGGACACGCTGTTCAGCTTTTCCACCTTGCCTATCACAATTGTGACGGGGCTGGGTTTTCTGTCCGTGATCGGCTCGGTCATCTGGGCCATCGACGCGCTGGTGTCCAAGCTGACGGGCCGCATCGACGTGACGGGCTGGACGATGATGTTCATTTTCCAGCTGCTTAGCTTCGGCGTGGTCATGATGACGCTGGGGCTGCTGGGCGCGTATCTGTGGCGCACGTTCGACGCCTCGCGCCGCCGTCCGCCGTATCTGGTGGAGATTGCCGACGGACAGGAGGACGACGGCGAGAAGGAGGGACGGGCATGACCGCACGCCGGAGGGGAGCTGTCTGCTGGTTGACCGCGCTGGGGATGACGGCGGCGATGTTCGCCTTTATCTTCCTTGTGCTGGACCCCAAGTATGCCGTGAACGATGATTCCGGCATCCTTCGCTCCTTTATGGGCTATGAAACGGGCGTTCCGGCTCATTTTCACATCTATGTGCACGGCCTGCTCGCCTGGCCGCTTCACTGGCTGGCCCTGGCGGCGCCGGGGGTGGCATGGTTCAGCTGGATGCAGCTGGCGTTTCTGTTTCTGGCTTCCGTGGTCTGTCAAAAAAGCATCATGCAGCGCTTTGCCGGGGCGAAAAAGCCGCTCTGGCTGGGCGCTTTGTTTGCGCTGGCCTTCACCAGCGCCTTTGTGCTGCCCTACGCAACGCGCATCACCTTTACGCAGACGTCGGCGCTTTTGGGCGCGGCGGCGGTTTTGCAGATTCTCTCCTGCGGCGGCGCGGCGCCGGGCAAAAGGGTTCCCGGCGGGCTGTGGCTTTCTGTGGCACTTTGCGTGCTGGCCTATGCGCTTCGGCAGATCACGGCGATTCCCGTACTGGCGTTCTGCGCGCTGGCCCTCGTGTGCACGGCGATTGAAAACGGCGGCTTTGCCAGCCTGCGTCAAATGCGGCCCTATCTGCTGGCCGCCTGCGGGTTTGCGGCGGTGATGGTTTTGCTCATGGGCGTCCGCGAATGGGAAATCACGCGCAATGACGCTCGCGAGTACCTCCAATGGCAGGCGGCCACGGAGGAGCTGATCGACCGTTACGGATTTGGCGAGATTCCGCAGGAAGAGCTGGATCGTGTGGGCTGGAGCGCGAACACGGCCACAATGGTTGGCATGCAGTGGTTCTTTCTGGATGAAAGCATTTCGACCGAAGCTTTTGAGGAGCTGACGGCCTATGTCCATGCCACGCGCGACGAGTCGGTGGGCGCGCTGGCGCGTGAGGCGTTTGCGGTTCTTGAGGCGTTTCCACGGGAAAATCGCGCCACGATGCCCAGCGTATGGCTGCTGGCCGCGATGAGCGCGCTGACGGCGGTGGGCGCGGCGCTGCATGCCAGCGGCCAGAGAAAGCGGGTGATGCTGCCCCTGATCCTCACAGCGCTTTTGACGGCCGCGATGCTTTTCTATGTCGCCTACACCAAGGGACGTATGCCGCTGCGCGCGGCGCTGATGGCGATGCTGCCCGCCGCGGCGATGGTATTCGGGCTGTTTCCCAGAGCGCTCTCTTCGAGGGAGGGCGCAACGGTAGCGGCCGTTTCGCTGGCGGCATGTCTGGGGCTGTGTGCATGGCAGCTGACGGAGCAGCTTCCCTCGCTTGTGCCGGATGAAGCACGCGAAAGCGAATTCGGCAACCCTGTGGAGGATCTTTTGGAATATGCGCTCTATGACGAAAGCATGCTGATTATCCATGACAATATTCTCGCGGGCGATCTGAGGCTTTTTCCGGATACCTCCGAAGGCATTCCCCATAATGTGAGCTTCTGGGGCGGATGGGGGCTTCGCAGCGCGGAAAGCATTCAGCAGTTCCGGAATTTCGGCATTGATCTGCTTCATTTTCCGCCTGAGACCTTTTTGCGGGAGGATGTGCTCTTTGCCGCCACAGCGGTGGACCCGCCGCCCAAATACATGCTCAACTACCTTCGGGAGAAGGTGGACCCCAACGTGGATTGCATGCTGTATGGCGAAAACGGCTATGTCTATTTCTTCCAGTTTTATCTGCCTTAGACGAATCAGGAGGGATCTGAAATGCGCATCCGCAATCGCCGCCTGGCCTGGCTGATCAGCCTGATCCTCACGGCCGGCCTGTTCCTTTTCATCGCCCTTTGCCTGGACTGGCGCTACAACCAGAATGACGATATCGGCATTCTTCGCTCGTTTATGGGCTACGAGACGGGGGAACCGGCCAATTTCCATATCTTTATCCACGGCTTGCTGGCCTGGCCCATGTATTGGCTGGCCAAGGCGTTCCCGACGGTGGCGTGGTTTTCCATCGTGCAGATCGCGCTTTTGTGCCTCTCCTGCTGGATGGTTTTCAAAAGCGTGATGCAGTGCTTCGTCAACCGCGGCAGGCCGCTGTGGATGGGGCTGGTGGGCGCGCTGGCGCTTGCGGCGGTCTTTCTGGAGATGTGCACGCGCATCACCTTCACGCTCACGGCGGCGCTGCTGGGCGCGGCTGCGGTGGCGCAGGTCCTGTCCATTGATTTTGAAAAGGGAAGCCGCCGCCAGACGGCGCTGGGGGTGCTCGGTGCGCTTGCGCCCACGGCGTTTGCCTACGCCCTGCGCAAGGAAACGCTGTGGCCGGTGCTGGCGTTTTTGGCGCTGGCGCTTTTGGCAGTGTGGCTGCTGCAGGCGCCTGAGGGGCGCACAGAGCGCAGAAAGGCGCTGCTGCTTGCCTCCGGAGCCTGCGCGCTCGTCATCGCGGGGCTGATGGGATGGCGGGCGGTTGAGATCAGGAACTGCGGTCAGGACGATTACCTGGCATGGCAGGACGCGCGCACCCGTCTGGTGGATTATTATGATCTTTCCAAGGTTCCTCCGGAATGCTATGAGGCTGCTGGGTGGACCGCCGGCACCATTGAGCGCGCTAACAACTTCTTCTTTCTGGACTCCGACATCACCACCGAATCCATCGAAGCGCTGCTGGCGGTGCTTGAGGATGCCGGCGGCGTGGCTGTGAACCGCCAGAGTGTCGCAGAGGCATTGAACACGGCTGTCCATGGAAGCGACGCCTTCCTGTGGGCGTTTGGGATGACGGCGGCGCTCTGGGCGCTCGCTCTTTTGGGCGCCGGCGCGCAAAAGGGCCGGCGCGTCGCGCTGCTTGTGCCGCTTCTGGCGGGCGCCGCGCTCGTGGTGGGACTGGTCCTCTATCTTGCTATGCAGGGCCGCATGCCCACGCGTGTCCTGTGGCTGGTGTTCCTGCCGTTCATGGCGCTGGTGACGGGGCTGCTGCCTTCCTGCATCCCGGCGGTTTCGTTGCGGGCCGTGCGTGTGGCCGGGGCCGCGGCGCTTTGCTGCGGGGTGCTGTGCGTGTCCGGGCTGATGCTCGCACGGGTAATTCCGGAGCTGCTGCCCGATACCGAGGCATGGGAATCCATTGGCGATCCGGCCGCCACGCTGGACGAATACGCCCTGTGGAACCCGGATATGCTGTTCATCCATGACATGACGCTCGCGGTGGATACCCGGCTGTTCCCGGATGTGAGCGAGGGCATCCCGCACAATGTCGTATTCTGGGGCGGCTGGCCGCTGCGCTCTCCTGCGACCATCGAGCAGTTTGCCGCCTTTGGCATCGACCTGCTCAACTTTGACCCCACCGATCTGTTGCGCTACGATGTGTGCATCGCATCCGGCGTGGTGGACCCGCCGCCCATGCTGGTGATCGACTATCTGCGCGAGAAGGTGGACCCTGCCTGTGATTATATGATCTACAGCGAGATGGGCGGCGTATACTTTTTCCAGTTTTATTGAACGTGCATCCGCTGAAGGGAGACGTTGTGAGTGACCATCCGAGAGCTGTTTGACCGGCCGGGCGTGCATTTGAGCTGCGAGGTGTTTCCGCCCAAGGTGTTTGACAAGGTGGAGGAGGCCAAGGCCGCGGTGAGCGACATCTGTGCGCTGGCCCCGGCCTATGTCAGCGTCACCTGCGGCGCCTCCGGCAGCGCGCCCCAGTTTACGCGCGAAATCAGCGCCTTTGTGCAGGAGCATGGCGTGACCGCGCTTTCCCACCTCACCTGTGTGGGAGACACGCGGGACAAGGTGGACGCGGCGCTGGACGGCCTGGCGCAGGCGGGCGTTAAAAACGTGCTGGCTCTTCGGGGCGATCTGCCAGAAGGCATGAGCTTTCCCGGCGAGGAGCATTTCCGCTATGCAGCCGAGCTGATTGCAGCCATCCGCAGCCGCGGCTCGTTCTGCGTGGGCGCGGCCTGTTACCCGGAGGGCCACCCCGAATCCCCGGACCGGGACACGGACCTGGACTATCTGCGACGCAAGCAGGACGCAGGAGCGGATTTTCTCACCACGCAGATGGTGTTTGACAACGATATTCTCTACCGCTTTCTGTACCGCGCGCTGGCGAAGGGTATCGATATCCCCGTCACGGCGGGCATCATGCCGGTGGTCAATGCGCGTCAGATTCGCCGCATCGTAAAGCTGAGCAACGCTACGCTGCCCCAGCGCTTCCTGGCGATTCTGGACCGTTTCGCCGACGACCCTGACAGCATGGAAAAGGCGGGCATCGCCTATGCCACCGACCAGATCATCGACATGGTAGCCAACGGCGTCAACCGCATCCACCTCTATACCATGAACCGACCAAGGGTGGCGGCGGCGATTTTTGCCAACCTGGGTCCCATTCTGCGCCATGGATGCTAAGGCGCGTACCCTGCGCGATGCCGCGCGCTATCTCGGCATTCGCGGGGAGCCTGCCGGAGAGGCGCTGGCGGTGTTGGAGTTGGCCTATCCCATGGCGCGTGAGGAGGCTCAACCCCGGAGCCTGATCCGTCGCGCACCCATGCGGGTCCATGAGGGACGGCTTTTGATTGCGGACGCGATGGCCATTTCCTCGCTGGATCTGTGCCGCCTGTTCGCGGGGGCGCGGGAGGGGCTGGCGCTGGCAGTTACGCTGGGCGCGCCGCTGGATGCGCTGGTGCGGCGGCTGATGCTGACGGACCCTGCTCTGGGCGCGGCGGTGGGCGCGTGCGCTTCCGCGCTGGTGGATGCCTTTATCGACGGGCTTGTGAAGAAGGAAAACGCATCATTGAAGGCCGAGGGTCTGTGCCTGTCGCCCCGTTTCAGCCCCGGTTACGGCGACGCGCCGCTGAGCTGCCAGGAACCGCTGCTTTACTGGCTGGAGGCGCGCCGCATCGGCGTCAGCCTGACCTCGGGCGGGCTGATGCTGCCCGAAAAAAGCGTGACGGCGCTCATGGCGCTGCGCCCTGTGGAGGAAGAACCATGAACGGAATTTGGAATGAGCTTGGCAAACGGCTGCTGTATTTCGACGGCGGCATGGGCACGCTGCTGCAGGCCATGGGCCTGGCCGGCGGCGAGCGGCCCGAAACGTGGAATCTGGCCTATCCGGACCGGATTGAGGACGTTCACCGGCGCTATCTGGAAGCCGGCTGCGACATTGTGACCACCAACACCTTCGGCGCGACCGCCGCCCATCTGGGCGAGGCTGCGTCGCCCTGTATGCGCGCAGGCGTGCGCCTCGCCAGAAAAGCCGTTTTGCACGCCGGACGCGGCTATGTGGCCGCGGACATGGGCCCTTCGGGCCGGCTGCTGGCCCCATACGGGGATCTGCCTTTCGAGGACGCGGTGCGCCTGTTTCAGGACGCCTTTGCCGCTGCCATCGACGAGGGGCCCGACCTTTTGCTGATCGAAACCATGACCGATCTTGCCGAGGTTAAGGCCTGCGTGCTGGGCGCAAAGCAGGCGCTCCGGGCGGCGGGAGTCGCGCTGCCCCTGTTCGTCAGCCTTACCTTCGACGAACGGGGCCGCCTGCTGACCGGCGCGGATATTCCGGGCGCTGTGGCCATGCTGGAAGGGCTGGGCGTGACGGCGCTTGGCCTCAACTGCGGACGCGAGCCGACAGCGCTGATGGACAATGTGCGTGTCCTGGCCGCCTGCTCGGCGCTGCCTTTCTTCGTGCAGCCCAACGCCAGCCTGCCGGTGGTCGTCGACGGCAAAACGGAGTTTCCGACCTCGCCAGAGGATTTTGCGCGCGACATGCTGCCCATGGTTCCGCTGGGTGTGTGCGCGCTGGGCGGCTGCTGCGGCACCACGCCGGAGCATATCGCGCATCTGGTGGGCGCGACCCGCGAATGCGCGATTGTTTCACGTGAAACATCGCCGCGCTGCGTAATCTCCGGACGCACGCAGTCGCTTTCGCTGGATGACGGACCCCTCATCATCGGGGAGCGCCTTAACCCCACGGGCAAAAAACGGCTGAAGCAGGCGCTGCGCGACGGGGACATGGACGCCGTGATGCGCGAGGCCATCGCGCAGACGGAAGCGGGCGCGCACGCGCTGGATGTGAACGTGGGACTGCCGGAGCTCGATGAGCCTGCTTGCCTGACGCGCGTGGTGCAGGCCGTGCAGAGCGTATGCGACGTGCCCCTCCAGCTGGATACCGCGGACCCGCGGGCGCTGGAGGCGGCCATGCGGGTTTATATCGGACGGCCGCTGGTCAACAGCGTCTGCGGCAAGCAGGCGGTGATGGACGCGGTGTTTCCGCTGGTGCGCGAATACGGCGGCGCGCTGGTGGCCCTGACGCTTGACGAAAGCGGTATCCCCGATACGGTGCGGGGCCGGCTGGACGTTGCCGAACGCATCGTGCGGGAGGCTGCGCGCTACGGCATCCGGTCAAACGATCTGCTCTTTGACGCGCTTACGCTCACCGTCGCCACCGATGCGTCCGCCGCTTCGGTGACGCTGGAGACGCTGCGCGAGCTGCACCGCCGGGGATACAAGACCGTGCTTGGGGTCAGCAACGTCTCCTTCGGCCTGCCCAACCGGCCGGCCATGACGGCTTCGTTCCTGTCCATGGCGCTTGCCGCCGGACTGGATGCGGCCATCCTTAATCCCCTTGACCCGATGGTGTGCGCGGCGTTTTGGGCGGGCCGCGCGCTGACGGGCTGCGACAAGGGGCTGGAGGGGTACCTGCAGGCCATGCAGCGCTTGTCACCCCCGACCTCCATGCCGGCGGCGCCTGTAGCGCTGTCTGCTTCGGCGGCTGAGAAAGGAACTGAACTTGGGGACGCGCTTTTCCGTGCCATTCGAGACGGACTGGCGGGTGACGCGAAACTGGCCGCACAGGCCCTGCTGGATGCGGGGAACGAGCCGCTTTCTCTGATCGAAGGGAGCGTGATGCCCGCTTTGACGGAGGTTGGCGCGCGATATGAGCGCGGAGAGCTGTTTTTGCCTCAGCTTCTGCAGAGCGCCAACGCCGCGCAGGCTGCCTTCGAGCCCATCCGCCGTCGCCTGCCTGCCCAGGCCGGCGAGGGAGCGGGCCGCGTGGTGCTGGCCACCGTCCATGGCGACGTGCACGATATCGGCAAAAACATCGTCAAGGTGCTACTGCTCAATTACGGCTTTGCCGTGACCGATCTGGGCAAGGATGTGCCAGCCGAGCGCGTGCTGGAGGCCGTGCGGGAAACCGGCGCGCGGCTGGTGGGCCTGAGCGCGCTGATGACCACAACCGTCCCTGCGATGCGAGATACCATCGCGCTGCTGAGAAAGGAAGCGCCGGGCGTTCAGGTCGTAGTGGGCGGCGCCGTGCTCACCCAGGCATATGCCGATCAGATCGGCGCGGATCATTACGCGCCCGACGCCATGGCGACGGTGCGCGTAGCACAGCAGGTGCTGGGATGAAAAAACGCTGAATGCGCAAGGGAGAGATATGACATGTCTCAGGAACATAAGAACGTAACCAGCATGTGGCAGGTGGTCAAGTTCACGCTGTTTTCCATCAGCGCCGGCCTGATTCAGATTGCCGCCTTTACTTTGATGGAAACGGTGTTTCATCTGCCCTACTGGCCCAGCTACCTCACGGCGCTGGTGCTGAGCGTGCTGTGGAATTTTACGTTCAACCGCCGCTACACCTTCCGCAGCGACGCGTCCGTGGCGCGCAGCATGCTGCTGGTGGCGCTGTTCTACGCCGTGTTCACGCCGGTTTCTACATGGTGGGGGCACGCCCTGACCAGCGCCGGCTGGAATGACTTTCTGGTGCTGGCGGGCACCATGGTCGTCAACTTCGTCACGGAATTTCTCTACCAGCGCTTTGTGGTCTACCGCAACCGCATCGACACCAACGACGTGGCGCGCCGCGACGGCGAAAGGGCGGAGGTTAAGCCGTGACGCAGCCAAAACGGGAAGCGGACTGGAAGCGCATGCTGTCCATGGCGCTGTTTGTGGCGCTGGTGGCGCTGCTCGTCTGGTATGTGTATGAGAACCGGGCGGACATGGCGCGCCTGCTGGCCCTCAGCGCAGGCGACGTAGCGCTGATGCTTTTGCTGGCGCTGGGCGGCTGCGTGATGAACTGCGTCTATCACCGGCTGATCCTCTCCACCTACCGTATCCCTTTGGACGCGGTGGACTGGATGGGCGTTACCTTCGTGGCCAACGCCATGGCCTATGTGCTGCCCATGCGCGCGGACCTGGTGTTCAGCGCCGCCTACTACAAGCGCACCAAAGGGCTGGCGTATGTCAAAAGCGTGAGTATGGCTGCGGGGAATATCGTCTTTGGCGTGGTGTTCGCGCTGGCGCAGATGTTTGTCGCCCTGCTTCTGACGGGTCTGCTGGACGGCACATGGTCCGGCGTGCTGTGGCTCCTTTGGGGCGCGGGCACGCTGGCGTTGGCCGCGTTTATCACTTTTTCGCTGCTGGTGCAGGGCCGCGCTGCAAATGTGCTGGAGCGGGTGAAGCTGCTGGGCGACGTGGTGCGCGGCTTTAACGCCTTGCTGAAAAACCGCTGGCTGCTTTGGAGGCTGCTCGCCTGCCTGATCGTCAACAACGCGGTGCAGCTGTGCCTCTACATGGCCTGCTTCGGGGCCATTGGACTGCCGGTCACGGTGTATCAGGCGTTGTTTTACAACAGCGTCAGCTGGATCGCCACGGTGGTGTCCATCGTTCCGGGCAATCTCGGCATCAAGGAAGCGGTCATGGGCGTGGCCACCAGCCTGATGGGCGCCCTGTTTCAGAACGGCGTGGCCGTATCGCTGCTGCAGCGGGTGGCGGTGATGATCGTCTATATCGTGGCGGCCGCGGCGTTCGCCTGGCCGGTGTGTCGCCGGTGGAACGCGGGGCGTCACGCGGATTAAGCCGACAGAAAAAGCAAAAAAAGGGGGAGCCGTCCGGATATTTGGACGGCTCCCCTTCTTTGCTTTTTTCGTTATTTGCCCACCGGAACGATCTCCAGCCAGTATCCGTCCGGGTCCTTGATGAAGTAAATGCCCATGTCGGGATTCTCGTAGCAGATGCAGCCCATCTTCTCGTGCAGGGCGTGCGCCGCCTCCATATCGTCGGTGCGGAAGGCCAGGTGGAACTCCTCGTCGCCCAGGTTGTAGGGCGTGGTACGGTCCCTCAGCCATGTCAGCTCCAGCTGGAAGGTCTCGGTGTCGTCAGCCATAAAGACGATGGTAAATTCGGGCTTTTCGTTGCGGCGTACCTCGTGCAGGCCCAGCGCCTCACGGTAGAAGGCCAGGGAGCGGTCCAGATCGCGGACGTTGTAGTTTTCATGAATCATCGTGAACATGGGGTTTCTCTCCTTTGCTATTCAATGTCTACGGGTAAATCGGTATCGGCGAAGGGGTCGTCGCCCGTGGGCATCTGCGGCTCCACGCGTCGCGCGGGGGCGATGGGCAGTTCGCCGAAATCCTTGGGGGGTTCGATGATGTGGATATCCAGCAGCTGATCGTTAAAGGTCAGGTTCGCCACCACGCCGGGTTTGGTCAGCGCCAGTACCTCGGTATTGGGCGTGCGGGCACGGCGTGCAAAGTCGATGGCGACCTCCGGCCGCTCCTGCCAGTGCATGGGGATGAACACGCGCGGCTTCATCGTCAGGATGAAGTGGTTGGCTCCCGCGTCATACATCAGGCCCTGACGGGGATCTACCGGGAACATACACACGTCGATGCGCTCGCCTTTGATGGGCTCGATGGCATCATAGAAGGCGTTCTCGGCCGCCTCGATCTCCCGCAGGGTGCTTTCCTGACGCCAGTGCCACAGGTTCAGGTCGCCCGCATGGAAGATGCTCATGCCGTAGGCCCGCACCAGGAAGGCCACGCCCAGATCCGTGCTTTGGAAGGCCTTGACGCTCACATCGGGCGACAGCTCCTTCTCCTGCAACGGCGCCACGCGTTTGCCGCGGGTGCCCACGGGCATGTCGCTTGAGACGACATAGGTGATCGGCAGACCTTCGGATTCCCAGGTGTACACAATGGGGTCAAGGTGGTCTGGATGCGCGTGGCTGATAAAGACATAGATCTTCTCAAACGCCTTGAGGAACGATGGTGTAATCCGTCCCACCTGCGCCAGGGAACGGCCCTCGCCCTCCCAGTAGTCGAAGATCAGCAGCGTTCCGCCCACCTGGACGGAAAAGCCGCTGTGGTAGTGGTAGATGATTTTGAGCTGCCTGTCCATAGAAAAAGACGCCTCCTAGTAAATGATCGTACTGCAACATACGCGATTCCCCGGCTGTATCGGGAACGATATATTACAAAATGATGACTCATTCAATGGCGGCGTCATACAGGCAAAAGCCCAAATAATCAGGCTTTCAAGCGTAAGCAGCGGAAAAATACCTTGTAAGTATAGCATAGTATGTAACATAAGTCAACGGCTCTTTATAATGCTGCAATCTTTGTGGAATACTCCCAAAATTATTTCTCAAAAAACAACTGCAAAAAGGGCCATGCGCACACGCGCATGGCCCCTTGAACAGAAGCTCTTTTACAGGATCGGGGTGCAGCCCTGAATGTGCCAGATGGTGTCGTTATACTGGCGGATGGTGCGGTCGGAGCTGAAGAAACCGGACTTGGCCGTGTTGACGATGGCCATGCGCAGCCACTTTTCGCGGTTCTGGTAGTCCTCCATCATGCGGCGGTTGGCCATGGAGTAGCTGCCAAAGTCCTTAAGGACGAAATAGCTGTCGGCCATCCCGCCGTAATCGCCCACAAGCAGCGTATGGTAGAGGTCCTGCATGGCCAGCGGCTCGTTGGGGAAGAGCGTCCCGTCCAGCCACTGGCTCATGGCCTTGCGGATCTCGTGGTTGGTTTCAAAGATACTCATGGGGTTGTAGGTGCGCTCGCGATACATCCCCTCGACGGTATCGGCGCGCATGCCGAAGATGTAGATGTTGTCGATGCCCACCTGCTCGTAGATCTCCACGTTGGCGCCGTCCATGGTGCCCAGGGTTACGGCGCCGTTCATCATGAACTTCATGTTGCCGGTTCCGCTGGCCTCCTTGCCGGCGGTGGAAAGCTGCTGGCTGATTTCGCTGGCGGGTATCAGAATCTCCGCGGTGGAAACGTCGTAGTTTTCGATGTAGACGATCTTGATCATCTGCCGGGCGCGCGGATGCTTGTCGATCAGGTCCGCCAGGGCGTTGATGTAACGGATGGTCTGCTTTGCGCGCATATAGCCGGGCGCGGCCTTGGCGCCGAAGAGGAAGAGGCGCGGCGGCATGGTGAAATTGGGATCGTCCACGATGCGGTTGTAGAGTACCTGGATGTGCAGGGCGTTGAGCATCTGGCGCTTGTACTCGTGCAAGCGCTTGGCCTGGGTATCAAAGACGAAGCTGGTGTCGATGTCGATGCCCTGCCGCGCCTTGACCAGCTTTTGTAGGCGCTGTTTGTTTTGCAGCTTCACGGCGTCGAACTTCTCGCGGAAGGCGGCGTCGTCTGCATAGGGCAGAAGATCGGCCAGCTTGGAGGCGTCGGCCACAAAGCCGGGACCAATGGTCTCCTTGAGCAGCGAGGTCAGCGCGGGATTGCCTTCCACGAGCCAGCGGCGGTGGGTGATGCCGTTGGTGATGGCGCTGAATTTGGATTTGTTCAGCAGCCAGTAATCATGGAACAGGCTGTCCTGCAGGATCTTGCCGTGCAGCTGGCTCACGCCGTTGACACTGGAGGAGAGCGCCACGCACAGGTTGGCCATATGTACCTGACCATAGGCGATGATGGCCATATGGCCGATGCGCTCCCACTGATCGGGATAGCTGGTGAACAGCTCGGCGCAAAGGCGGCGGTTGAGCTCCTCCAGAATCATGTAGATGCGCGGAAGCGTCTGCTTCATCATATCGACGGGCCAGCGTTCCAGCGCCTCGGCCATGACGGTATGGTTGGTGTAGGCCATGCAGCGATAGGTAATGCGCTGCGCCATCTCCCAGGAGAGGCCCTCCTGGTCGATCAGCAGGCGGATCAGCTCCGGAATCGCCAGGCCCGGATGCGTGTCGTTGATATGGAAAACACACTTGTCCGGCAGCAGGTCAAAGTTGTTGCCGAAGTGCTTCTTGAAATTCTTGATGGCGTATTGCAGCGTGGCGCTGGTGAAGAAGTAGTGCTGCTTGAGGCGCAGCATCTTGCCCTCGTAGTGCTTATCCTCGGGATAGAGCACCTTGGAGATTACCTCGGCCATCTGCATTTCCTCCATGGCCTTGAGGTACTCGCCCTCGCCGAAATGCGTCAGGTCCAGGTTGGCGCGGCTGCGCGCCGACCAGGTGCGCAGCGTGTTGACGCATTCGTTGTTGTAGCCGACGACGGGCATGTCGTAGGGCACGGCGTCGATCTGATAGGTGTCCACAAGCTTAAAGACCTTGCGGCCGTTTTCCTCGGTTTCCTCCACGTGGCCGTTGAACTCCACGGTGCAGGTATCCTCGGTGCGGGCGACCTCCCAGACGTTTCCGTTCTGCAGCCAGTTGTCCGGCAGCTCCACCTGCTGGCCCTCCACGAGCTTCTGGCGGAACAGGCCGTATTCGTAGCGGATGGTGCAGCCCATGGCCGGAATGTTCAGGCTGGACAGGCTGTCCAGAAAGCAGGCTGCCAGGCGGCCCAGGCCGCCGTTTCCCAGCGCGGGTTCGGGCTCTTCGGGCAGGATGGTCTGCAGGTCGATGCCAAGCTCCCTTAGTGCCTGGGCATAGTTCTCCTGAGAGCACAGGTTGATCAGGTTGCAGTTGAGGGAGCGGCCGGTCAAAAATTCGACCGACAGGTAATACAGGCGTTTGCGCTTTGCGTCCCTGAGGCGCTTGGAGATCATCCACTTCTGCATGATCTGGTCGCGCACGGTAGAGGCGACCGCCTTGTAGAGCTGCTGCGGCGTGGCTTCCAGCACGGTAACGCCGTTATAGCGCTGCAGTTTGCCTACGATGCTTTGCTTGATGGATTCCACATCGAACGTGGTAGTGGGCATATGAATCCTCCTTGAATAGATTGGAAGTATTTGAGGATAACAGCGGTATTATACCATGAAAGCGGGGGTAAGGGCAAATGATTTATCCAAAAATAGGGCAGATCGGGCATTTGGCCCAAGAAGCGTTTCACGTGAAACATTTGCATTCGCTCCGCGCTTACGGTACAATAGCGCATATCCCCATCCCGGAAAGGAGCGATGCGCATGCGTTTTACCCCCGCGCAGGAAGCGGCTATTCGTGCCGACAACCGCGAGTTGCTGGTATCGGCCGCGGCGGGCAGCGGCAAAACCGCCGTGCTGGTGGAGCGCATCGTGCGGCTGGTTGTGGAGCGCGGCGTCAGCATCGACCGGATGCTGATTGTCACCTTCACGCGCGCTGCCGCGGGCGAGATGCGGGAGCGCCTGGAAACGCGCCTGAACGAAGCTGCCGCGGACCATCCGCGCCTGGCCCGGCAGGCGGACCTGGTTAGTATGGCGCAAATCTCCACAATCCATAGCTATTGCCAACAGGTGGTGCGGCAGAACTTCCAGCGATGCGGCGTGGACCCGCAATTCATGCTGGCGGACGAGCGCACCCGCGCCGCCTACTGGCAGGATGCGATGGAAGAAACGCTGGACTGGCTGTACGAGGCGGCGCACGGGGATGAGCGGCTTGCGGCCCTGACGGGAAAATTCGGCGAACGCGAGATTGCGCTCATGCTGGAGACGCTCTACCGCTTTCTGATGTCGCGCCCCGATCCGATGGCCTGGCTGGAGGAAAGCGCAGAAAAGACCTGGAGCCTGGAAAGCATGGACGGCGAGCCGTTGGCGCAGGCGTTCTGCCAGGAGGCTGCGCTGATCCTGGACGGGATGGACGCCCTGTGGCGAGAGGCGGACGCCATGCGCGCGGACGCGGCCTTTCCGCCGCCTTACCTCAACACGCTGCAAAGCGACCGGGCGGCCCTCGACGGGCTGCGCGCCGGCTGCGAACAGGGAATGCGCGCGCTGTGCGGGGCGCTGGCAGGTTTGAAGTTCACCACCCTGGGGCGCTTCAAGCCAGCCACCGGGGACGAGGAACGCCTGGCGGGAGCCTTTAAGGACCTGCGCAGCCGTATCAAGGATATGGCGGATGATCTGAAAAAACTGCTGCCCGCGGATTTTGAACAGGGCGTGGCCGATATGCAGGCCATGGAAGGCGCCACGCGCGGGCTGGCCACGGCGGTGCGGCATCTGCACGAGGGGTTTCAGGCTCGCAAACTCAGCGAGGCGTGCATCGACTTTGGCGACCTGGAGCACATGACGCTGGCCGTGCTGCGCGACCCGGACATGCGCGATCAGCAGGCGCAGCGGTTCGACGCGGTGTTCGTGGACGAGTATCAGGACGTGAGCGCCCTGCAGGAAGCCATCCTCAACGCCCTCAAGCGCAGCGCGGGCCAGAGCTATTTCTATGTAGGCGACGTAAAGCAGAGCATCTACCGCTTCCGCCTGGCCGAGCCCGGCCTGTTCCTGGGCAAGCTCGAACGCTTCTCGTCACGGGCGGACGCGACGTTTCGCCGGGTGGTGCTCAACCTGAACTTCCGCAGCCGCGCAGCGGTGCTGGACGCGGTGAACCGCGTGTTCTCGCATGTGATGGACCGGCGTGTCACCGAGATCGACTATGACGCCGACGCGCGGCTGTACTCAGGAATACCCTCTCAGGGGGACCCGGCGACCGAGCTGCACGTGCTCAACGCGCAGGGCCGGCGGCCGCAGGACATGGTCCTGGCAGAGGCGGAGCTGATCGCTCGCGATATTCTCGCAACGGTGGGCGAACCGGTCCCCGACGCGCAGGGCCAGCCGGGCGCGCCGCTTCACTACCGCGACATCGCCATTCTGCTGCCTGTGGGCAAAAACGTGGCCGACAAGGTGGAGCTGGTGCTGGGCCGGATGGGCATTCCCGTGTACTGCGAGGGCGGGGGCGACCCCATGGCGTCGGACGAGGTGGACCAGGCGATCCAGCATTTGACGCTGCTGGACAACCTGGCCAATGACGTGGCGTTGCTCAGCGAGCTGCGCTGCCCGCTGTTTGAGATGACGGAACGGGAGCTGGCGGACATCCGCCTCCTGCGTCCGCAGCGGGAGGCGAGCTTCCTCAGCGCGCTTCAGACGGCGGCCCATGAGGCCCGCGAACCCCTCGCCGCGCGCTGCCGCGCCGTGCTGGAGGCGCTTGAGGCCGAGCGGTTCTATGCGCGCAGCATGCCGCTGGCCGAATATCTGTGGAGCTTCCTCAAGCGCAGCGGTCTTTACGCGCATTATGGGGCGCAGCCGGGCGGAAAGCTCCGGCAGGCCAACCTGCGCATGCTCTGCCACCGCGCCGACGACTATGAGCGGAGCCATACGGACGGCCTGCACGGCTTTGTGGAAGCCGTCCGGGCAGACGGCGGCGGGGGAAGCGAGCAAAGTCCCGCCGTGATGAATCCCTGGGAGGACGTGGTGCGCATAATGACCATCCACAAATCCAAGGGGCTGGAATTTCCCACGGTCTATGTGATGGGCCTGGGCGGACCGCTGCTGCGGCGGGCACAGACCCGCGCGCTCAGCCTGCACGGGGAGATCGGCTTTGGCTTGGGATATGTCAACGAAAAGGCGAGGACCCGCCGCACGACCCTTTTGCAGGGAGCCGTCGCGCTCAGGGAGCGCAGCGCCGAGCGGGCCGAGCGCGCGCGCGTGCTCTATGTGGCCATGACGCGGCCCAAGATGCGTCTGGTGCTGGTGGGGAGCCTGAAAAACCCGGACCCTGCCTCGGCGGGCCGGTCCGGCGGGGTGTATGGCGTGCGTGAAGCGCGCAGCATGCTGGACTGGCTGCTTCAATCCGCTCAGCCCGGCGATGGCGTGACGGTGGAACAGGGCGGGCAGGTTTCCACAGTGGATATGAGGGAAACCGGGGTTCAGTCGGAGTTCCCCACACAATCCACAGGTTTTCCACAAAAAAGCGCCCCATGGCGCATCGTTTTCCACATGGAACCAGTCATTACAAGGCATTTCATCCGTCAAGGCGCGCCGCTTCCCTTCCCGCTGCCGGAGGTGACCGAGGAGCGGCCCGCGGCGCCCATTCCCGCGCCGCAAGCCGCCGGCATGGACTGGCCCGCGGCGGCTACGCCGCAGGAAAGGGCGCGGTCCGCCGTCCTTCCCCTCAAGCTGGGTGTGACCGCGCTGTGCCGCGCGCTGGACGGCGCGCAGACCCTGGAGGAAGCGGCGGAGGAGGAAGAGGAACAGCTCAAGCGCCTTCCCTATGACGGACCCCGCCCCCGCCTGTTGTCCTCGCTTCCGGCCATGCCGACCTTTTTGGAGCCGCCAGAGGAGGAAGCGGGACTGCTGCGCGGCGTGCAGACGCACCGTCTGCTGGGTCTGATGGATCTGGCAGGGGCGCGGGCGGCAGGGGGCGACGAAAGGGCGATTTTCTACCATATAAAAGAGGAGTTGTCCCGGCTGGTGGAAAAGCGCGTAATGACCCCTGCAGAGGCGGCTCTGGCGAACGCGGGAATGGCGGCTCGTTTCCTGGCCGGGCCGGTGGGACAGCGCATGCTGGCGGCGTCCACGGTGCGGCGCGAATGGAGTTTCAACCTGCGCATAAGCGAGCCGTTCCCCACGCTCCTGCAGGGCGTGATCGACCTGTGCTTTCTGGAGGATGGCGCCTGGGTGCTGGTGGATTTCAAAACCGACCGCGTATCCAGCGGAGAGGAACTGTGGCGGCGATACGGCCGGCAGATTGCGCTCTACCGCCGCGCGCTGCTGGAGGGAACCCCCTGGCCCGTTCGGGAATGGACGCTTTATTCGCTTCGGCTTGGAAAAGCGTTCGCCAAATATGACGAAGAAACGCTGAAATATGACAAAAATATTTCAATTTCGAGGGAACAAAAGGCATGAACGAATCGTTAATTCTATGCAGCGCGAATATTCGGGGTTGATTTTCCCGTATTTTCCCTGTACAATATGCTTGATGCGGGGGGATGTATACCTGCCGCATAGGTGTAAGAGGTTTGTAACATTTCCTTTTCGACTTCCTTGAGGAAACGGAGTGTTGATTGTGAAGCATCCCCATGCCACAGACAGGAGCCGCCATGCGCGGCTGAAGCGGGTGGCTGTCGCGGCGCTGCTGCTTGCCGCCTGTGTGGCGCTGAGCGCCTGCTATATGGAACCCGACCGCGTCGTGGACAGCAACAACGGGCTGACCGTGGGCGACGGCGGGCAGACCTTTGATACCGTCGTGACGCCCACGCCCAGCGTGACGCCTACCCCCACTCCCGCGCCCACCAGCAACGAAGTGGACTGGAGCGCATGGGACTTCGGCAACGACACGGCGACCAATCCTCCCAGCAACGTAAGCCCCACCAACGCCCTCATCAGCGGCGCGACCAGCGCTCCGCAGATCGGCACCGCCACGCTGCCGCCTACGACGGCCCCCACCAACGCGCCCAGCGTCACGGCTACGCCGTCGAGCACCTCGTCCGGCAGCAGCACGCTCAAGATGGGCTCCACCGGCAGCGATGTCAAGCGCCTGCAGCAGCGGCTGAAGGATCTGGGATACCTGACCGGCAGCGCGGACGGCGACTTCGGCGCGGCCACCGAGCAGGCGGTGCGCGATTTCCAGGCTGCCAACGGCCTCTCCGTGGACGGCAAGGCGGGCACCCGCACCATTGAGAAGCTCTATTCCAGCAGCGCCAAGAAAAAGACCACCAGCTCTTCCAGCTCATCGAGCTCGTCCAGTTCTTCCAGCAGCTCTTCGAGCAGTTCTTCCACCAGCAGCTCCACCAGTTCGTCCTACACCAACGGCAAGACGGACATCTACCTGCAGCTGGGCTCCTCTGGCGCGCAGGTCAAGATTCTGCAGAACCGCCTGATCGTGCTGGGCTACCTCAGCGGCACCGCCGACGGCGAGTTTGCCGAAACCACCCAGGCCGCGGTCATCGCCTTCCAGGAGCGCAACTCCATCTATGCTGACGGCATCGCCGGCCCCACGACGCTGACCAAGCTGTATTCCGAGTCCGCGAAAAAGGCCTCCAGCGTGGTCGGACACCTGGGTTCCCTCCGCGAGGGCACCACCGGCAGCGCGGTCCGCTCCCTGCAGCAGAACCTTAAGACGCTGGGCTATTACACCGGCAGCGTGGACGGCGACTACGGCAGCGGCACCACCGCCGCGGTCACGGCCTTCCAGCAGTCCAGCGGCCTCAAGGCCGACGGTATCGCGGGCAAGGCCACGCTCAACGCCATCTACGCCGCGCTCAACGGGGGCTCCTCCGGCGGCTCATCCTCCGGCAGCAGCTCCAGCCCCGCTAACTACGGCAAGACCGCTTCGTCCAACGGCTATACCACCATCACCACGGGCTCCAGCTCCACCAACGTGACGGCGCTGCAGCGCGCGCTGCAGGCGACCGGCTACTACAGCGGCTCCGTGGACGGCAGCTATGGCAGCGGTACCGAGGCGGCCGTGGAGGCGTACCAGCGCGCGGCGGGTCTGCGCGTGACCGGTATGGCCGGCCCCACCACCCAGCGCCTGCTCTATGGCGGAACATCGGAAAGCGGCAGCTATTCCAAGCTGGATGTGGGATCCACCGGCAGCGCGGTCAAGCGCCTGCAGTACGCCCTGTATGAACTCAAGTACTACGACGGCGATATCTCCGGCACCTATGATACCGTGACCCAGAACGCGGTCATGGTGTTCCAGGAGCTCAACGGCCTGGCCATTGACGGCGTGGCCGGACAGCAGACGCAGCAAAAGCTGTTCTCCAGCAACGCGGTGCCCTGCAGCATCTGACGCATTGCGCTCAGGGCGCCTAGGCACGCTACCAACCAGCGGCAGACCGCCGCTCCGCACAAGAGGAAGCGGGGCGGCGGTCCCTTTTCGTATATGAAGAAGCTGTAAACTTTGCGCCATCGCGCCTTGCAGGCCCTCGCGCGTTTTGACGCACAGGTGCCTGTGTGCTATAATGCATGCTGTATCCTTATGCTTGACGGAGGAAGCGACATGTTTGGAAAGATGATGAACCGCTATTACTACGGGAAAAGCGGCAAGGGTGATTATACCAAGGAGGACCTCCCCCAGACGCGCTGGCAGCTGTTCTGGGAGATGCTGCGCGTGCGTCTCTCCGGCCTGGTGCGCCTGAACCTGATGTATGCGGTCGCGTGGCTTCCGGCCATTTTCGTAATCGGGCGCGGTTTGCTTCTGTGGTACTCTGGACTGGCCAACCTGGCTGACGCGCAGATGCAGATGGAAGCCGGCGAGATTGCCGCGGAGACCCTGGCAGGGCTGACGCAGAGCTACTCCCAGGGCATGAGCGCCGTGATCCTGCAGACGCTGCTGCTCCTGGTGCCCTGCCTGACGCTGACAGGGCCGTTTACGACGGGCGTGGCCTATGTTACGCGCAACTGGGCGCGTGACGAGCATGCCTTCATCTGGTCGGATTTCATCGACACGGTCAAGGGCAACTGGAAGTACGGCCTGCTCACGGGATTCATCACCGGCATGATGCTGCTTTTGATGTACGTGTGCGTGACCTTCTACGGGACAATGGCCGACGGAAACGCGCTGTTCATGATCCCGCAGGTGATCTGCATCGTGATCGGGATTATGTGGCTGTGCTCGCTGATGTATGTCTATCCGCAGATCGTCACCTACAAGCTCACCTACCGCAACGTGGTGCGCAACAGCCTGATCATGACCGTCGGCCGCCTGCCCATGACCGTGGGACTGAAGCTTCTGTCGCTGCTTCCCTGGGCGATCACGGCGCTCGTTTCGCTCTTTACGCCCTACATGCAGTATGCCCTGCTTGGGCTGGCGGCCTATTACATCCTCATCGGCTTCAGCCTGAGCCGGTTTGTGGGGGCCAGCTATTCCAACGCGGTGTTCGACCGCTACATCAACCCCAACATCGAGGGCGTGCAGGTTGGACGCGGCCTGTACAACGCCGAGGATGAAGAGGATGACGAGGACGGCGGCGGGGAAGCCGGCGAATGAGGAACGCGCCTTTGTCACAACCTACCCAGGCAAGGGAGGGAAGGACATGGGCAAGAAGGAAGAGCTGTTGACCGGAGCCGTCCGCCGCGACGCGCTGACCCGCCTCACCCGCGAGGAGCGCATGAAGTATGAGCTGGCGCGCGAGCTGGGCCTGCTGGAGCGCGTGCGCGAGGTGGGCTGGGCAGGCCTGAGCGCCAAGGAAACGGGCCGCATCGGCGGGCTCATCGGTCAAAGCCGCAGACGAAAGCCTTAGAAGGAGCGACACACACGCATGTACACCGCCTTTGCATCCGTATACGACAGGCTCATGGCCGATGTGGACTACCTGGCATGGGCCCGGTTCTATCACGAGCTGATGGAGCGCTACGGCGTTCCCCGCGGAAAGGTATGCGAATGCGCGTGCGGTACGGGCAGCATCACCATCGCGCTGAGCAAGATGGGCTATCAGATGACCGGGGTGGACATCTCCCCCGACATGCTGTTCGAGGCTTCGCAGAAGGCGCGCCGCACCGGCGCGATGATTCCCTTCGTGAGGCAGGACATGCGCCGGTTGCATCTGCACCGTTGCATGGACGCCGTTTTGTGCACCAACGACGGCCTGAACTACCTCAAGGATGCCAGCGAGCTCACGGATTTCTTCCGTGCGGCGTTTTTGAGCGTGCGCGAGGGCGGCGCGCTGTTTGTGGACCTGAGCACGCCCTACAAGCTGGAGCATGTGCTGGGCAATCACTTCATCGGGGACGAAACCCCGGAGATCGCCTACCTGTGGCAGAACCGCTACAACCGCGCGCAGGGATACGTGGACTTGAACCTGGCCATCTTCGTGCGGCAGAAGGATGAAACCTACCTGCGCATCGGCGAGCAGCAGCGGCAGTACGCGCACAGCGCCCAGCTGTTGACCGAGCTGATGGAGGCCGTGGGCTTCACCGACATCCGCCTCTACGGAGACAAAAAGCTCTCGCCGCCGGACCCGCATGCCGTGCGCTGGTTTCTGGCAGCGCGCAAGCCGCTGACCGAGGAGGCGCCGCCCACCGTGGGCGAGCGCATCACCGAGGTGCCGCAGGCATGATGGACATACGGAAGAAGGAATCGCATATGGAACAAAAGGACCAGCTGCTGCATATCACCCTGATGGACGGCATGGTGAGGGGCCTGCTCCTCACCGCGACCCGCACCGTGGCCGAGGCGGCGGCCATCCATCTGACCAGTCCGGTGGCCACCGCCGCCCTGGGCCGCACGCTGATGGGCGCCGCCATGATGGGCGCAATGCTCAAGGCGGACCAGGCCAGCGTGACCGTGACCATCGACGGCGGAGGCCCGCTGGGCCGCATCGTCTGCGTGGCGGACCGCGACAGCGTGCGCGGCTGCGTGGACGTGCCCAAGCTGGAAATGCCCCTCAAGCCCAACGGCAAGCTGGACGTGGGCCGGGCCGTGGGTCATGAGGGGCGCATGAGCGTGGTGCGCGACATGGGCATGAAAAGCCCCTATGTGGGCCAGGTGCCGCTGGTGTCGGGCGAAATCGCCGAGGACTTCGCCAACTACTACGTCGTCAGCGAGCAGACGCCCACGTTGCAGAGTCTGGGCGTGCTGGTCAGCGGCGAGGTGGTGCTCTCGGCAGGCGGGGTGCTTCTGCAGCCCATGCCGGGATGTACGGATGAGATCATCAGCCAGCTGGAGCTGCGCAGCCCGCTGATGGCCGATGTGAGCCGCGAACTGTGCCACGAGCCCATGGAGGCGCTCATGACCAAGTGGTTTGACGGCCTCCGGCCCGCGGTGCTGGCACGGACGCCCCTGTGCTACCGGTGCAACTGCTCCCGCTCGCGCATGGAAAAGGCGCTCATCGCCATGGGCCGCGAGGAGCTGGGACGCATGATTCAGGATGAGCAGGACGGCGCGGAGCTGACCTGCCACTTCTGCAAAAAGACCGAGCGCTTCACCCAGCAGGACCTGCTGCGCCTGCTCAACCAGGCGCAGGCATGATTGGGCTTGTCCCGCGCAAGGGCGGGGCGGAGAGGAAGCAATGACCAGCATTCACATGGACACGTTTCAGCGTCCGGCGCCCTACTGGCTGCGACGGGCGGAAAAATGCAAGCAGGCAGGGGATCTGCGCCGCGCGGCGGTGCTGGAGCGCCACGCCGCCCGCACCGATCCCGGCTATGCCGCCGGACCGGCCAGCTACGCGCTCACACTCCGGCAGCTGCACTGCTATGAGGCCAGCAACCGCGAAGCGTTTGCCGCCCTGGCGTATGATCCCTCGCGCGTGGCGCTCTACGGGCTGATCGGCCAGAACATGATCGCCCTGGGCTATCGGCAGGAGGGGCTGGACGCCTTTTCGCTGTATTTCAACGCGCCGGACGGCGGACAGACCGTGCTCGCGCCCTGGGACGGCGACGTATACGAAATGGAGGAGGCCTACTGGGAGGCCCCCGTCAAGCGGCGCGCCCGGCTGAACGGGCTGATGCACATGATCCTCTCCCGCATGGCGCGCGGCGACATGGACGGGGCGGCGCGTGCCCTCCAGCGCGCACGGCGCGCACCCTTTCAGGCGCCCTATGCCCGCCGCGACGAGCTGGCCGCCCTGTGGCATGAGCGGGCCGGCAGGCCGCAGGAGGCGCTCAGGTATGTGCGCCGCGCCCTTCGCCTGCGTCCGTACGATGCGCAGCTGGCCGCCTCGGCGGCGTGTCTGCTGGGAAGGCTGGGCCGAACGGGGGAGGCGGCTTCCGCGCTGACCCGCGCCGCCGTCTGTGCCGAATCCCCGGCGGATGAGCTATTGGTCTGCCTGGCTTCCGAGCAGCTGGGGGCGCATGAGGCCGCGCGAGCCATGCTCGCACGCAGCCTGAAACGATGCTCAGGCCGCTATCCCGTACTGTACGACCTGGCGGTATGCCTGCTCAAGCTGGGCAGGCTGGAGGAGGCCAGCGGCTACATCCATCTGTGCCGCGAGCTGGACCCGGACGACGTGCCCGGCGAGGTGCTTTTCAACCGCGTGATGGACATGGAAAGCCGCGCTCTGACAAGCCAGGAGGTCCGGACAGAGGCCGCGGCCGTGTCCTATTACGGCTCGCTCACGCAAGACGAGCTGAACCGGTGTCTCAGGCCCGTTACCCAGGTCGTTCGGGAAGGCTCCGCCGCGCTGGCTGCCGCCATGGCTGCCGACGCCAAGCTGCGGGCCCGATTCCTTTATATGCTGGCGCTGCCCACGGACTGGCCCGCGAAGCTGCTCCCCTCCGTGTGCGCTGCCATGCCGCCGGAGGAGGCGCAGCGCCTGCTCCGCCAGGTGTTGCTGGCGGACCCGCGCGGGTCGCTTGCCAAGCGGGTGGCCATGGCGATGCTTGCCTCCATGGGCGCGCCCGCGCCCTATGCCGTGTGGCAGGAGGGGCGATTGGGCTATGTGGACCCCACCCAGCCCCCGCCCGCGGTGGCGAGCTTCTATCAGCGCATGATCACCCGCTGCCTCAATCGGGCGGCCGCGCTTGCTCAGGATGGCGGGTTTGTGCCCTGGGCGCTTTCGCGCGTCAGGCGCATGAGCGAAAGCGAGCGCTTTCGTCTGATCGCGGACCGCTGCAGGGTATGGCCGCTGGCGATGAGCGTGCGATACCGCCTGGAAAAAGGACTCGCGCCCCAGCGCGTCCATGCGGAATCCCTGAACGTGGATTACAGACGCAGCCTGAAAAGAGCCCTGCATATTCTGCGCGGCCTGAAGGAGGAGAATGCACATGAGCATCATTGATTTTGACGCCCGGTTCACCGAGGTTTTGAACAAGTGGATCGAGGAAAACCGCCACCGCTTCCGCCGTCCGGAGGAGATGGAGGACGAGGTGCCCGACGTGTACCTGCGCTGGCTGAACACCCCCGCCGACTGGCTGGAGGGCAGCGCGCCGGGCGAATACTTCGACCGCTTTTCCGACAGCGCGCAGCTGTGCGGCCTGCTCTGTGAATACATCAAGGGAGGGGTGCCCGTGCCCGATCCGCTCCTGGACCGGCTGGCGGATCTGGGCGACGAGGCGGCGCTGATGGCGCTGGTCAAGGACAAGTCCGCTCCCTGCGAGGCGCGCATGGATGGCATCGAGCTGCTTCGGCAGCTGGAGAGCACCTTGCCGATGGTGGACTTCATCCGCTGGCAGGTGGAGCGGGACGAGGAGGACGACATTCTCGACAACGCGCTGGAAAGCCTGCGCCAGATGGGCGAGGGCGTGCGCGGGCCGGCGAAGGTGGCCTTCCTGGCTGCCGGACCGGAGGGCAAGGAGGCGCTTCTGGACGTGCTGGCCGATTATCCCGGCGACGAGGACGTGTTCCGCTTCGCCCTGGAGCAGTTCAAAACCACCAGGGACAAGCGCGCCCTTTACGCCGGATACCTGGCCAAGCTGGACGACGATCACGCGCTGGAGGCCCTTTTGGATGTGGCCGAGGGCGACGACGTGACCTATACCGACTTTATCGAGATCCGCAGCGCCATCGAGCGGCTGGGCAGCGAGGCCCCCGTGCGCGACTGGTCGCACGACCCCTCCTATCAGGCCTTCAAACGGCTGCAAAGGGCGCAGAGCTGACCCTGTACGCCGGCCCGCCCCATTTTTTGCAAAGGAGGCATCCATGATCACCCTTCAGGAAATCAAGCAAAACGAAAGCATCAAGGCCCTGGTCCGGGCGGGAAACCGTTATCTGGAAACCCTGGGCTATACCGACCACGGCCCCCGGCACCTGGGCTATGTGAGCCGCACGGCCAGCGGCATTTTGAAAAGCCTGGGGTACAGCGAGCGAGAGGTGGAGCTGGCTGCCATCGCCGGCTGGGTGCATGACGTGGGCAACAGCGTCAACCGCCATGATCACGGCCCCAACGGCGCCATATTGCTCTTTCCCCTGCTACGGGAAATCGGCATGGATATCGAGGACGTGATGATCATTATCACCGCCGTGGGCAACCATGAGGAGCAGAGTGGCACGGTATCCAGCGCGGTATCGGCCGCCTTGGCCATCGCCGACAAGTCGGACGCGCACAAAAGCCGCGTGCGCAACGGCCGCCCGGACGTAGGGGATATCCACGACCGCGTGAATTTCTCCATTCAGGAAAACAGCGTCACCGTGGACCGCAAGCATAAAATCATCCGTCAGGAGCTCAAGATGGACGAGTCCTCCAGCGTGCTGGAGTATCTGAGCATCTATCTTCCCCGCATCCTGATGTGCGAGCAGGCCGCGGAGTTTCTGGGCCAGCATTTCGAGCTGTTTATCAACGACCGTCCGGTCAACAACCGCGCGGGCGTGTAAGCGGCCCGCCGCCGGAAGGAGGCATTTCACATGATCTGCGAACGCTGCGGGCATTCCATGCCCGACGGGTCGCTCACCTGCGAAAACTGCGGCACCTATCTGGGCCGCTACGGTGGTGCGGCGCTTCAGGATACGGGCGTGCGCGCCATCCGTCAGGGGCGGGTGAGCGCGACGGCGCCCACGCTGCCCTCCGGAGCCAACCGTTCCAGGGAATACGGCGACTATGATCTCTCCGCTCTGCCCGTGGAGGAGGTTCAGCACACCCCCCGCCGCAAGCCGGCCGCCGCCTTTCAGACCGAGCGCGGCAGCAGCCGTCCGGATACGCGGCGAGGCGTGCCGGTCAACGCGCGCGGGCGGGCCCCCGCGCTCAAAACGCGGCATGGCCGCGTACATACGGTCCACAGGCACAATATCAACTGGATGCTGATCGGCGTGGCGCTTACGCTGGTGGCCGTGCTGGCAGGCGCAGGCTATATGCTCTACATGAACCGCAGCGACAGCGGCCAGCGCGCCACCGCACGCCGCAACGCCCTGACCGCTACCGAGGGCATGTTTGCGCTGGCGCAGAATACGGACGACCCCCTGGTGCAGGAGGAGCGCGAGGCGCTGATCAAGCAGTGGAGCGGCGTACCCGCGCAGGCCTACCGCCTGGCGGGTCAGGACTATCTGGACGTGGGCGACGTGCAGGCGGCGATCACCTGCCTGCGCATCAGCGACGCCATTGACCCGGAGAACTATGACGGCCTGCTTCTGCTGGCCAACGCCTACGAGATGGACGCGCAGGACGAGCAGGCCGAGGCGGTGTACCTAAGGCTCGCACAGGAGGTCAGCCCCTTCCGCAGCGAGGCCTACACCGCGCTCATCAGCATGTATCTGGAGCAGGACCGCGGGCCTGAAGCGGCGGACATGATGCTCCTGGCCTATGAGAACACCGACCGCGAAAACTTCCGCCAGCAGCGCGAGGATTTTATCCCCGCTATGCCGGAGGTCAGCCTCACCGCCGGTCGCTACGAGATCAGCGCCATGGAACAGGACATCTCCCTCACCTCGCCCCAGGGCTACGACGTGTACTACACCGTGGACGATGACGCGGTGCTCCCCGAGGACGGCATCCTCTGCGAGGACGGCAGCATCATGCCCAAGGAGGGCGTCATCACGCTGCGGGCTGTGGCGGTCAGCGGCGATCTGGTCAGCGACCCCATCAGCGTATCCTATACCTTCTACTATCCCACGCCGCCCGCGCCCAAATGCAACCTGGCCCCCAATACCTACAAAACCCTGCACGAGGTCAGCCTGCGCCCCGGTACCCTGAGCGAGACCCAGGCCGCAGGGCTGACCAAGGCCGAGCAGGCGGAAATCGAAAGCCATTACGTGTACTATTACACCATCGACGGCTCCACCCCCACCGAGGAAAGCCCCGTCTACGACGGCACGCCCATCAAGCTGCCCTCCGGGCGCGTGACGCTCAAGGCCGTATGCGTCAACCAGTACGGCAAGATGAGCCCTACGCTGGAGGTGGGCTACAAGTTCAACGTCTCCCCCTATCCCCTGGACATGTACGGAGAAAGCGACACCTTTGGCAGCTTCACCCTCAACAAGACCTCCATCGACGATTTCAAATCCGCCTTCGGCAACCCCACCCAGGAGCTGGAAACCACTTATCTGAACCTGACCAACTCGGCCCGGCATCTGCAATACAGCTGGGGCTATGCCGTGTTCATTCTGGAAAACAGCGCCTGGCAGCTGGTTCGCGTGGACATGAACAGCGAAATCGGCACGCCGCCGCGCGGAGTGGGCTTTGGCAGCACGGAGAGCGAGATCGTGTCCGTCTATAAGGATTTTGGTCAGCTGGAGGCCCCCAACGGCACGCGCGGCCTCTACTACGACTATCCCAACGTCGGCCAGGTGCTGGTCAACGACGACGGTACCCGCACCGTGCGCTACACCTGCCAGATCTCCACCAGCAAGGTCTGGGTGCTGGAGTACGACCTGGGCAGCAACGGCCGCGTCACCCATATGGCGAACTACTACCAGCCCTGAGCTGGCGCGCCTGCCCGCTTCGCGTTAAATTTGACAAACATGGAAGAAACCCGCGGGGTGATACGTCCTATGCATTGGGCGTATACTCCGCGAGGGAAGAGGCTTGCGGGGAAAACGCCGGTGATTTTGTCCGGCTTGCCGGAATAAAGGGGGAAATACCATGAAGCACCTGTGGAAACATCTGCTGTGTACCGCGCTGTGCCTGTGCCTGCTCTTTTCATCGGCACTGGCTGAGGCCGTGGATATCAACCTGCATGTCGTAGCCGATTATAACGATGCCGACGCCGTGACGATTCGGGCCGGACAGGTTGTGGGCGATAGCCTGTACCTGCTTGTAAGCGGCCTCTACAGCGACAGCGACGAGGGACAGACCTGGCTGGAACGCTGGACCGCCGGGATGAGCGGGCCGGAAACCGTGCTGGAGAACCTCCTCAGCTACCGCAGTGAGGACGCGGACGCCGCGATGCCCGTGGTCAGCCGCCTCATCACCGATGGAAAAAGCGTCTACGGCTATGATGATATGACCGGCCAGCTGGTGCGGCTGGTGGACGAGTCGGGGAACGCGAAGGTAGAATCGCTGTGCACGCTGGAGACGGCGGAGGAAGAAAAATCCGCCGATGGCGTCTACTACGGCAGCTACGTCAGCGCCATGTTCGTGCAGAATGGCGAAGTGGTGAGGCTGGCGGAGAACTACGGCGAGGGAGAAACCAGCTATGTTGTGGAACGCTACGCGCTGGACACCGGCAAGCTGATTGGCAGGAGCGGGGCCGACAACACCCTGCGCACGCTGTGCTCCTATAAGGACGGCAAGTATCTGGCGCTGGTACAGCCCCAACCGGGTCCGGAGGACATGGAACTGCCCATGTCGCAGCTGGCCATCTACGACCCCGCCACGGGTGAAATGAACCCCGTGGCGACCCTGTCGGGCAGCTATCTGAACAATGTGACCTACGACCCGCAAAGCGACACCGCTTATTACTGCTGCGACGCGACCATCTATACCGTGCCTCTGGCGACGGGCGAATCCCGCGTCAGCGCCTATCTGCCGGTGAACGCGTGGTCCGGGTCGGACACGACCTTTGCGGTGCTTGCGGGCGGGATGATCGTCTATGCCAACGGCGACGGCGCCTATGTGCGCCGCCTGGACGCGCCGGAGCTGGCGGCGGGCGCGCTGACCATCGCCAACGAGGGCGGGACTCAAAAGCATATGGCCGTGGTGTCCGAGCATCCCGAACTGAACGTGACGCTGGCGAGCAATTACCCGCAGACCATGGAGGAGCTCACCACCGCCATGGTCAGCGGCACAGGCAGCATAGATGTGTTTAGTCTGACCACGAACGCCAATCCCATAGCGCGCCTGATCGAAAAGGGCTACGCCGCGGATCTGAGCGGCTATCCGGAGCTGATGGCCGTGGCCGGACGCATGGATGCGCGCTTCACCGATTCCGTCATGCGTGACGGCAAGCTCTATGGCCTGCCTGTTTCGCTCTATACCAACGGCATGGGCGTCAATGCCGACACCATGGAAAAGCTGGGGCTTACCCAGGAGGATCTGCCCACCACCTGGCTGGAATTCCTGGACTTTGCGGCAAATTTCCACTATGATTATGGCGAGGAAAACGCCGACGTGGCCCTTATGGACCTCAACATGCGCGGGTCCCTGTTCCAGATGATCCGTGAGCAGTATGTGGCGGCGCAGCTGCGGGATACCGGCAGCATCAGCTTTGACACCCCGCTGTTCCGAAAGCTCATGCAGGCGTTGGAGGCCATCGACTTTACCGAGCTGGACCCCTATGAGGTCAAGGGCGACAAGGTCTGGGAAGGCAATGACGCCAACGAGTTCTATGAAAAGCAGCAGCTTTTCACCCGCTATGCCGAAGCAAGTCCCCGTTCGATGGGACAGAGCGGCTATGGGCGCGCCAATCAGCCCCTGATCCTCAGCCTGGACGGCGAGACGGAGCCCATCATTCCTGTGAGCATGACCGTGATGATCGTCAATCCCCGTAGCACGCGCATGGATCAGGCCGCCGCTTACCTCACCGCGTATGCCGGGCATTACGACCCGGAAACGGAGAACATCATGTTCTTCCCCGACCAGAACGACCCCGTGCCCAACAGCTATTACAAGATCCAGAAGCAAAGCTATGAAGAAAGCCTGCGCGAGCTCGACAGCCGCATCGAAAAGGCGGACGAGAGCGAGAAGGCCATCCTGCGCGACAACAGGGAGCAGATTCAGGGGTTCCTGGACGAGCTGGAAACCCGGCGCATGAGCGTGACGGAGGAAATGATTCAGGCGTACCGCGAGCAGGTGGCTCCCTACCTGTACGTAACGCCCCAGACCCCCCTGACCAACCCCGATGCCAGCGCCGAGCTGGATGCGCTGACCAGCCAGTACCTGGACCGTGCCATTGATCTGGATACCTACATCCGCGAAATGAATCAGCGGGTGAGAATGATGATGCTGGAGGATATGTAACATGACCCGAAAAGCCCTTTCCCTGCTCCTTGCGCTGACACTGCTTTTATGCTCGTTGCCCGGCTGGGCGGCAGGCATGGTCGTGAGCGCAGCCGTTGGCGGCGTATCCATCAGCGTGGATGATGATAACGTCGTTACGTCCGCGACCAACGTGGGAAGCACCCTGTATCTGCTCTACCAAAGCGGCGCGGTCGCCACCCGCCCCGTGGATACCAACGAGCCGACCGTGCTGGGCGAGGTTCTCAACACCCAGTACTATACCGAGGCCCCGCAGACCGAGGAGGGCCAGGCCCGCATGGACCGGCTGTTCGTCTGGGACGGCCGCGTCTGCGGCATGTGCACCCCCTCCGGGGAGGTGTGGACGCTGCTGGACGATGCCGGCGCCTTTGCGCCCGCCAAAGTGGAGGGCCTCACGCTGGACACCTCCGGCCTGGTTTTTCAGGAGGAGGGCGAGGGCTATTCGGTCGCGGTGGAGGTCAGCAGCTTCTTCTGCGAGGGCGGCTGGCTGTACTACACCGGCATGGTCTATTCGGGCACGCCCCATGCCGTGGCCGGCCGCATCAGCCTGGAAACGGGCGAAAAGCAGGACTTTGCCTGCCAAAACCTCATGGGCCTCGCGCCCGTGGGCGACGGCTCCATCATGGCGATGCTCTATGATGTCTCAGCCCTGTACTCCGCCACTACGCAGGCGGACCTGACCAAGCCCGCGCAGTACGGTATCTTCGATCCCGAAAAGGACGCGGTGGGCACGCTGGCAGACATTCCTACCGATAGCGACATGGGCGGCTACTCCACCAGCGGCATCTGCGTGGGCAACGGCACCCTGTACTACCTGGACGGCTCCCGCATCGCGGGGCTGGACCTGACCGGCGGGCAGAAGCGCGTGAGCGCCTACACCGGCGGCGGCATGGTTTCCAACGGAGGGCAGGCCCTCTATGTGGAGGGCTACTATGTGCTCATCAGCGGCTATGAGGGGCTGCGGGTGTTCAAGCTGGACCCGGAGGGCATTGAAAACGGCGCGCTGACCATCTTCGGCGAGTTTGGCAGCAACACGCACAACGCCTTCGTGCGAAGCCACCCCGAAATCGCCGTGGATGTGAGCGGGGACTATACCAGCGACATCGAGAAGCTCACCCAGGCCATGGTGTCGGATACCGGCGCGTATGACGTGCTGCTGATGGGCCTGTCCTACATGCCCGTGGAACGCCTGATTGAAAAGGGCTACTGCGCGGACCTCAGCCAGAGCGCGGACATCATGGATAAGGTGTCGGCCATGTACCCCGAAATGGTGGAGCCGCTCATGGTGGACGGCAAGCTCTACGGCGTGCCCGTGGGCATGAGCGGCACCTGCTATGGCGTCAACATGGAGCTGTGGAAGAGCCTGGGCCTGACCGAGGACGACCTGCCCACCTCCGTGCCCGAGCTCTATGACTTCGCCGCCAACTGGGTATGGGACTACGGCGAGGACCACCCGGAAATCTCCCTGTTTGACCTGGGCAGCTATTCCAGCCAGATTCTCTATTCCCTGCTGCTCAACGACTATATCGCCTACATGCAGAAGCAGGGCGAGGAACTCGTCTTTGACACGCCGGTGTTCCGCAGGCTGATGGAGGGCTTCTCCGCCATCGACTTTGAGGAAATCCTCAGCGTACAGGATCAGGACAAGGATACCTACTGGACGCCGGACGCGCTGTTCAGCACGGCCATGAGCGTGGGCTACCTGGGCTATCAGGATGAGCGCTTCCAGCCGCTGTACCTGTCGCTGGAGGAGGGCGGGGAGCCGTTCATCGGCATGAGCCTGAGCGTGCTGACCATCAACCCGCGCACCAAGCGCATGGATGAGGCCCTGCTCTACGTCAGCGAGTATTTGGACAACCTGGACAAGACCAGCGCCAACATCACCCTCTTCCCCGATCACAACGACCCGGTGGAAAACGATTCCTATCAAAGCAACCTTGAGGATATGCAAAAGTCCCTTGCCAAGATGCAGCAGAGCCTCGAAAATGCTTCGGAGGAAAACCGCGCCGAGATCGAGCAGCAGATTCAGTGGCAGGAGGAGAGCATCGCGGACTGGGAGAATTACCGCTATTCCGTGACCGCCGAGCAGATCGCCGATTACCGTGAGAACGTGGCGCCGCTGGTCTACGTCATCCGGCAGAACGTGTTCCTCAACGCCGACGCCTCCGCCACCAGCGAGATCAACAAGCTGCTGATGCAGTACATGGAAGGCGCGGTGAACCTGGACTCTTTGGTACGCGAGCTGGACCAGCGCGTGCGGCTGATGCAGCTGGAAGACCAATGATGCAGCGCGTTTTTCCCTGCTGCCGGCGGGCCCTGGAAAGAGCCCGCCGGCACGGCTGTGTGCCCCGTGCGCACAGGCTGAAAAATGCCGCCAAAGGAGCTACGCATGTTTCGTAAAAAATCCGTCTGGCTCTACCTCCTGCCGGGACTTCTGGGCCTGATGGCCTTCTACCTGGTGCCCTTCGTGTGGGGCGTGTGGTTCAGCCTGACCGACGGCACCATCGACAACCGCTTCGTGGGCTTTGACAACTACCTGCGCGTGTGGCAGAACGAGGTGTTTCAGCTGGGGCTGAAAAACACCATCGAGCTGTCGCTTTTGTGCGCGCCGGTTATTTTCGTGCTGTCCTTTCTGCTGGCGGGCATGCTGCGCAAGCCCATCGCGGGCAGCACCTTTTACCGCAACGCCCTGCTCATGCCCTATCTGATGCCCTCGGCCGCCATGCTCATCATCTGGCTGATCCTGTTCGACTACGGCGGACCGGTCAACCGGCTGGCTGTGGCGCTGGGCTTTGACCGCGTTTTCTGGCTGGAGGGCGCGGCGCTGCGCGTGCCCATCGTGCTGCTCTATATCTGGAAAAACCTCGGCTTCAGCGTGGTCATTTTTACCGCCGCGCTGCAGGCCGTGCCCGAATCCCTGTATGAATACGCCAGCCTGGAGGGCGCGGGGTGGTTCCGCCGGGAATGGTCCATCACCTTGCCGCAGATTTTGCCCACCGCGTTTCTGGTGTTCGTGCTGGCGGTGGTCAACGCCTTCAAGATTTTCAAGGAGGTGTACTTCATCGGCGGCGCCTATCCCGCCGAAAGCATCTACACCCTCCAGCACTATATGAACAACAAGTTCTCCAAGCTGGATTATCAGGACGTGACCACCGCGGCCTATTCCTTTGCGGTGATCGTGATCGCCCTGTTTTTGCTGCTCTACCGCACCAAGAGCGTGAGGCAGGGCGAAGCCGCCTGAGAAAGGAGCGTATTCCATGGCGCAGAGCCACGTATCCGTCGGGACCGCCGGGAAGCGGCGCAGGCGGAGCACGCGCGGACTGATGCGGCGCGTGCGCAGGGCCAGGCCCCTGAGCTGCCTGATTTTGACGCTGATCGCGGTGATCATGCTGATCCCCATCGTATTTACCTTCCTGTACTCCTTCTTTCCCAAGGGGGAGATCTCGTCCTACCTGGCCCAGCGCGGCAGCTACGACCAAAGCCGCTGGATGGACATTCTCTTCTCGCCCGCGCAGGTCAGCCTGCGGCAGTACTACACCATCCTCATCGAGGAGCCGCAGTACCTGCAGCTGTTCTGCAACAGCGTGCTGTATGCCGGGGCCATTCTGGTAGGCCAGGGCTTCGTGATTCCGCTCACGGCCTATGCGCTCAGCCGCTTCCGGTTTCGAGGACGCGATGCGCTGTTCTTTCTGGTGCTGGTGCTGATGGTGCTGCCCTTTCAGGTGACCATGGCGCCCAGCGTGATGACGCTGCGGGCGCTGGGGCTGCTGGATACGGTCTGGGCGGTGATTCTGCCGATGATTTTCTCCCCCTTCTACCTCTTTCTGGTGCGCCAGTTCATGATCGGCATTCCGGGGGAAATCGTCGAGGCGGGGCAGATGGACGGCGCGGGCACGCTGCGCTGTTTTGTGCACGTCATGCTGCCGGTGTGCCGTCCCATCCTGTGCGCGGCGGCGGCGCTGAGCTTTGCCGACAGCTGGAACATGGTCGAACAGCCGCTCATCTACCTGACCAACCAGAGCATGCAGCCGCTGTCGGTTATGTTCAACCAGATCAACACCGATTCCACAGGCGTGGCGTTTGCGGGCGCGGCGCTGTATCTGCTGCCCATGCTGCTGATCTATATCTACTTCCAGGATGACATCCTCCTGGGCGTGCAGCTAAGCGAGCTGAAGTAAAAGGGGGAAGCTAAACTCATGAGCAAGAAAACGCGAGCGCTCAAGGCGCTGGTGTGGCTGGGCGTGATCGTGGCGGCATGCATGTACTTCTCGCGCACCATCCAGACCATCACCACGCCCAAGGTCAAGCTGGTGCAGGCCACCACGGGCCGCATCGAGCAGAAGATCTCCGTGGACGCCAAACCGTATTTTCCCGTGGAGACGGAGATCACCCTCAACAAGGCCAAGGACTATCCCATCACGGTGGATAAGGTGTATGTCAAGCCCGGCCTTCTGGTCAAGGAGGGCGATACCATCTTCACCGCCACCATCAACGACTATCAGACCAAGGAAGAGGACCTGCTGACCAAGTACAATGAAAAGTCGCAGGAACTGATCGACCTGGACATCAAGAACCGGAAAAACTCCAAGCAAAGCATGCAGAACGATCTCTACGACCTGATGATCGAAAAGCAGGACGCGCTCAATGAGGCCGAGAGCAAGGCGCGCCTGGCCGCGGCCGCCGAGGGGATCGAGCTGACTTTTGACCAGACCCTCTGGGAAGCCAAGGCCAAGCAGGCGGGCGCTTCCAGCGAGACCATGGCGCTCATCCGCGCAGCGGCTACGGCACGCGAGGCGTTCCAGACCGCGCGCGACGATTTCTACGCCAGTTATGAAAACAAAAAGATCAAGGTCAGCGACGAGGTGTTCAAGTACATCAACGACCGAAACAAGCTGCTTCAGGAGATGCAGGACCTCAGCGACCAGATGGTCAAGCTTCTGGAGGCAAAGCAGGCTCTGGGCACGGTGACGGCTACCAGCGAAGGGTACATCGTGGCGCTGGACCTCAAGGCTGGCGACAGCTACGACGGGCAGAAGTCCGCCTATACCATCGCCAAAAAGGAGGACGTGCCGGTGCTGCGCGCCGACGTGACGGATCTGAAAAAGGACGTGACCGAGGGGGCGCGCGTGGAGGTGGCGGGCGACTACGACACCTTCCGCAGCGAGGTCACCGCCGTGGTGGACGATACCGACGGCCGCAGATACGCCGAGATTGAGCTGACGGACGATTTTCTGCGCACGGCGGGCGGCATGCAGAAGCTCCTGCAGGATGGCAGCCTGCAGGTGAGCATCGTGTTCCGCGCGCGCAAAAACGCGACCATCATCCCCGCGTCCGCACTGCGCAGCGAGGGCGAGGGCGAGTACGTCTTTGTGGCGGAGCGCGAATACGGCGGGTTTTTGAGCTCCGGCGGGCTGAAGGCCAAAAAGACGAGCGTCACCGTGATCGACCGCAGCGATACGGCGGTCAGCGTACAGGAGGATTTGAGCTATCAGAGCATCATCGACCGGGCCGACCGCACCGTGGAGGACGGCAAGCCCGTGATGGAGTATGTGGAGTAAGCCATGCTGAAAGCATTTTGCAAACGCCGCAGGGGGACGCTTATGCTGCTGGTTATCGCGCTGGCGGCCATAGCCTTCGCCTGGGTGAACATCCGGGCCGTGCCTGGCACGTTCCAGCACGTCTACGCCGCGCCTCAGCCCGCAGCCGAGGCTGAGGGCGAAAAGGCGACCAACGGTGGCCTGCGCGACGCGCGCCTGAAGATCCGCGAGCTGGAAACCGAGCTGGAGGGCGCCTGCGAGGATGCCACGCTCTATGCGCTGGCCCAGCCGTCCTCCGTGTCCATCCCCGACGGGGGAAAGAGCACGAGCGCCCGTCTGGTGGGCGTGGAGGCGAGCTGGTTTTACCTCAAGTCCCCGGTGCTGCTCAACGGACGCCTGCTCTATCCCGACGAATGCGTCTATGGCGAGCGCGTGGCGCTGGTGGACGAACAGCTGGCCGTGGCCCTGTTCCAGTACGCCGAGCCGCTGGGCGAGGAAATCGAGGTTGCGGGCCAGCGCTACCGCATCGTGGGCGTGCTCAGGGCGGGCAAGCGCGTGGGCGACCAGATGGATTACAGCCTGTATGTGCCGCTGCGCTCGCTGGAGGATACCAATGTGGCGCTGACCGCGCTGGTGTACGAGGCGCGGCCCGTGCAGGGCGCGGGCGGATGGTCCGCGTTCCAGACCGCGTCGCAGAAGCTGGGCGAGGGCACGACCATCAGCCTGGTCAAGGAGCGCATGAACGCGGCCATGCCCATGCGCATGCTCTTTACGCTGTGCGGCATGGCGATGGCGCTGTGGGGCGTGAGGCGGATGAATCGCCGGAGCGCGCGCTTCGCCGCCAGCTACCGCGAGCGCCTTAAGACGCAATACGCCGCTCGCCTGATGGGCTTCGCGGCGGGCCGTCTGATGCTGCTGGCGCTGGGATATCTCGCGTGCGCGGCGGCGCTGGCCTGGCTGTTTACCCAGCTGGTGGAGCCGGTGTATACCTTCCCGGAATGGGTGCCCGCGGTGCTGGTGGAGCCCAAGGATATCCAGACCGCTTTCTGGAACGTGTGGCAGACGCCTGCCGCCGTGGTGGAGTACCGCACGCCGGAACTGCTGCGCCTGCGCTTTCTGCGCGAGGTAATGGCATGGTCCTGCGGCGCGGCCGCGCTGCTCGTCGGCAGCCTGACGGGCGCTGCCGGCGCGCTTTTCCGGCGGCTCGCCCCCGCTGCACAGCCGTCTGGAGAGCCGGCTGAACGGTCTTGAAAGGAAGGGCGGTATGAATCCCACACTGGCCTACAAAATCAAAATGCTTCCCGAAAGCCCCGGCTGCTACATCATGAAAAGCCGGGGCGAGATCATCTACGTCGGCAAGGCCGTGAACCTGAAAAACCGGGTGCGGCAGTATTTTCATGGATCGCATACGCCCAAGGTGGCCGCCATGGTCAGCCGGGTGGATGATTTTGACCTCATGCTCTGCCAGACCAACTTTGAGGCGCTCACGCTGGAGTGCAACCTGATCAAGAAGCACCGCCCCTTCTACAACATCCTTCTCAAGGACGACAAGCATTATCCCTATCTGCGCATCGACCTTGGCGAGTCCTTTCCCCGTCTGACGCTGGCCCGCAACATGGACGAGCAGCGCGCGGGCGTGAAATACTTCGGCCCCTATATTGGAGCCACGGCTGTCCGGCAGGTGATGGATGAGGTGCGGCGCTTCTTTCCGCTGCGCACCTGCAACCTCAGCTTTCCGGTCAAATCGCCCCGACGGCCCTGCGTGCACCATCAGATCGGGCAATGCCTGGCGCCCTGCGCAGGCGGGGTGAGCGAGGAGGCGTACCGCGCTATTTTGGCGCGCGTGATCGACTTTTTGAACGGGGACAGCCGCGAGCTGCTTGCCGAGCTCACCCGCGAGATGAACGCGGCCAGCGCCCGCATGGAGTATGAGCAGGCGGCGGTGCTGCGGGACAAGATCGCGGACATCCGCCAGCTGATGGAGGAGCAGCACGCCATCCAGACGCGCGATGTGGAACAGGATGTGCTCGCCGTGGCGCAGGATGGGCAGGACGCCATGGTTCAGCTGACGCACATCCGCGCGGGCCGCATCGAGGGCGGGCGCGCCTTCCTGATGGAGCACTGCGGCGCGGAGGCGCCGGAGGAGGTGCTGGCCGGGTTTTTGACCCAGTATTACGACGACGGGCATCTGATCCCGCGCAACGTGCTGGCGCAGGCGCTGCCCGAACCGCTGGACGAGCTGGAGCGCTGGCTGCGGGAGCGGCGGGGCGGGGCGGTGACGCTGGCGGTGCCCCAGCGGGGCGACAAGGCGGACCTGGTGCGCCTCGCGCTTAAAAACGCCGAGGACGCGCTCTTCAAGCACCGGCAGAGCGCCGAGGTCAAGGACATGCGCACCCGACAGGCCATGCTGGAGCTCAAGGAGGCGCTGAACCTGCCCGCTTTGCCCCGGCGCATCGAGGGCTATGACATCTCCAATACGCAGGGCATATTGAGCGTGGCCAGCATGGTGGTGTTTCAGGACGGCCTGCCCGACAAGAAGGCGTACCGCATCTACCGCATCAAAACCGTCGAGGGCGCCAACGACTTCGCCTCCATGGCGGAGGTCATCACCCGCCGCTTCACCCACGGACTCAAGGAGCGCCACGAACGCGAGCAGGCGGGGCTGGACCCGGATGCGGGCAGCTTTTCCAAGCTGCCGGATGTCATCCTCATCGACGGCGGCCCGGAGCAGCTGCTCTTTGCGCACCGGGCCATGGAGGAGGCCGGGGCGAGCGTGCCCATGTTCGGTCTGGCGAAGCGGTTTGAGGAGATCTACCTGCCGGGGCGTGAGGACCCCATCGTGCTGGACCGGCGCTCCAACGCGCTTCATCTGGTGCAGTATGTGCGCGACGAGGCGCACCGCTTCGGCATCACGCACCACCGGGCGCTGCGCGGCAAGGAGGGCTTAAAAAGCGAGCTGTCGGCCATCCCCGGCGTGGGGCCCAAGAAGCAGGCGGCGCTGATACGGCATTTTCGCAGCGTGAAGGCCATCTTCGAGGCCACGCAGGAGGAGCTGTGCCAGGTGGAGGGCGTCAGCGACGGGCTGGCCAAACGCATTCTCGACCACGCCGCCCAGCGAGGCAAAGCCGGCCAGCCGCCAAAGGAATAAGAGAAGCCCCGCTTTCTCCGTCCGGAAAAAGCGGGGCTTACTTTTTGGTATTATGCCTTGTAGATGCAGCAGGTCACGACGCCGTCGGATACGAACATCTGATAGCGGATGGCATAGGGCATGGTATTGGTCATGATGAGGTTGATATCCCCGCCGCCTACCGCCGCGTCAAAGCCCTTCTTGGCATAGTAGATGCCCACGTCGGCGTGCACCTTGCGGTGCGTGACCAGGATGGGAAGCTGGATGGTAGCGATATAGAAGGTGGTGTTCACCTGACAGGTGCCGCCGCCGTAGCCCCACAGCGCGCCCTTTTTCATGATGGGCGCCTTGTGATAGCCCGTGGACTGCATGAACGGGCCGATGGTCTGGTGCTGGTTATACTCCTCGCCGGGCTGGAGAATGGTGCCGGTGATCATGCTGGAGGACAGGCGGATGTTCCAGTTGCGGCCCTGATACTGCAGCGTGGAGATACCCACGGCGTAGTAGGTGCTCATGGTGCTGATCAGGTCGCCGCTTTCAGCGGTCTCCCAGTCCTTGACCGGCATCAGCCAGGCCACATCCTCTTCCTTGATGTACCCGGTGGTACGCCAGTAGGGCAGGGGGTAGCGGCCTTCCTCATCCAGCTCGAACACCGCGATGGCCGCGCCGGGGTTGATGGTTTTGAGCACGGAGTCGTCCTCCATGCTGTAGATGGTGGTGGTGTGGTTGACAAAGGCCAGGTAGGGCATGATGTCCAGGCCGGGAATCTCGCCCACATAGGGGTCGATGCGGTCCCACTTGAACAGCGAGGATGTACGGATGAAGCCGTAGACGTTTTCGTAGCGCGCCAGGCACCACTCGCCGCTGACCTCGCTGACGATCACCTGCTCGTACATGGGCACGCTGCCGATTTTCCGGCTGAGCTCGTTGGGCTCCAGATAGATGATGGCGGTCTTGACCGCATGGGCATAGTAGCCCTCGTAGAAGTTTTCGGCGCTGGTGGTGAAGTTTGGCGCATTGACCGGTTCGGCCACTTCGATTTCAAGGTCCGCCGTGCCGTTGGCCTCGGCGGCCTCCAGATCGTAGAGGGTAATATCGTCCAGGTACTCGGTCAGCACGTAACCCTCCATGACGGGCGTGCGCACCCTGCACCATTCCTCGCCCAGCTCAAGAATGTAGACAAAGGAGTCGCGGGGAATGCTGTCGCCGGCAAGGGCGTCCTTGCTGGGCGAGCGCCGTACCTTCAGGGCGACGCTGGCGATGGCGGTATGCGTGATGGGGTCCTGCTCCTGCGCGGCCTCTTCCTGAGCAAGGGCGCACAGCGGCGAGAGCGCCATCATTGCGGCCAGCAGCAGCAAAAACAGCGGGCGAAAAAAACGCTTCATGTGAACAAAAGGCTCCTTTACAGTTGGTTGGGTTTGGCGGAAATGGCAACCGCCCACGTTATATTATAACGATGCGGCAAGGGATTCGTCAATACGCGTTTTTCCGCCCAAACGGGGGGAAAGAAGTGGACAAACGTGCCGCGCTGTTGTAAGATGGTGCTTGCCGCCGCGTGCGGCGTATTTCCATTCCAAGGAAGAAGGCACCGCACATGAAGCGTTCGGTTCGGGCAAACCTGCTGCTCACGCTGACGGCGCTCATCTGGGGCGCGGCGTTCGTCGCCCAGGACGTGGCGGCGGACAGCCTGGGTTCGTTTACTTTCAACGGCCTGCGCATGGCGCTGGCCGCGCTGGCGATGCTGCCGGTAATTGCTGCGCTGGACCGAAAGGCCCGCAAAGCCGGACAGAATCTCTCCTGGCGGGGAATGCCCCCGGCGCAGCGAAGGACGCTGCTGACCGCCGGCGTGTGCTGCGGCGCGATGCTGGCGCTGGCCAGCGCCTTTCAGCAGATGGGCATTGCCATGGGCACGGGCGCGGGCAAGGCGGGGTTCATCACGGCGCTCTACATCGTGCTGGTGCCGCTCCTGGGCATGCTTTGGGGACGCAGACCCGCGTGGCTGGTATGGGTGGCTGTCCTTTTGAGCGTGGGTGGGCTGTACCTTCTGTGCATCGGCGAGGGCTTCTCCATCGCGCCGGGCGACGGGCTGCTCATCCTTTGCGCGCTGTGCTTTTCGGGTCACATTCTGGTGGTGGATCATTTCAGCCGCCTGACGGACTGCGTGAAGATGAGCTGCCTGCAATTTGCCACGGCGGCAGCGCTGTGTCTGGGCGTGGCGGTGTTCACGGAACCCATTGACGCGCAAACCGTTGTGAAATGCGCCGTGCCGCTGCTCTACGCGGGCGTTTTGAGCGGCGCGGTGGGCTATACGCTGCAGATCGTGGCACAAAAGGACACCGACCCCACGGTGGCATCGCTCCTCATGTCGCTGGAAAGCGTGTTTGCGGTGCTGGCGGGCTGGGTGCTGCTGGGCGACCTGCTCACGGCAAGGGAAGCGCTTGGCTGTGTGCTGATGATGGGCGGCATCGTGCTGGCGCAGCTGAAAAGCTGAAAAAGGCTGCATGGTCCTGGGAACCATGCAGCCTTTTATGATGCCAGTTTTCAGCCCAGCAGCCGCACCAGCACGGCTTTCTGCGCGTGGAGACGGTTTTCCGCTTCCTCGAAGATTTCGCCGGCATGCGCCTCCAGCACCTCGGCGGTAATTTCTTCGCCGCGGTGCGCGGGCAGGCAATGCAGCACCATCGCGCCCGTGTTTGCCGCGTCCATCACGGCCTGGTTCACCTGATAGCCCGCAAAGGCGGCCCGGCGCTTCTCGGCCTCGCCCTCCTGGCCCATGGAGGCCCATACGTCGGTGTAGAGCACGTCGGCGCCTGCGGCCATGCCCAGAACGTCGGGCTGGCAGTCGAAATCGCCGTTCGCGCGCGCCCACTCCATCAGGGCCGCGTCAGGCTGATAGTCCGCGGGGCAGGCGATACGCACGGCCATGCCCGTTTTGATGCCGCCCACGATGAGGGAGTTGGCCATGTTGTTGCCGTCGCCCACAAAGCACAGCTTCAGCCCCCTGAAGCTGCCCTTGCGCTCACGAATGGTCATCAGGTCGGCCAGCACCTGGCAGGGGTGCGCATAGTCGGTCAGGCCGTTGATGATCGGGATGGAACCGTAACGGGCCAGGTCCTCCACCTCCTGCTGGGCGAAGGTACGGATCATGATGCCGTCCAGGTAGCGCGAAAGCACGCGCGCGGTGTCCTCCACGGGCTCGCCGCGGCCGATTTGCAGATCGCGGCTGGAGAGGAACAGGGCGCTTCCGCCCAGCTGGCTCATGCCCACCTCAAAGCTCACGCGCGTGCGGGTGGAGGATTTCTGAAAGATCATGCCCAGCGTCTTGCCCGCAAGAAGCGGATGGGGAATGCCGTGCTTGCGCTCGTATTTGAGCTGGTCGGCCAGGTTCAGGATATCCAGAATCTGCTCGGAACTCAGGTCCGACAGCTTGAGCAGGTGCTTGATGGGTTCGCTCATGCGCTCAACGCCTCCTTGATGATGGATACGGCCTGCCTGAGATCAGGCCACGGGATGGTGAGCGGCGGCAGGAGCCGCAGCCTGGTTTTGGCCGTGAGCGCGACCACGCCGCGGGAGAGCAGGTCGCTCACCAGCGCGGCGGCAGGCCTGGCGCTCTCCACGCCCAGCATCAGCCCGCGCCCGGAAACGGTCACGCCGGGGAGCTGCTCAAGCTCTGCGCGCACCCATTCACCCTTTTGGGCTACCTCGGCCATCAGCTCGTCGGTCAAGCGGTCCTGCACATACAGGGCCGCCGTGGCGCACACGGGGTTGCCGCCGAAGGTGGAGCCGTGCGTACCGGGGGTGAGCGCCTCGGCGGCCTTTTCGCCCAGCAGGCACGCGCCCATAGGCAGGCCGCCCGCAAGGCCCTTGGCCGTGGAAACCACGTCCGGCAGAATGCCGAAGTGCTGATAGCTGTACAATTTGCCGGTGCGACCGTTGCCGGTCTGCACCTCGTCGATCATCAGCAGGATGTCGCGCGCCTCGGTCATCTCTCGCGCGGCGAGGATGTACTCCTCCGTCAGGCAGTTCACGCCGCCCTCGCCCTGAATGGTTTCAATCAGCAGGGCGCATACGTCGCCCACGCTCAGGGCGGTTTTTAGCGCCGTCACATCGTTGGCGGGCACATGCCGGAAACCCTCCGGGAAGGGCCCGAAGTCGTGATGGAACGCATCCTGCCCCGTGGCCGCCAGCGTGGCGAGCGTGCGGCCGTGGAAGCTGTTTTCCAGCGTGAGGATGACGGGGCGCACGTTTTCGCCGTGCTTGAGGGCGCTGTAGCGCCGCGCGACCTTGATGGCGCACTCGTTGGCCTCCGCGCCGGAGTTGCCGAAGAACACGCGCTTCATGCCCGTGCGCTCGCACAGGCGCTGGGCCAAAAGCGCCTGCGGCGCGGTGTGGTAGAGGTTGCTGGCATGGGCGAGCTGCCCGGCCTGCGCGCTCACCGCCGCGACCCAGCCCTCGTCCCCGTAGCCCAGGGCGTTTACGGCGATGCCGCTGCCCATGTCGATGTAGGCCTTGCCCGCCTCGTCATACAGGCGGCAGCCCTCGCCCCGCACAAAGGTGACGGGTGCGCGGGCATAGGTGTGGGCCACGTACCGGCTGTCCAGAGCCTGAATATCGGTCATGCGCAAAAAGCCTCCTTTGGCTTCAGTAAAACATGGTGCCCACGCCCTCGTCGGTCAGGCACTCGATCAAAATGGCGTGCGGCACGCGGCCGTCGATGATGAACACCTTTTTCACACCCCGGCGGATGGCCTCGATGCAACATTCGATCTTGGGGATCATGCCGCCGGAGATGATGCCCTCGCGGATGAGCTGCGGGGCCTCGCTGACCTGCACGGAGGGGATCAGCGTGCTTTCGTCGGCGGGGTCGCGCAGGATGCCGCGGATGTCGGTCATGGAGATGAGGCTCTCGGCGCCCAGGCTGGCCGCGATGCGCGCGGCGGCGGTATCGGCGTTGATGTTGTAGGGGTTGCCCTCGCCGTCGCAGCCCACGGTGGAGATGACGGGAATGTAGCCCTTCTCCAGCACGTCGAGGATGGGCTGGGTGTTGACGTTTACAATTTCACCCACGTAGCCGTGCACGTCGTCGAGCCTGCGGGCCTCGATCATGTGGCCGTCCATGCCGCAAAGGCCCATGGCCTTGCCGCCCATGGACTGGATGTAGCCCACGAGGCTTTTGCCTACCTTGCCGGCCAGGACCATCTGCACGATGTCGGCCGCCTCGCGGTCGGTGACGCGCAGGCCGTCGATAAACTCGGACTTCTTGCCCAGGCGCTTGAGAAGGTCGGTGATCTCCGGGCCGCCGCCGTGCACCAGCACGACCTTCACGCCCACGAGCGTGAGCAGCAGCAGGTCGCCCATCACGGCGCGCTTGAGGTCCTCGTTGACCATGGCGTTGCCGCCGTATTTGATGACGACGATTTTCTGGTTATACGCTTTGATATAGGGCAGGGCTTGAATGAGGACCTCTGCCCGCTGGTCGATGGTCATGGGTTTTCTCCTTACTGTATCAGGTGCGGTAGTCGCCGTTAATCTTGACGTAGTCGTAGGTGAGGTCGCAGCCCCAGGCCTTGGCCGTGGCGCTGCCGCTGTTGAGCGCCACCTGGACGGTGATCTCGTCGTCCATGAGGATCTCCTTGGCGGTCTCCTCGCTGAAGGCTACGCCCGCGCCGCCGCGGCACACGGGAATGAGCCCCCGGTTGGAGCGGAAGTTCACATCCACCTTGCTCACATCCACGTCCGCTCCGGCATAGCCGATGGCGCACAGCACGCGGCCCCAGTTGGCGTCGGCGCCGAAGATGGCCGCCTTGAGCAGCGTACTCTTGATGACCGCCTTGGCCACCAGCTTTGCGGCGGCGGTGCTCTTGGCGCCCGTCACCTCGCAGGCCAGCAGCTTGGTTGCACCCTCGCCGTCCTTGGCCATGATGGCGCACAGCTTTTCGCACACCTTGTACAGCGCCGCCACAAACGCCTCGTAATCCGTGCCCATGCAGGCCTCGATGGGCGTGTTGCCCGCCATGCCGTTGGCCATGATGGAAACCATGTCGTTGGTGGAGGTGTCGCCGTCCACGCTGAGCATGTTGAAGGTATCAGCCGTGACGGTGGTGAGCGCCCGCTTGAGCGCCACGGAGGAGATGGCCGCGTCGGTGGTCAGGAAGCACAGCATGGTGGCCATGTTGGGCGCGATCATGCCGCTACCCTTGGCGATGCCGCCCAGCTTGCACGTTTTGCCGCCCAGGGGGAAGCGCACGGCGACCTCCTTGGAGACCGTGTCGGTGGTCATGATGGCCTCGGCCGCGCGGGTGCCGCCGGCGGGGGTGTCCTCCAGCGAATCGGCCAGCTTGCCGAAGTTCTTCTGGAAGGGCTCCAGCGTCATGGGCTGGCCGATCACGCCGGTGGAGGCCACGATCACGTCCTCGGCCTTCACGCCGATGTACTGCTCCACCAGGGAGCACATGCCCTCGGCGATCTCGATGCCGTTGGCGTTGCAGGTGTTGGCGTTGCCGCTGTTGCAGATGACGGCCTGCGCGACGCCGTTTTCCACGTGCTTTTGCGTAACCAGGATGGGCGCGCCCTTGACCAGATTCTGCGTGTAGACGCAGGCGGCGTTGGCGGGTACTTCGCTGACGATGAGGGCCACGTCGCGCCGGGTGCGGTTGCGGCGGATGCCCATGTGCTCGCCCGTGGCGGAGAAGCCCTGCGCGGCCGTCGCGCCGCCGGCGATGAAGGTGATTTCTGACATTGTGATCCCCCTTCCAGATTGCTCAAAAAGCGGACGGGCAAGGCCCGCCCGTCAAAGCGCCAGCCCCGTGAGGGGCGGCGCACCCAGGACCAGGTTGAGACATTCGATGGCCGCGCCGCACGCGCCCTTGCCCAGATTGTCAAAGCGCGCGTAGGCGATCATGCGCTCGTCGTTGCCGGTGACAAACAGCTCCATGCGGTCGCTGCCGCTGAGGGCCACGCTGTCGATGGACGGCTCGGGATTGTCCTCCAGCACCCGCACCAGCGCCGCGCCCTCAAAGAACGCGCGGTAGACGCCGCTCACCTCGGCGAGCGAGGCCTTGCGGCACAGGATGCCCTCGGTGAGCGGGAGGCTCACCAGCATGCCGCTGAACACGTCCATCACCACGGGCTGGAACACCGGCGGGCGCGTAAGGCCGCACACATGCGTGATTTCGGGCAGGTGTTTGTGGCTCTGGCCCACGGCGTAGGGCCGGAGCGCGTGCAGGGCGGCGGGCCGGTCCGGCGCCTCGTAATCGGCGATCATGCGCTTGCCGCCCCCGGAATAGCCCGTGAGCGACAAAAGCGACAGCGGCGCGTCCGGCGAGAGCAGCCCCGCATCCACCAGCGGCTTCACCAGCGCGATGCACCCGCTGGCGTGGCAGCCCGGCACGGCGATGCGCCGGGCGCTGCTAACGGCTTTGGCCTGCACCGCCCCAAGCTCCGGGAAGCCGTAGGTAAAGCGCGGGTCCGTGCGGTGGGCGGTGGAGGCGTCCAGAATGACGCCTTCCCCCTCGCCCAGGGCGGCCACCAGCTCGCGGCTGGCGGCGTCGGGCAGGCAGAGGATGGTGGCGTCGGCCCGGCGGGCCATGACGGCGCGGGCTTCAAGGTCCTTGCGCTTCTCCTCCGGGAGCGAGAGGAGCGAAATGTCCTCCCGCCCGGCGAGGCGATCCCGCACCCGCAGGCCCGTGGTTCCCTGGTCGCCGTCGATGAATACGTTGAACATTACAGCTTTCCCTTCAGAAGCGTCGCCCGCGCGGCGATGGGCAGGCCGAAGAGGCTGATGAAGCCGGCGGCGTTCTTCTGATCGTAGACGTGATCCTCGCCGAAGGTGGCGATCTCCTCGCTGTAGAGCGAATAGGGGGAGGTGACGCCGGCGTTGATGATGTTGCCCTTATAGAGCTTGAGCTTGACTTCGCCGGTGACGGTCTTCTGCGTCTCGGTGACGAAGGCGGCCAGCGCCTCGCGCAGCGGGGTGAACCACTGGCCGAAGTAGACCAGCTCGGCGTAGCGGTTGGCGACCAGTTCCTTGTAGTGCTGGGTGTCGCGGTCCAGGCAGATGGTCTCCAGCACCTGATGCGCGCGGTAGAGGATGGTGCCGCCGGGGGTTTCGTACACGCCGCGGCTCTTCATGCCCACGAGGCGGTTTTCCACCATGTCGCACAGACCCACGCCGTTCTCGCCGCCCAGCTTGTTGAGGTATTCCATCATGGCCACGGGAGAAAGCTTCTTTCCGTCCACCGCCACGGGAATGCCCTTTTCAAAGGAAAGGGTCACGTAGGCGGGCTTGTCGGGGGCCATCTCGGGGCTGACGCCCATCTCCAGGAAGCCGGGCTTGTTGTACTGCGGCTCGTTGGCCGGGTCCTCCAGGTCCAGGCCCTCGTGGCTCAGGTGCCAGAGGTTTTTGTCCTTGGAGTAGTTGGTCTCGCGGCTGATCTTGAGGGGAACGTTATGCTTTTCGGCATACTCGATCTCCTCCTCGCGGCTCTTGATGTCCCACTCGCGCCACGGGGCGATGATGGCCAGCTCCGGCGCGAAGGCCTTGATGGTCAATTCGAAGCGCACCTGGTCGTTGCCCTTGCCGGTGCAGCCGTGGCAGATGGCGTCCGCGCCTTCCTTCCTGGCGATTTCCACGATGCGCTTGGCGATGATGGGCCGCGCGAAGCTGGTGCCCAGAAGGTATTCACCCTCATATACAGCGCCCGCCTGCATGGTGGGGTAGATGTAGTCGGTGATGAACTCCTCCTTGAGATCCTCCACGTAGAGCTTGCTGGCGCCGGTTTTGAGGGCCTTTTCCTCCAGCCCCTCCAGCTCCGTGCCCTGGCCCACGTCGCCGGAGACGGCGATGACCTCGCAGTTATTATAGTTCTCCTTGAGCCAGGGGATGATGATGGAGGTGTCCAGCCCGCCGGAATACGCGAGCACAACTTTCTTAATATCCTTCTTGGCCTTGGGTGCCATAGCAAATGCCTCCTTGAATGTTTATGCATGTATTATGCATATTATGCAGGCGCTTGTCAAGGGGTATCGGGAATTTTTTTAGAAAACCAAAAGAAATCCCAAGTGCAGAGATGGAAATTTTATCGCAGAAAACAGACATGTTTCTTAACTTTTATGTTGAAAAACTTTTTAGGAATGCGTTTGCCGCTATATTACGTCAGATTGAAAAAGATAGCTAAAGATGATATACTGATATACCATAATGGATACATAGGGTTGAGGTGTGGACAGACGGACGGGAACGCAATCTGTTAAGCAAAGAAGGAGTTAACAAATGCTTGCAAGCAAGAAATATATTAATTTAGATATTCAATCAAAATATGAGTTTTTTGACTATGGGCATGCCTTGGAAATATTGCATGAAAGCTTCCCGGAGGAATGGAAGGAAATACAGGTGGCGTTAAGGCAACTTAAGTTGACGTTGGCTGATATTTCTAAGGCAGGAGGCAATGAGTCGCCCATTCCAAAGAAATTTGACGATGCATTGTATCCTCGCGGTTGGAGAGAAATTCGTATTTCCGGAGATCTGATCGTAAAAAAATATCCACGGCAGGCAGTGCAGCGCAGAGGTCGCTTTGCGGACGAACCATTTGAGATCGAGACAATCAAGGGCTATATTGATGGTCATAATATAGATTTTTTGAAGAACAAGGTTGCCTTTGATCTTGAATGGAACAGCAAGGACCAAACGTTTGACCGGGATTTGCTTGCTATGCGGACCTATTTTGATTGCGGGCTGATTGATGTTGGGGTTATTGTAACCAGAGCCGAGGAATTAAACGATATTTTCAAGGATGCAGGTATTATGGCTAAATATGGGGCTTCAACCACTTGGATGGGGAAATTGCTGTACCGTCTTGACAGCAGACGAAACGGAGGCTGTCCTATTTTGGCAGTCGGAATAAAGAAGGGGTGCGTTGAGGGGTATGAGTAACTTGGAGCATACAGCTAAAGACTTAATAGCTTTTACAAATGGGAAAAAATATAACACTATTTATGCCGACCCACCGTGGCAATTTCAGAATCGTACCGGCAAAGTGGCACCTGAACACAAAAGATTAACGCGTTACGAGACGATGACGCTGGCGGATATCAAGGCGCTTCCAGTGTCTGACATAGCGGATCACAAGGCGCATCTATACCTTTGGATTCCTAACGCATTGCTCCCGGAAGGGCTGGCGGTAATGGATGCGTGGGGGTTTGAGTATAAGGGAAATGTTGTTTGGGAAAAAGTTCGGAAAGATGGATTACCTGATGGCAGAGGCGTGGGCTTCTATTTCCGCAACGTTACAGAAATTTTGCTTTTTGGCATCAAAAAGAAAAGTGCACCGAATCGGACGTTGCCTCCGGCTCGTTCACAGGTTAATTTGATTAGAGCACAAAAGCGTGAACACAGTAGAAAGCCCGATGAGATAATTCCAATTATCGAGGCCTGCAGCCTGCCTAATCGGATTGAATTATTTGCTCGTGGAGACCGTGAAGGATGGGACATGTGGGGAAATCAGGCAGTTGCCAATTATGAACCGACTTGGAATACATATAAAAACCATACCATTGCAAAACTGAACCATGGCTGATTCAGTTAAAAACAAGCTTTGTAACGGGGATAAACGGTCGGGCCAAGGGACAAATTTCTCTTTTATCTTGTTGGAAAATTAAAAATTATAGAACAGGCGTGGCCGTACCAGCCACGCCTGTTTCGCAAAAAGGAACTTCCCATGCATTCAGTTGCGTTCTGTAGTTTTTACCCCTTTGCCGGCATCCTCAGCCTGATAACGCCCGGCAGGGCCTTGAGCTGGGTCTGGAGCATGTCGTCGGGCTCGCGGTCCAGCTCAAGCACGGTCACGGCCATGTCACGGCGGCTCTTGTTGAGCATGTTGTTGATGTTGATCTTGCGCGCGCCGATGGCGGCGGAGATGGCCGATACCATGCCGGGCTCGTTTTCGTGGATGATGAGCACGCGCACGCCCTCGCTGTGGCCCAGGATGATCTCCGGGAAGTTGACGGAGTTGCGGATCTGGCCGTCCTCCAGGTAGTCGCGCAGCTCGCGGGCGGCCATGTCGGCGCAGTTGACCTCGCTCTCCGGCGTGGAGGCGCCCAGGTGCGGAATGGCGACGGCGTTTTTCATCTTGAGCACGTCCTGGGTGGGGAAGTCGGTCACATAGCTGGCGACCTTGCCGCTCTCCAGCGCGGCGGCCAGAGCCTGCGCGTCGGCCAGTTCGGCGCGGCTGAAGTTGAGCAGGTGCACGCCGTCCTTCATCTGGGCGATGGCGCTCTGGCCGATCATGCCGCGGGTGGCGTCGGTCAGGGGCACGTGCACGGTGATGTAGTCCGCCGTGCGGTAGATTTCATCCACGGAGGAGGACCGCTTGATGGCGCGGCTGAGCGACCAGGCGCTTTCCACGCTGATGAAGGGGTCGTAGCCAACGACGTTCATGCCCAGACCCTGCGCGGCGGCGTTGGCCACGAGCGCGCCGATGGCGCCCAGGCCAATCACGCCCAGCGTCTTGCCGCGGACCTCGGGACCGGCGAACTGGGCCTTGCCCTTTTCCACCAGCTTGGCGACCTCCGCGCCCTGACCGTCGAGCGTGCGCGCCCAGTCGATGCCGCCGGCCACGTTGCGGCTGCCCAGCATCAGGCCGCAGATGACCAGCTCGGCCACGGCGTTGGCGTTGGCGCCGGGGGTGTTGAAAACCACGATGCCGCGCTTGGTGCACTCGTCGATGGGGATGTTGTTGGTGCCCGCGCCGGCACGCGCGATGGCCAGCAGGCTGTCGGGCAGGTCCATGTCGTGCATGGAGGCGGAGCGCACCAGAATGCCGTCCGGTACGGGCTCCTCCTTGGCGATGAGGTAGCGGTCGGCGGTCAGGCTCTGGTGGATAACGTCGGAAATATTGTTGAGCGTCTGAATCTTATACATCATGCATTCTCCTTCTCAAAGGCTTTCATCACTTCGACCAGCTTTTTCACGCCTTCCACCGGCATGGCGTTGTAGATGCTGGCGCGCATGCCGCCCACGCTGCGATGGCCCTTGAGATTGACCAGGCCGTTCTTGGCGGCGTACTTGACGAAGGCCGCGTCCTTGTCGGCGTCGCCGGTGACGAAGGTGACGTTCATCAGCGAGCGGCAGTCCCTGCGGGCGGGCGCCCTGAACAGCGCGCTCTGGTCCAGATAGTCATAGAGAAGGCCGGCCTTGTACTTGTTCTGCTCATAGATGGCCGCTACGCCGCCCAGGCCCTTCAGCCACTCGAAGCCCAGGCCCGCCATGTAGATGCCGTACGTGTTGGGCGTGTTGAGCATGCTGTCGTTCTTGCTCTGCAGCGCCCAGCTCATCAGCTTGGGGCACTTGGGGTCCTCGTGTCCCATCAGGTCGCGGCGCACGATCACGATGCACAGACCGGCCGGCCCGATGTTCTTCTGCGCGCCGGCGAAAATCACCCCGAACTTCGTCACGTCGAAGGGCTCGGAGAGGATGTTGGAGCTCATGTCCGCCACCAGCGGCACCTTCCCGGTATCGGGGATGGTGGTGTAGCGGGTACCGTAGATGGTGTTGTTGGTGGTGATGTAGGCATAGTCCGCGTCCGGCCGCCAGTCAAAGGTGTCGGGCACATAGGTGTAGGTGTCCTCGCGGGAGGAGGCGGCGATGTGCACGTCGGCATATTTCCTGGCTTCCTCGGCGGCCAGGTGGGCGAAGTTTCCGCTGTCCACATAGTCGGCTTTGCCGGTGGCGAGCAGGTTCAGCGGTACGGCGCTGAACTGGAGCGTCGCGCCGCCCTGCAAAAACAGGATCTCGTATTCGTCCGGCACGTTCATCAGCTCCTTGAGGAGCGCCTTGGTGCGGTCGAAGATTTCGATGTACATGCCGCTGCGGTGGCTCATTTCCATGACGCTCATGCCGCGTCCGGGGTAGCAGACCAGCTCGTCGGCCGCCTTTTTGAGCACGCTCTCGGCGATCATCGCGGGACCTGCGGAAAAATTATATACGCGTTCCTCCATGTGATGGCATCCTCCCTGCTTGAATTTGATGGGCTTACGGTCTTGTGGGACGTTTTCTGCCCTATTGGCGATGTTTTGACCGGTTGCGTCTGTTATACACCAAACCGGCACGAATTGCAAGAGGAAAATCGAATTTTCTTTTGTGCAAAAAATGGACGCGCCCAAAGGTCATGCAGCCAAAGGCGGAATCAGACGCCATGACGGCGCTGGTTACGCAGGTTTTCCAGCTCGTTTCGCAGATGGGCTTCCCGCCGGTCCAGCTCGTCGCGGAAGGCCTGACGCCGCGCCTGGAGGTCACGGGAAAGCTGGGCGCGCCTGGCCCTGAGATCCTCCAGCAGCCGGCGGTTGTACAGCCGCGCATAGGGGAAGGCGCGAAGCGCGCGGCGCGCGAGCATTCCCTGACGGACGAGAACCTCGTGCACGCTCCGGGTGAGGGCCTCGGTGCTGTCGCCCTCGCAGCGCTCCGCCGTCTTGCGGATCTTGCCCAGAATGGCGGCCGAAACCACCGTGTCGCCCAGCAGCAGCGCGCACAGCCCCACGCAGAGGCCGTCCATCCACGCCTGCGGCAACCGCTGGTACAGCTCGAACAGCACCGGCCGGGCCACGTACACCATCCCCAGCCCCAGCAGCCCGAAGGGAATCAGCGTGCCGGCGCAGACGCGGCCGTTCAGGTTGAACCGCCGGTGGCTGTAGTCCCACCAGCGGGCATGGAACAGCTTTTCCATGACGTAGCTGGTCAGGTATTCCAGCGTGCCGCACACCGCCATGGCCATCACGAACACGGCGGGCGGGCTGGCGGAGAACGGCGTGAGCAGCGCAGTGACCAGCACCGCCCCAAAGCCGTAGATGGGACAGTAGGGGCCGATCAGGAAACCCCGGTTGATGAAGCGGCCGAACTGAATCAGCTTGCAGACCACCTCCATCACCCAGCCCAGAAAGGCGCCTGTGAAGAACAGCAGCACGTAACATTCCAGCGTTAGGCGCATGGCGCGCAGCCTCCTTTGCATTCTATGCGGATAGTCCATTATACCGTACAGGAAAGCCTTTGACAAAGCACACGAGCCTTTGACTTTTTTTCGGCGCGCGGCTATAATGGCGGCAGCGGGGGAGGGGAAAACCATGAACGAAGCGGCCTGGCTGGATGAATACCTGCGCATGAAGCCCGGAACCGTCTGGGATTACAAGGTCGAATGGGGCTGGGACCGCTATCGCATCGCGGGAAAGCTCTACGCCGCTACCTGCCTTCCCGGACCCGCCTACGCAAAGGAATACGCGGGACATCCTCTGCTTACGCTCAAATGCGATCCGTTGGAATCCGAACTGCTGCGCGCGGCCTGCCCGGACATCCTGCCGGGCTTTTACACGGACAAGCGCACCTGGATCTCCATTCGACTGGACGGCGGGGTGGAGCGCGAACGCATCCTGCGCCTGTGCGACGCGTCCTACGACCTTGTATTGGCGGGGCTGACGAAGCGGGCGCGCCTGGAAATTCTGCGCGGCGGGACGTAAATTGTTGCGCTTGTCCTTGACCCTCCTCGGCAGATGGTCTACAATGAGGGTACCTTGGACCCCGGTTATAGAGGAAACAGCAAAAGGAGGCTCCTTTCATGAGCATTTCACAGCGCCCGTTCGGGGTCACGCCCGGCGGTGAAAAGGTAACGGAATACACCATGACCAATCGCGACGGGGCCAGCGTGTCCGTTCTGGATTTCGGCGGCATCATCACGCGCATTCTGGTTCCGGACCGGGACGGCAGACTGGATGACGTAAACCTGAGCTTTGACGACATTGACGTGTATGCGCAGGGTCGCAGCGGCAGTATGGGCATGCTCATCGGTCGGGTCGGCAACCGCATCCGGGGCGCGTCCTTCGAGCTGGAGGGGCATGCCTATACGCTGCCCAAGAACGACAACGGCAACTGCCTGCACGGCGGCGAGGGCTTCGGCCTGCGTATGTGGCAGGCCCGGCCCATTCTGGCCGAGGGCGGCGACGCGCTGGAGCTGACGCTGACCAGCCCGGACGGCGATCAGGGATTCCCCGGCACGCTGAAGGTCAGGGTTACGTATACCTTCACGGACCGCAACGAGCTGGGCATCCATTATCAGGCCAGCACCGACCGGACCACCCTATGCAACCTGACCAACCATGCCTATTTTAACCTGGATGGCCATGCCAGCGGAAGCGTGCGCGATCTGGAGATGCAGATTAACGCGGATCTGGTGACCGAGGCGGGCGATGGCCTGATTCCCACCGGGCGCCTGGTGCCGGTCGGCGAGGTGGCTTACAACTTCACCTCTCTTACCCGCATCGGGGATGTGCTGGATAAAATGCCCGAATGCCCCGGCATGACCATGGCCAAAGGGGTGGATTTCAATTTCTGCGCGGGCCGCGACCGTGAGACAAAGGTCATCGCCACGGTCTATTCGCCCAGGACCGGCCGCGTGATGGATGTAATCACCGATCAGCCCGGCGTGCAGTGCTACACAGCCAACTATCTGGACGATGACGGCAAGGACGGCGTGCACTACGGGCCGTATTCCGGCGTGTGCCTGGAAACGCAGCATTATCCGGACGCCATCCATCAGCCGCACTTCCCCAGCATCGTGCTCAGGCCGCAGGATACCTATGACACCCTGACGATCTACCGCTTCGGCGTGCGGTAAGGGGAGGCGCCCATGACCCCGAACGGTCAAAAGCTTCTCTCTCCCGGCAGGCTGCTGGATGCGCGCGGCGCGCTCGTGGAGGCCGGCTATGCCACCGGGCTGGTCAGGCGCTACGACCGCGCCGCCATCCGCGCGTGCGGACTGCGCATCAAGGAGTGGGACTATTACTGCATCACCGGCGGCGATACGGTGCTGGCCCTGACCATTGCCGACAACAGCTACATGGGGCTGGAAAGCGTCAGCCTGATTGATCTGGGTACCCGCTGGCAGCACACGCGCAGCTTCATGCGCCTGATGCCCATGGGCCGCACGGGCCTGCCGTCCGACAGCGGGCGGGGCCATGTGGCCGTGGAGCGGCCCGGATATGCCCTGCGCTTTGACAACGACGGCAAACGCCGGGAGCTGACCGTGCGGGTGGACGACTTCCGTGACCGCAAGCCCCTGACCGCGCGTGTGACGCTCACCGGCGCGCCGCGGGACAGCATGGTGATCGCCACGCCCTTCGCGGGTCATCCGCGCGCCTTTTACTACAACCAGAAGATCAACTGCCTGCGTGCGGCGGGCGAGGTGGTCTTTGACGGGGGAACCCGCCGGTTTGACGCGCAGACCGCCACCGCGGTGCTGGACTGGGGCCGGGGCGTGTGGACCTACCGGAACACCTGGTACTGGGGCAGCGCCAGCGGCTACGTGGATGGCGTGCCCTTCGGGATGAACCTGGGCTACGGCTTTGGCGATACGAGCGCCGCCACGGAGAACATGCTCTTTTATGATGGAATTGCGCACAAGCTGGACCGGGTGGACTTCGGCATTCCCAGGGATGCCGAGGGCAAGGACGACCTGCTGGCGCCCTGGCATGTGACGGACAACCTGGGCCGGCTGGACCTGACCTTCACGCCCGTCCTGGACCGCGCCGCACATACGGGTGCGCTGGTGCTGGAAAGCAATCAGCATCAGGTGTTCGGCCGCTTCGACGGCGCCGCCGTGCTCGACGACGGGAGAACGCTGGACATCCGCGGCCTTGGCGGCTTTGCCGAAAAGGTCAAAAACCGCTGGTGATGCGCCGCGCGCTCGCCTGCGAAATCATGGAGGAACGGAATTGCGAAAACTGCTGATTTTCTGCTGCCTGCTTGCGAGCCTTGCATGCCTGTCCCGCGCGTCGGCGGCGACCATCTCCGGTCGCGGATATGAGGACTTTGAGGCGTCCTACGCCGATAACCTGACGTTTATCAACGAAAACACAGGCCGTCACCTGCTGCCGCTGGTGCTGGCCAAGGGGGACGCCAACGCCGACGGAGGACACCGCATGTACGAGTTGCTGGGCGATGTGCTTCGCGTGAGCATCCGCCTGGACCAGAGCAACAAGGTGATCGAGAAGTGTGAAATCGTGCTCACGGCCCCTCCGGGCATGTCCTATGGCACGTCGGAGTACAATGATTTCACCACCTCCGGCTATCACAGCTATGCGCTGCTCATGGCCATGCATACCGCGGCGGACCCAGCCGTGCGCTACGGGCTGGTTACGGCGGTCAATGACGGGCTGCTTGCGGGCGAGGGTAACTATACCACGCAGGTCGGCGTCTACACCCTCACCTGCACGCGCGCGGATAACGTGGCGACCCTCACCTTTGAAAACACCCTGGCCGTGACGCCGGAGCCGGAGGTCACGCCCGACGGGGCCGATGCCGCGCCGGAGGACGAAGGCAACAACGAGGAGGACGAAAGCATGGCCGGCTGATGGCGGCCGGACAAGAGAAAAGCCGGGAGCGCTTTCCTTCATGGAAGGCGTTCCCGGCTTTATCCTTCGGCCGTTAGCCGTCAGCGCGCATTTTAGCAAAGGCGATGATGGCGTCCGCCACATCCTCCGGCCGTCGACCGTCGGTGCGGATCATCAGGTCATAGTTGCTGCGCATGCCCCAGTTGCCGTCGGCAAAGAAGTTATAATAGCTGCGGCGCTGCCGGTCCGTCTTGCGGACCAGCTCGCGGGCGCGCTCGCGATCCACCTTTTCCACGCGCATGATGCGTGCGACGCGCCGTTCCTCCGACGCATAGATGAAAATATGGATTACCCCCGGACGGTCCTTGAGCACATAGTCCGCACAGCGGCCCACGATCACGCCCGGTCCTTCCGAGGCGATCTTGCTGATGGCGTCAAACTGCGCCAGGAACACCCGCTGGTTCAGCGGCATCTGCAGGCCCATGCCGCCCGCGCCCACATGCAGGCCCGCGCCTGCGCTGCCCGCCAGCATGCCGCTGACGGTGTTTTTTTCGTCATGACGCTCCAAAAGCTCGTGGCAAAGGCCGCTTTCCTCCGCCGCGCGGGTCAGGATTTCTTTATCATAGAAGGGAATCGCCAGTTTATCGGCCACCATCTTGCCGATTTCGCGTCCGCCGCTGCCGTATTCGCGTCCAATGGTGATGATGGGGTCCATATGAAAAACACCTCCGAAGGTTTGTTGTTGCTAAGCTTTATACATCTATTATACATCACATGCCGGAAAAGTTCAACGAAAACCGCAGAATCGCCCACCCAACCGGCAGAATCGCCCACCCAACCGGGCAAAGGCCGCGCGAAGCGTTGACATTCCCGGCATGCGCTGGTAAAATAGCCACAATCCTTATGATACAGAAAGGGTGGGTAAGTTCGATGCTGGAGGAGAACATTCGCACAGGCCTTACATTTGACGACGTGCTCCTGGTGCCCCGCGCAAGCAGCGTGCTTCCGCGGGATGTGGACACCTCGACCATGCTGACCCCAACCATCAGGCTCAACGTCCCTCTGCTGAGCGCCGCCATGGATACCGTGACCGACGCGCGGCTGGCCATCGCCATTGCGCGCGAGGGCGGGCTGGGCATCATTCACAAAAACATGACCATTGAAGAGCAGGCGACGCAGGTGGACAAGGTCAAGCGCAGCGAGCATGGCGTGATCACCGACCCGTTCTTCCTCTCGCCCGACCATCTCATCCGCGATGCGGAGGCCCTGATGGCCAAGTATCGCATCTCCGGCGTGCCCATCACCCGCGGGAAAAAGCTGGTTGGCATTCTGACCAACCGCGACCTGCGCTTTGAAACCGACGACAGCCGCCGCATCGAGGAGGTCATGACCTCTGAAAACCTGATCACCGCGCCTGTGGGCACCACGCTGGAGGAGGCCAAGAAGATCCTGGCCGCCCACCGTATCGAAAAGCTGCCCATCGTCAACGATCAGTTCGAGCTGTGCGGCCTCATCACCATCAAGGATATCGAAAAGAGCACCAAGTACCCCAACTCCGCCAAGGACCAGAAGGGACGCCTTTTGTGCGGGGCAGCCGTGGGCATCACCAAGGACAGCATGCTGCGCGTGGAGGCGCTGGTCAACGCCAAGGTGGACGTAATCTCCATCGACTCGGCGCACGGCCACAACATCGACGTGATCAACAAGGTGCGCGAGCTGCGCGCCGCCTTCCCGGACCTGTGCATCATCGCAGGCAACGTCGCCACCGCCGAGGCCACCCGCGCCCTCATCGAGGCGGGCGCGAGCTGCGTCAAGGTGGGCATCGGCCCCGGCTCCATCTGCACCACGCGCGTCATCGCCGGCATCGGCGTGCCCCAGCTCACCGCGGTCAGCGACTGCGCCAAAGAGGCGGACAAGTACGGCGTGACCGTGATCGCCGACGGCGGCATCAAGTACTCGGGCGATATCCCCAAGGCCATCGCAGGCGGCGCGAGCGCCGTCATGATCGGCAGCCTTTTCGCCGGCGTGGACGAGAGCCCCGGAGACATGGAAATCTACCAGGGCCGCAGCTTCAAGGTCTACCGCGGCATGGGCAGTCTCGGCGCCATGGCGCAGGCCCACGGCTCCAGCGACCGCTATTTCCAGGAGGCCGACAAAAAGCTCGTGCCCGAAGGCGTGGAGGGCCGCGTGCCCTACAAGGGGCCGCTGGCTGATACGGTCTATCAGCTCGTGGGCGGTCTGCGCTCCAGCATGGGCTATTGCGGCACGCCTACCATCGAGCATCTGCGCAGGGAAGGTCAGTTCATCCGCATCACCGGCGCGGGCCTGCAGGAGAGCCATCCGCACGACATCGCCATCACCAAGGAAAGCCCCAACTACTCCACGAGAGGATAAGCCGGAAAGCGGGCGGCGCGGCGTACGGCGCCGGCTGGGTGAGAATCAATCAAACGCACAGAAAACGCAGGTCCGAGAGGGCCTGCGTTTCTGTTTCACGGAAGGGCGCTGCTTGTTTCCAGCGCTATGCACAGGGCGTGGGCGAAGTCCAGCTGATAGGCGCCAACCACGCCTTCCGGCTTTTCCACATCGGGATCATAGAATGGGGAGGCTTCGTCCCAATGGGGATCGTGCGCCAAAAACGGAGCCAGACAGACGCGGCGGGGCAGTTCGCCCGCGACAGGAACGAAGGAAAGGCGGAAGGAGAAGTTCTGCGCGCCTTCCTGATCCCAGGTCAGGGCATTGCTGAGCACGCGCTGTCCGTCGGGGTCGGCGAGGAAGAATCCCTGCCGGAGGAGCGCTTCGGCGCCTTCGCCGGAAAGCAGGCCCTCCATCTGCCCGCCTGTGTGCGTCAGATCAAAGCGGCTGATGGTCAGCGTCAGGTCGTCAAACACATATTCGGTCTGCATGGGACGGACGTGGATGAGCTGGTTCGGGCTCAGCGTCACATCCAGCTCAAGGCTGATTTGTCCGGCCAGCTCAGCCCAGCCCAGCTCGCGGTAGGCCTGGGCGTAGATTTCCGAGCTGGGCCGGTCCGCCGTGGCGTTCAGGCTGTACGCTTCGGGGCGGAACAGCTCCAGAGAAACATAGCCGGTTTCGTCGGTCACAAGGCAGTCTGAGGCTTCCGACACGTTCACGCCCTCGTAATCGCCGTAATCGACCAGCCGGGGCGAATGGATGGGGCGCCATACGGCAACATCGATTCTCAGGGATGCTTCTCCTTCGGGAACCGGCGCCGTGCCAAGATACCTGCCCTGTCCGTCAAACGCATAGAGCGCCTCCGCCTCGTTGTAGGCCGAAACGCTCATAGGAAGCGGAAGGCCATCCAATGTTCCGCCCAGCAGATACCCCGCGGTGCCGGCGCCTTCGGCGAACAGCGTGCTCCGCGTAAGCGGACAGCCGTCGAGATACAGGCCGTCCACCGTGTACAGGAGCGTTTCCCCGGTTGGATTGGAAAGGGTGAAGGCGGTGTGCAGGGCGCTTCCGTCATAGAGAAGCTCATCCACGGCAAGCACGCCCAGATCAGAGGCCGCACGCTCATTCGGCGTCTGAATCCGCTCTGCCACATCCTTGGGAGCGGCTGTATCGCCGTAGAGCTCGCCCGCGATCCTCGACTGCACCAGCGAGTAGGCCAGGCCCAGCATCGTGAGCGTGAGCGCCAGCACGAGAATCAGGGAAACGGACAGTTTCTTTTTCATGGGTCGTTCTCCTTTCGCTGCAGCGATGATTCGCCGGGCCAGAAAGGGATTTTCCTCAAGGCCGGAAAGCCGGTGGTCGATCGCGGACTGCAGAAGGCGCTTCATTTCCTGGTCATTCACAGAGATCCCTCCCTTCCAGCAGCGCGCGCAGCTTCCCCCTGGCGCGCTTCAGCCTCCCGGATACCGATGATTGGGAGATGCCCAGCGAAACGGCGATTTCCGTTACGGTCATGTCCTGATAGTAATACAGGAGGATTACCTCGCGCAGTTTGCGCGGCAGCTGCATCACCTGGGTTACGAGCGCTTCCTCCTCCTGTGCGAAGGGTTCCGCCGCCTGCGGCAGCAGGTCGGGGATACGGCGCGGGTCGATACGGCGCAGCCGGTGCGCGCGGAGAAGGTCGCAGCAGGTATTCATGGCGATCTTCATCAGCCACGTCTTTTCGCTGCATTCTCCGCGGAACGATGCCAGACTTCTGTAGGCCTTGAGAAAGGTCTCCTGCACCGCATCCTCTGCCAGCGCCCTGTCGCGCAGATAGAGAAAGCAGGTGCGAAGAAGCGGCTGCTGGTACCGGAGGACCAGACGTTCCAGTTCCTGGCTCGGGTCCGGAGCCTGATCAGGGCCCTTGATGCGGCTCATGCGTTTCCCCCACCTCCTTGCACCTCTATTGACGAAAACAAATGCAGAAATATCGTATCATAACGTAACGTTAGATGCTTTTTTTGCGTGCGTGCGCCCGTTGCCACGCGGGGCTGGGGGCACTATGCGTGTAAATTTCCGGATTTCCCCTGCCCAAGCGGGCGCTGGTATGCTATAATGAAAAATGATACCCAGAATACCAGCCGAAAGGAATTTTGCCGATGAGCCTGTATCGACGCCTGATCGCTCTTTGCACATGCCTGCTCCTGCTGGCGGGCGCTTTTTCCGCACCGGCGGAGGAAATTTCCACAGACCCCGTCATGACTGCCGAGGAGGCCGAAGCCGTTGGTATTGAGGTGGAGGGCCTCGCTACGGAGGACGAGTCCGAGGCCGCTGCCGCCGGCGCGGAGGATCAGCCGGCGAGCATCGAGGGCCTCACGCCGCTGTATACCACCAAAATCAAGCCCTTTGTGGCCACGGGCACGGCTATCCGCATGCGGGCTTTGCAGGATGGCGAAAGCGACGTGGTGTGCTCCATCGACGCGGGCGAGACGATCACGGTCTACGCGGTGTATCCCACCTATGTGCTGGCGGAGTACAACGGCTATGTGGGCTACGTCATCCGCACCTGGGTGGACGAGAACATGACCACTCTGGACCCTGAGAACACCCCGCCCTACGGCGTGGTGCTGTCCAAATATGTGGCCACGCTGACCGAGACGGCCAATATCTACGCCGAACCGTCGCTCAGCGCCGAGGTCAACGACATCCATCCCGGCGCGGGCAGCAAGATTGCCATTCTGGATTTTGTGGATGGCTTTGCCAAGGTGCTGGTTTGGCGCAGCTACGGCTACATCGACGCGCGTGTGCTGACTGATCTGGTGGTGGTGGCGCAGGGCGACGAGCCCATGAGCGAGGAAACCCCCATCGCGGCGTTTTGCAGCTTCTTTGAGTATAACACGGGCGCTGAGGGCAACGACGGCCGCTGCAAGAACATCGTGCGCAGCTGCGAATCCATGACCCGCCTGATGCAGCCCGGCGAAAGCCTGGACTTCAACGCGCAGGTCGGCCCCTACAAAAAGAACAACGGTTACTTCCCCGCCCCCGTTCTGATTGACGGCGGCAGCCAGATCGGCTACGGCGGCGGCACCTGCCAGAGCAGCAGCACGCTGTACAACGCCATCCGTCAGGTGCCGGGCATCACGGTGCTCATGCGCCGTCCGCATGGACCGGGCTGCGCGCGCTACCTGCCCATGCATCAGGACGCGGCGGTGGGCACCGACACGCTGAACCTGGTGTTCCGAAACGACTGCGAATACCCCATCTACGTGCTGGCGGAAAGCACGGGCGAAGGGACCCTGTGCATTCAGATCTTCCGCGCGGACTGAGGGAGGCGGAGCGAGAATGAACTTCAGGACACTGGGCGCGACCGGCATCCGCGTAGGCGAGCTCGGCATGGGATGCGAGGGCTTTATCGGCAAGAGCCGGCAGGAGGTGCGCGCCTTCCTGGACGAGATGGAGCGCGCGGGCGCCAATCTGATCGATCTGTATTCCCCTGACCCGGAGATGCGGTCGGCGCTCGGCAAGGCGATGGCCGGACGCCGGGAGCGGTTTGTGCTTCAGGCGCATCTGTGCACGACCTGGAAAAACGGGCAGTACGAGCGCACCCGCGATATCGAAGCCGTACGCCATAGCTTTGAGGATCAGCTTGAGCGCCTGGGCACCCCATGGGTGGATATCGCCATGATCCACTATGTCGACTCGGCAAGCGACTGGAACGCCGTTGCCGACGGCGAGGTGATGCGCTATGCGCAGGCGCTCAGGCGCGAGGGACGCGCGCGGGCGGTGGGACTGTCCAGCCATAACCCCGCAGCGGCACGGCTTGCGGTGGAGAGCGGGCAGATCGACGTGCTGATGTTCAGCGTCAACCCCTGCTACGATCTGCTGCCCGCCAACGAGGATGTGGAGCGCCTCTGGGCGGCGGAGAGCTACGCCGGGCCGCTTGTGAATATGGACCCGGAGCGCGAGGCGCTCTACGAGGCGTGCCAGCGCCGGGGCGTGGGCATTACGGTGATGAAGGCCTTCGGCGGGGGTGATTTGCTCCATGCGCAGCTTTCGCCTGCGGGCAAGGCGCTGACGCCCTTTGAATGCCTGCATTACGCGCTCACGCGTCCGGCGGTGGCCGCGGTCCTGTGCGGCGCGCGCACGCTGGACCAGCTGAAGGGCTGCCTGGCCTATGAATCCGCCGCGCCGGAGGAAAAGGACTATGCGGCGGCGCTGGCAGGTTTGCCCAAGATCAGCTGGCAGGGGCACTGTATGTATTGCGGCCACTGCGCGCCGTGCCCAAGCGGCATTTCCGTGGCGGATGTGACCAGGTTTCTGAACCTGGCCCGCGCGCAGGGCGGGGCGCCGGAAACCGTGCGGGAGCACTACAGGGCGCTTGCGCATCATGCGGGCGAATGCGTGGGGTGCGGCGCGTGCGAAAAGCGCTGTCCCTTCGGAGTGCCCGTGAGGGAAAACATGGCGCGGGCAAGGGAAAGCTTCGGATACTGAGGAAAGCCGTGAGGGGCGTGGATCAACCCGCGCCCCTCACGGCTTTCAAAAGAAACCTCATGCCTTGATGGCAACGCCAATGCCGGACGCGGGAGGCCCATCCAAAGGCATGAAGAGGAAAACGGCGTCCGAACAGCCAAAGACCGCCCCGCAGCCCCGCGGCCGCCCGGCGGTCTTTGCTTTTCGGCGCGCTTCACGCTCCGGGATTGGTTTGCGGCTGAGATACCATTGCGTTGCCGCCGCCGGTGATGGAACTGCCAATGTCCAGTACCTGCGTCTGCAACTCCTCAAAGGTGATCTGTCCATTATCCAGACTTTCACGCAGCTGATCGATTTTGTCCATGATGGCCTGGTCGTCCGTTACATGCACGGCGGTGATGGTCTTGTCCATGGCTTCTACGCGGGATTTAACCATTTCCACCAGCCGGTCGGTTAAGCCGCCCTGGTACTGGGCATCATACGATATGCCCACCAGCGCGATGTTGCCGGCCACCACGGCTGCGGCGTCATCCAGCTCGCTGAGCTTTTCCACCTCTTCGCTCACATCGTCGCTCAACCGCCGCGCGTCCTCCACGGTGTTGACGCCGGCCGGCTGTACCGTTACGGAGGGCATGGCGCTGGACGTAGGCGACTGCGTGGCCTGCGGCGTTGCGGAGGGCATCGCGCTGGCGCTGGGGGCTGGGCTGGGCAGGGTATCGGCATTGCTGGCGCAAGCGGAGAACAGCGCCAGGCCGAGCAGGGAGATTACCACAAGAGTCAAGGTTTTTTTCAATGCTGTTCGCCTCCTCGCGGCTATTGTGTGCAGGAGCGGGGAGGCGAATGTGCGACAACTCTTCCCAGCATGCGGCGGTCAGCCCTGCCGGTCCAGCGAGCGGATGCGCCCGCAGATGAGATTGGTTACGTCGCCTGCAAGCTGAATCAGCCGCGGGTCGGTCAGCATTTCCAGGCACTGGCCCATCCTGCCGGAAATGGCGCTGATCAGGTATGGCGAACCGGTGAGGGACTGCTCGATCAGGCCGAAAAGCGGGGCCTCCATGGCGTCGGTAAACACGCGGGCTGCACGGATAACGCCGCCGTCCACCTTGAGCTTGACCGTCACCTGTCCCCAGGGAAAGCGCTCCGACACGCTGAAGGTGGAGGCCATGGCCTCGGGATAGACCCATTTGGGATCGGAGAAGCGCACCGTGAGCGCGGCGATGGACTGGCCGTCCAGAATGCGCTCGTCCAACAAGGCTGGCTGCGCGCCATAAGCGCGGGCAAAGGCCCAGTAGAGGGCCTGTTCCAGCTCCTCAACGGATACGGCGGGGTTCAGCGCGCGCAGGTTGATCGTATGTGCCGCCGTATCCGGCGGGTTGGGCGCGGCAAGGTCCCCGCCCCCGGCCGACAGGAACTGCGCCATCTGGTCCAGACCGGTGTCCACGTACAGCGTGCCGTGATGCAGGGCGGCGGAACCGGCCTTGAAATATGCGTTGACGCTGAAACGGCGGCCCGCGGCGAACAGATCGCCCCGGCCCAGAGCCTGCGCCTGGATGCCGAACGCGCCGGCCGCCATGCCCAGGATGCTGAGCTGACGGGCGATATCAAACGCCGTTTTGGGAAGAATGAAGCTGAAGTTCAGGGCGCCCCGGTCCTGATAGACCGCCCCGCCGCCGCTCAGGCGCCGGGCGATATGGCCGCCCGCACTCAAAAAAGGGTCTACCCGGCACTCGTACAGGGGGTTCTGACACCGGCCGATGGAGATGCAGCGGTCGTTTTGCCACAGATAGAGGATGGCCGTATCCTCCGGAAGGGTATCCATCAGATGCTTCTCAATGGCCAGGTTGCGATAGGGATCGCCATCAAGTGCGATCAGGCAGGCGGTACGTCGGATCATCTGCTTCCACGGCCTTTCTGAGAATGGTCATCCACCAATTGCTTTCAAAATGTTATTTTTCGGCACAGACGACCGGTTCTCCTGCGTAATGGGAGCGGCCTGTGCCCTTTCGTCAAAAAAAGCGGCACGCGCACGATACTCCGCGCGTGCCGCACAGGCGGGCTGGCCCGCCCCGGGAACGGTCATCAGGTCAGGATCTTGCGGAAGTCGTTGCCGGGACCCTGCTCGTCGTAGACCAAAAACTCGCGCACCGTGAGGGATACCTGCTTGCCGGCTTCAACGTCCATGCTGTCATAGGGATCGGCGATGACGCGCAGCTCCTTGCCGCCGCCCAGGTCCACGCGGCAGTCGTTGACGTCGCCCAGGTAGAAGTGGCTCTTGATGGTGCCGCTCAGCGTGCCCTGGCCCACAGGGGCGTACTTGACATGTTCAGGACGCACGCCCACGATCACGCGGCCCTTTTTGTCCCCCTCGTAGGGCAGGCGCTGGCCGCAGCCGTCCAGCTCGATGCAGCCGGCCTTGACCTCGCCGTCCAGAAACTCGATCTTGCCCACGAAGTCGGCCACGAAGGGATTGGCGGGATGGGAGTAGATCTCGCGCGGCACGCCGATCTGCTGAATGACGCCGCGGTTGATGACCACGATGCGGTCGCTCATGGCCATGGCCTCGGTCTGGTCGTGGGTGACGTAGAGAACCGTGATGCCATATTCACGCTGGATCTCCTTGATCTCAAAGCGCATGCTCTCGCGCAGCTTGGCGTCCAGGTTGGAGAGCGGCTCGTCCAGAAGCAGCAGGGCGGGCTCGGCTACCAAAGCGCGCGCCAGCGCCACGCGCTGCTGCTGACCGCCGGAGAGCTGGCTGGGGATACGCTGCGCGTACTGCGTCAGATGCACCATGGCAAGCACGCGGTCCACCTTTTTCTGGATGGCGTCCTTATCCATCTTCTTGATGCGCAGGGGATAGGCCACGTTGTCAAACACGGTCATGTGCGGCCACACGGCGTAGCTCTGAAACACCATGCCGATGTCGCGCTTCTCCGGGGGAATGAACACCTTGTCGCTGGAGACGACGCGCTCGTCAAATTTCACGCAGCCGCTGGTGGGCTTTTCAAAGCCCGCGATGATGCGAAGCATCGTGGTTTTGCCGCAGCCCGACGGGCCCAGCAGGGTGACGAATTCTCCGTTTTGAAAAACCGCGTCGAAGTTCTCCAAAACCACGGTATTGCCAAAGCTCTTGGTCACATTCTGAATGGTCACGCTGGACATGGTTCCAACTCCTTTATCGAAAATGCGGGCGCATCAGATGGAGAACTCGCCCTTGGTGAGCTTGTTGAGGATGAAGTTGAGCGCCACGACCACCAGCAAAATGCCAAACGCCATCGCAGACGCCTGCTGCTGACTGGTATAGGTCCAGTAATAATGCAGCATGTAGCCGATGACCTGCGTGTCGCGGCTGTAGAGCAGCGTGGACATGGACAGCTCATAGAAACAGGGAATAAAGATCAGGAACCAGCCCGCCGCGATGGAGGGGAAGATCAGCGGCACCGTGACCTTGAACATCGTGCGCAGCCATCCGGCACCGGAGGCCTGGGAGCTTTCCTCCAGCGAAACATGGATCTGGCTCATGGCCGAAACCACCGTGCGCATGCCCATCATGAGGTATTTGATGAGGTAGGCGATGATCATGATGGCGGCGGTGTTGTAGAGGTTGATGCCGAACTTGCCGTTCATGGTCATGATCAGGCCCAGGGCGATGACCACGCTGGGCGTGCCGGAGCCCAACGTGATGAGGAAGTCCGGGATCTTGCGGCCCCTGACCCGCGTGCGCTGCAGGAGGTAGGCCATGGTAAAGGAGATGATGATGCCGATGGTGGCCGCCGCTGCCGCAAAGGTGATGGAGTTGATCAGACTTTCGATGATATCGTCACGGCCAAAGATCTTGGTCCAGTGCATGGTGGTGAAGTTGTTGGCTTCAAACAGCCCCTTGCCGAGATTCTTCTTGACCGAAGTGGTGGCGATGGTGATGAAGGGGATGACGATCACGATGATGGAAAACAGGCTGACCAGCGCCGTGGTAAGACCCCGCCAGCGGCCCAGGTCCACGATGTTGGGGCGGGTGGACTTGCCGGACACGGTGATGTACTGCTTGCGCGCCACCACCACGTCGGAGATGTAGAGGATGATGATGGCCATGATCATCAAAAATACCGCCAGACCCGTGGCGTCGTTGATGCCGGCCTGGCCCAGGCCCATATACTCCACGATGCGGGTCGTTACGGTGTGCACCTTGCCCGGCGCGCCCACGATGGAGGGAATGCCGTAGCAGCTGGCCGCGCACACGAACACCAGCAGCGCGCCCGCGATGAGGCTGGGGGTCATCATGGGCAGGGTGATGGTGGCCACCGTCTTGAGGGGCGAAGCGCCGCTGATGCGGGCTGCCTCCTCAAGCGAGGGGTCCATCTTCTCCATGGCGCGGGAGATGGTGATGAAGGCATAGGGATAGTAGAACGTGGTTAATACCCAGATCATGCCCGCAATGGTGTAGATATTCAGCGGGCCGGTACGGGCGTCAATGTTGAGGAGCCCGCGCAGGAACACGTTGATGGTCCCTGCGTTCTGGTTGAGCAGCCTGGTCCATGCCATGGCGCCCAGATAGGGCGGGACCATGTAGGTCAGCACGAACAGGCTGCGGAAAAACTTTTTGCCGTACATGTTGGTGCGGCCCACCAGCCATGCCAGCGGGAAAGCCAGCACCGTGCCCAGCACCATGGTGGCCGCGGCGGCGACGAGCGTATTGCAAAGCGCCCCCCAGTTCATTTCGTAGGTATAGAGGCGCGTAAATGTCGACAGTGAGAACACGGATTCCGGGAAGAAAGCCTTATAGAGCATGTAGACCAGCGGAAACACCTGGAATACCAGCAAAAACGCCACAATGGCCAGGATGATCAGCCATTTGACGTCGAAATAAAAGCGCCTTTGTGGCAAGGCGGATTTCATGGGCGCGGTTTGTTGTGCCATACTGGACCTCCCCAAGGCAGGAATGGATGGGGTACGGGGGCGGGCCCATCCCGCCCCCGTCCAAGGGTTTGGTTACTCGACGGTCACGTTCTCCTGGAACAGGGCGCGAATGGAGTCGCGCTCGGTGTAGCACTTCTCCCAGTCGACCTCGATGTTGGTGTCCATCAGCTCCTGGGTGGGCTTGCCGTCATAGGGTTCGGTGGGGTAATCGGTCAGCACGCTGTGCATCCAGCCCTTGACGATGTAGCTCTGGCCTTCCTCGGACAAAAGCCAGTCGGTGATGGCTTCGCAGGCTGCCACATTGTTGTTGGCGCTCTTTTCAGGCGCAACGGTCATGACGGTGGAGGGGATGAGTACGTTGCCGTCATCGGGGATGAACCACTCCAGTGTGGAGCCTTCCTCCTCGCGCTTTTTGAGCACGCTCTCCTCAAGGATCATTACCACCGAGCACTCGCCCGTCTCCAGCTTGGCCAGCGCCGAGGAGCCGCTTTCGATCATCACGTTCTGCTTGCCCAGGGCCACGAAGTAATCCTCGCCGAATTTGTCCAACAGGCCCACGATGGTCGCCATGGCGGTGCCGCTGGTCAGAGGGTTGGACATGGACAGGGTATTTTTGAACTGCTCGTCATAGGCAAACGCTTCGTAGGAGGTGGGGATCTCCTCCTTGGAGTACATCTCGGGATTGTAGGCAAAGCCCATCGTGCATACGCGCACGCAATACCAGTAGCCTTCCTCGTCATAGGGGAAGCGCATGTTGTTGCGGGCCTCGGTCAGGTAGGGATGCAGCCAGCCGCCCTCCTTGAGCTCCAGCGAGTAGGCGGGCTCGGCGACCATCAGCATGTCGCAGCCCAGCTTGCCGCTTTCCATTTCGCCGGCCACCTTGGTTTGCAGGGTGCCGGTGCCGCCCTGGAAGAATTCGATTTCGGCGTTGGGGAACTCGGCCTTGAGCGCTTCGCTCATCATGTCGCAGATGTCCTGGTACATGGAGGTGTAGATGATGACTTTGCCGGTGATGTCAGCGTTTTCCGCCACTGCGCCGGACATGCCGCACAGCATCAAGAGGGCCAAAAGGGTCGCCAGGAGCTTTTTCATGGACTGGGTTCCTCCTTGTTTGGTTTTTTACTCATCGCCGGCTGCTCCGCCGACGGATGGTTCTGAGATTGAGTTGTTGCGAAACGCACTATATCAGACCGCCGACAAAGGGGCTGCTTTTTTGGGGAAGCAGCCCCTTAGCGCATAGAGCAAGACGGAAAAAAGAGAACGAAACGCCCTGGCGATGCGTTTCATGTTCTGCACGGCGGCGGTGAGGAAGGACTGCTCGTACATGTTGCGGATTCCGAGCATGCGGGCATAGCGCAGGCCATGCAATTCTTTGGCTTCTGCGAAGGATCGTTCAATGGTTTCCTTGCGCCAGGCGTAGATGCGTTTCCCACTGCTTGTCTTCCCAAACGCGTCCGCCTGTTCCAATGCATCCTGCCATACATGGCGCGTCACCTGCCT
>CALVNG010000003.1 GCA_944349545.1 uncultured Eubacteriales bacterium
CGCCGCCTCCCCTGATTTTGATTGAAGGAAACGCCGTTAGTCTAGCATGGGGCAAAGCGGTTGTCAATTCCGCCGGATGCAAAGCGGTTGTCAATTCCGCCGGATGCGGTTGTCAATTCCGCCGGAAAGGTTGCAAAGCGGTATGGGGAAGATTATAATAGAGCTGTTATCCATTTCGAACCGGATCTATGGAGGCGCAACATGCAAAACAAGGACAATGAACTGGGTACAAGGCCGGTAGGCAGGCTTTTATTCAGCCTGGCGCTGCCGGCTATCACTGCACAGGTAGTCAACGTGCTCTACAATATGGTGGACCGCATGTATATCGGTCATATCCCGGTGGTGGGGGCCACGGCGCTGACCGGCCTGGGCGTAACGCTGCCGGTGATCCTGCTGGTGAGCGCCTTTGCGACGCTGGCCAGCATGGGCGGCGCGCCCCGCGCCTCCATTATGATGGGCAAGGGCCGCAAGGAGGATGCCGAGCGTATCCTCGGTAACTGCACCATGGCCCTGGTTGTGATGGCGCTGCTGCTGACGGCGGCCATTTTGCTCTTTGGCCGTCAGGCGCTGTTGATCTTTGGCGCCGACCAGGAAACCATCGGCTATGCGTGGGACTATCTGGCCATCTACGCGCTGGGCACCATCGCCGTGCAGGTCGCGCTGGGCCTGAATGCCTTCATCACCGCGCAGGGCTTTTCGCGCACCAGCATGCTCACGGTGCTCATCGGCGCGGTGCTCAACATCATTCTGGACCCGGTGTTCATCTTCGCGCTGAACATGGGCGTGCGCGGCGCGGCTCTGGCCACCATCCTGTCCCAGGCGGTTTCGGCCCTCTGGGTGGTGCGCTTCCTGACCGGCAAAAAGACCCATCTGCGCATTCGGGTTCCCTACCTGCGCATCTCCGCCAAGGTCTACCTGCCCTGCGTGGCGCTGGGCCTGTCGCCGTTCATCATGCAGTTCACCGAAAGCGTGCTGTACGTATGCTTCAATTCCTCGCTCCTGCGCTACGGCGGCAACCTGGCAGTGGGCGCCATGACCATATTGAGCAGCGTGATGCAGTTCTCCCTCCTGCCGCTTCAGGGTCTTACGCAGGGAGCGCAGCCGATCGTCAGCTTCAACTATGGCGCGGGCAACAAGGACCGCGTGCGCGCGTGCTTCCGCATGCTGATTGTGGCCTGCACGGTGTATTCGGTGGCGCTGTGGGCGCTGGCCATGCTGACGCCTCAGCTCTTTGCCGCCATCTTCACCTCGGACCCCGCCCTGCGCGATATGACGGTGCATGCCCTGCGCATCTACATGGCCGCCACCGGCCTGTTCGGCATCCAGGTGGGCTGCCAGCAGACCTTTGTGGCGATGGGCAACGCAAAAACGTCGGTGTTTCTGGCGCTTCTGCGCAAAGTGTTCCTGCTGATTCCGCTCATCTTCATTTTGCCCTGCTTTTTGCCCAACCAGGTGGACGCGGTGTTCCTGGCGGAGCCGATCTCGGACTTCATCGCCGTGTGCGTAACGGGCACGATGTTCTATCGCTCGTTCTCGCGGTACTTGAAGGAAGGCCCCCGGAGCGCGCAGGACGTCACAAAATCGCCCGCCACGCGTCCGTGAGGCGCTCCAGGCTCCAGGCGGCATTGGCCGGGCTGGTGGAGGGAAGCGCCCTGACCGGCAGGCTCAAAGCCGCGTCCAGATGGCGCAGGTAGAGGGCATAGGCCCGCTGCCCGTTGCAAAAGACGCGTTCCACGCAGCCGCGCGCAAGCAGCGCGGGCACGTCGTTGGGCACGGCATGGCGGATGCTTGCGTCGCTGCTGCCGGAGATGTCGCAGGCGGCCAGCACGTCCCACAGGGCTACGCCATGGCTCAGCATGAAGGCCCGCCGTCCCTCCGTATCCGGCGGAACGGACTGGTCAAAGAGACGTTCCATCACGCGCCAGAAACGGTTCTGCGGATGCCCGTAATAAAACCCTATCTCCCGCGAGCGCACCGAGGGAAACGAACCCAGCACCAGCACGCGGCAATGCGCGTCCCACACGGGGGGAAAGGGATGAACGGCATGCATAGCGTCCATGAAAAACACCTTCTTCATCAATTAAACGAAAATTGTGGTTTACTCTCCGCCGGAGGCGGATATCATAATAAATGGAGAGATCCAAGCAAAGGAGGCTAATCCAATGTCCGTGACCAAGCTGAGCGCCCAGAGTTTCGACCAGGAGGTTCTTCATAGCGATAAACCCGTGCTGGTGGATTTTTACGCCGACTGGTGCGGCCCGTGCAAGATGCTTTCGCCTGTGGTAGAAGAAATCGCCGGTGAAAGCGACGCGTACCGGGTGTGCAAGATCAATGTCGACGACGCTCCGGAGATTGCCGCGCGCTACCGCGTGATGAGCATTCCCACGCTGATCGTCTTTCAGGGCGGGGAGGCGGCTGCCCGCACCGTGGGCGTGCAGAGCAAGCAGACCATTTTGAACATGCTGAAATAGGATAGCAAAAAAACCGCGCGGCTGGAACCCCTTCCGTTCCGGCCGCGCGGTTTTTTGATCGCGCAGGTTTTATTCCTGCCCCTGCTTCATTTCAGCCAGGCACTTGTCGCACACCAGCTTGCCCTTGAAGAGCGTGACGTTGCGCGCGTCGTTGCAGAAAATGCAACCGGGCTGGTATTTTTTCAGGATGATTTCGTCGCCTTCCGTAAAGATTTCAAGGGTATCCTTGATAGCGATGTCCATGGTCTTTCTAAGCTCGATCGGGATCACAATGCGGCCCAGATTGTCCAATTTTCGCACCACGCCGGTCGATTTCATATTCCAAGCCCTCCACTTCTCATAAAAACAGAGATATTTCCCTGTAGGACCAAATCCCACCGGATAACATAAAAATACATCCCAGTGAATAATCTGTCAATGGTCCATCTGGCACCAGAACGAACCATATACATAAAATCAGGTGTAAAAATAAAATTGTTTCAAAAATTACACATTAAATTTAGTGTATTTTTAAGGCGGTGAATGGGATTGGCCCTGCAATGGCTCTGGCTTGGGATGACGGGGGGCTCTCTAGTGTACGCGGCGCTGTGTGGACGCGGACAGCAGATGCTGGCCGCTGCGCTGGAAGGGTCGGCGAATGCGATCAGCCTGACGCTGACGCTGGGCGCAGGCTATCTGCTGTTTTGCGGCTGGCTGAGAATTCTCCGGGCGCTGGGCGCGCCTGAAGCGCTGGAGCGGCTGCTGCGCCCTGCCCTGCGCTTGCTCATGCCCGGCGTGCGGGGAAAGGAGGCGCGCCAGGCCGTGTGCATGAATCTGTCGATGAACATGCTGGGTCTGGGCAACGCGGCCACGCCGCAGGGCATGGAGGCCATGCGCCTGATGGAGGAGGAGCGCAGAAAAGCGCCGCGTATTGCGCATGATATGTACATGCTGCTGATTCTCAACGCCACCAGCATCCAGCTGATTCCCACCACGGTGCTGGCCCTGCGCGTGGCGGCGGGGTCGGCGGACGCGGGCGCCGTGGTGCTGCCCAGCCTTATATGCACGGCCGTGTCCACGGCGGTGGGCGCGGCGCTCGGCATGCTGTGCCGTCGCAGGGAGATGCGGCATGCTTAGCGGGCTGATCGTGCCGGGGTGCATGCTGGCGGCGCTGGTGGCGGCAGCGTACCGGCGGTTGCCGGCCTATGACCTGTTTGTGGAGGGAGCGCGCGAGGGGATCGGGGTGGCGGTGCGGGTTTTGCCCAACCTGGCGGCAATGCTGGTGGCAGTCGAGCTGATGCGCGCATCCGGCCTGATGGATGCGCTGTGCGGCCTTGCAGCCCCGGCGTTTGAATGGCTGGGACTGCCGGGCGAGGTGGCGCCGCTGGTGCTGCTCCGGCCCATGAGCGGGTCGGCTTCGCTGGCCCTGGTGGAAAAGCTGCTCGCGCGGTACGGCGCGGACAGCCGCGTGGGCCTGATTGCCAGTACCGTCATGGGTTCCAGCGAAACCATCTTCTATACCGTCTGCGTGTACATGAGCGCCGTGGACCGCAGGGCCACCGGCTACGCCGTGCCCTGCTCGCTCCTGGGCGCGCTGGCGGGAACGGTGCTTGCAGGAGCGCTTTTCCGTTGACAAGCGCGAAAAATGGGTTATAATAAGGGCGATAAGCGCATACAGGCGATGAGCGGGAGAGTACCGCCCCACGTCCAGCCAAAGAGAGCCGCGGAGGGTGAAAAGCGGCGCGGGCGCGGCGGGAAGATGGCCCGGGAGCCTCTCCGTCCGACAGGTAGGGCGGGGCGGTCGGCACCGTTACAGGCCTGCGATCATCAAGGATCGTAAGCGATAAACCAAGGGTGGTACCGCGGGCCAGGCCCGCCCCTTTTCTGACGGGGCGCGGCTTTTTTGATTCATCGAGGAGGGGGAAGCGCATATGCCCAACAAGGAAACCTTCTACATCACAACGCCCATCTATTATCCCAGCGACAACCTGCACATCGGTCACGCCTATACCACCGTCGCGGCCGATACGATGGCGCGCTTCAAAAAGCAGGAGGGTTACGACACCTTCTTCCTGACCGGCACCGACGAGCACGGCCAGAAGATCGAGCGCAAGGCGCAGGCCAAGGGGGTTACGCCCCAGGCCTACGTGGACGAGATCGTGCGCGGCATCAAGGAGCTGTGGAAGCTGATGGACGTCGAGTACGACGACTTCATCCGCACCTCCGACGAGCGGCACGTCAAGGCCGTTCAGAAGATTTTCCGCAAGCTCTACGAGCAGGGCGACATTTACAAGGGCAGCTATGAGGGCTGGTACTGCACGCCCTGTGAGAGCTTCTTTACCGAGATGCAGCTCAAGGACGGCTGCTGCCCGGACTGCGGGCGCCCCGTGGAAAAAACCAACGAGGAAGCCTACTTCTTCAAGCTGGGCAAGTATCAGCAGTGGATGATTGACTACATCGAGGAGCATCCGGACTTCATCCAGCCGGTCAGCCGCAAGAACGAAATGGTCAACAACTTCCTAAAGCCCGGCCTGCAGGACCTCTGCGTCAGCCGCACATCCATCAAATGGGGCGTGCCGGTGGACTTTGACGAAAAGCATACCGTCTACGTGTGGCTGGACGCGCTGACCAACTACATCACCGCCCTGGGCTACGCGAGCGCTGACGACAGCCTGTATCAGAAATACTGGCCCGCCGACATCCACCTCATCGGCAAGGAGATCATCCGCTTCCATACCATCATCTGGCCCATCATCCTGCACGCCCTGAACCTGCCCCTGCCCAAGCAGGTATTCGGCCATGGCTGGCTGGTGCTGGACGGCATGAAGATGTCCAAGTCGCTTGGCAACGTGGTGGACCCGGTCGTGCTCTGCGGCCGCTACGGCAGCGACGCCATCCGCTATTTCCTCATGCGCGAGATGCCCTTCGGCAGCGACGGACAGTTCAGCTACGAAGCCCTGCTCACCCGTATCAACGCCGACCTGGCCAACGACCTGGGCAACCTGGTCAGCCGCACGGTGGCCATGGTGGAAAAATACTTTGACGGCGTGGTGCCCGCTCATGGCGAATGGAACGATACTGACCGCCTGCTCATCGCCCTGGCGGAGGGCACGCCCTCCCGCGTGCAGAAGCATATGGACGAATTGCAGTTCTCCGTGGCTTTGCAGGATATTTGGCAGCTCATCGGCGAGTGCAACCGCTACATCGACCAGAACATGCCCTGGGTGCTGGCCAAGACCGAGGAGGGCAAAGAGCGGCTGAAAACCGTGATGTACGTGCTGTGCGAGTGCATCCGCATCGTGGCCATCCTCATCTCGCCCACCATGCCCCGCACGCCTGCGCGCATCTTCGAGCAGCTGGGCGTGAGCGACCCGGCGCTGTGCGGCTTTGAAACCGCGTCGCGCTTCGGCATGCTGCCCGCCGGCGGCAGGGTACAGAAGGGCGAGGCGCTTTTCCCGCGCATCGACATCAAAAAGGAGCTGGCCGACATCGTGCCCACGCCCGCCGCACAGCCCGCGCCCAAGGCGGACAAGGCCCCCGACGACGGCCTGATCAGCATTGACGACTTCGCCCGCGTCAGGCTTCGCGCGGCGCGTGTGACGGCCGCCGAAAAGGTGGAGGGCGCGGACAAGCTGCTCAAGCTCACCCTGAGCCTCGGACCCGGCGAGCCGGAGCGCACCGTGGTCAGCGGCATTGCCAAGTTCTACTCGCCGGAGGAAATGGTGGGCAAGCAGGTGGTCGTGGTCGCCAACCTCAGGCCCGCCAAGCTGCGCGGCATCCGCAGCGAGGGCATGATTCTCTGCGCCTCCGACGCGCATGACAAAACGCTGAAACTGGTCACTGTCGAACCCGGCGTGGAGGATGGAGCGGAGATCCGATGAACCTGTTTGATTCGCATTGTCATCTGGAGAGCGAGAACTTTCAGAACGACCTTCCGCAGGTGATGCAGCGCATGGCGCAGGCGGGCGTCAGGCGCTGCGTGCTTGCGGGAAGCGATCTGGAAACCAGTCGCCGCATCGTGACCCTGGCCAGGAAGCATGAGGGCATGTACGGTGCGGTGGGCGTGCATCCGCACGAGGCCAAGACCTGGACGGATGAAACGGAAGCCGAGCTGGAACAGATGCTCGCGCAGCCGCGTGTGGTAGCCGTGGGAGAGATTGGTCTGGATTATTTCTACGACCTGTCGCCCCGCGAGAAGCAGCGCGAGGTGCTCATCCGCCAGCTGGCGCTGGCCCGGCGGCTGAACGTGCCGGCGGTGTTCCATGTGCGCGACGCGCACGGCGACATGCTGGAGCTGCTCCGTCAGCGCCGCGGGGAGCTCCCCGCGGGCGTGATGCACTGCTATAGCGGCAGCGTGGAAAGCGCGAAGGAATATCTGGACATGGGATTCTATCTCTCCTTCGCGGGGCCGGTCACCTTCAAAAACGCAAGCAAGCTGCAGGAAGCTGCACGCTTCTGCCCCGCGGACCGCCTGCTGGTGGAAACCGACAGCCCCTACCTGGCCCCCGTGCCCATGCGCGGCAAGCGCAACGAGCCCGCCTTTGTGCATTATGTGGCCGAGGTGGTGGCGCAGCTGCGCGGGGTGAGCACGGAGGAGCTGGCCGATTCGGCGTCGCGCAACGCCTGCCGCCTGTTTGGCATCCCGGAGGAATAAACCCGGAAAAGGGGGAAGAAGCCATGCATATCCGGCCCGCCGCAAAGGCGGATCTGGAAGCCCTGATGCGCATCTACGAGGGTGCGCGGCAGTTCATGGCGCAAAGCGGCAACCCCGGTCAGTGGGGCAAACGGTATCCATCGCGCGAAACGGTGGAGGCCGACATCGCCGCGGAGCGCTGCTATGTATGCGAGGAGGAGGGCCGCCTGTACGCGGCCTTCGTCCTCGTTTATGGGGAGGACCCCACCTATCGCGTGATTGACGGCGCGTGGAAGAACGACCTCCCCTACGCCACGCTGCACCGGGTAGCCTCCAGCGGGGAAAGGCGCGGGATGGTGGATGAGATTGTAACGTGGGCGTTCAGCCGCTATCCCAACCTGCGCGGCGATACCCACGAGCGCAACCTGCCCATGCGGCGTGCCTTTGAGCGCAATGGTTTCGAGCGCTGCGGCACCATCTGGGTGGAGGATGGCACGCCGCGCATCGCCTATCAGAAGGAAGGACGAATGGGGGAATTGGCATGATGCCAAAGCTGATTGTGATAGCGGGCACCAACGCGTCCGGCAAGAGCGGCCTGGGCGTGGAGCTGGCCCTGCGATACGGCGGCGAGATCGTTTCGGCGGATTCGCGGCAGGTGTTTCGCGGGCTGAACCTGGGCAGCGGCAAGATCACGCCCGAAGAAATGAAAGGCGTAAGGCATCACCTGATCGATGTGTGCGAGGCGGGCGACTTTTTTTCCATGGCGGATTTCCAGCGCATGGCCTACGAGGCCGTCGACGGCATTGTGGCGCGGGGAAAGCCGCCTTTTTTGGTGGGCGGCACGGGCCTGTACGTGGATTCGGTGGCGGACGGCTATGAGCTGTCGGACCGCATGCCGGACCTGGCCTATCGCGCGGAGCTGGAAAAGCGGACCACGGAGGAGCTATACGCCATGCTGCTCAAGGCCGTGCCCGACGTACAGGTGGAACGGCGCAACCGCAACCGCGTGATGCGCCTGCTGGAAAAGCTGCACGACGGCGACGACGTCATCCCCGGCCGCAGCCCGCGCTACGAGACGCTGCGCCTGGGGGTAACCTGGGACCGTGACACCCTTCGCCGCCGCATCGACGAACGGCTGGACCGGCGGCTTGGCGAGGGCATGGTGGAGGAGGTGCGCGGGCTTCTGCAAAGAGGCGTGAGCGAGGAATTCCTGCTCAAGCTCGGATTGGAATACCGCTTCATCACGCAGTACCTGACGGGGCAGATCGCCACGCTTCAGGAGATGCGCGACCTGCTCTCCACGGCCATCAAGCAGTTTGCCAAGCGTCAGATGACCTGGTTCCGGCGTGACGAGAGCATCCACTGGCTGGACATGACGGCCGACCCCCTCGCGCAGGCCTGTGGGCTCATCGACGACTTCCTTTTCGAAAAAAACACAGGCAAATGAACGGTTTTGGCCAAGCGGAAAAAAACCGCCCAAAATTCGTGAAAAGATTGTCATGGGGGCAGGAAAACAGGAAGGATATGCAGAATCAAATGAATGGGGTGCAAGTTGGACTTTCGCCAGCTTGCCCCTGACCAAAGACCATTACCGCATGGAAGGGAGAACGGAAATGCACAACTCTCAAGACCTTCAAAAGGTGCTGGAAATTCGTGACGCCATCCTCGGCGGCAACGAAAAGCGCCTCAAGGAACAGCGCGAGGCGGGCAAGCTGACCGCGCGCGAGCGCGTGGAAAAGCTCGTGGACGCCGGCAGCTTTGTGGAGCTGTTTGCGCTGGTGAGCCAAAACGAGGAAGGCGCGGGTGTGATAACCGGATATGCCACCATTGAGGAGCGTCCGGTGTACCTCTTTGCGCAGGATTTCACCGTTCACGGCGGCGCCATGGGCAAGGCCCAGGCCGCCAAGATCCTCAAGCTCCTGGACATGGCCCTCAAGACCGGCGCGCCTGTGGTGGCGCTGCTGGATAGCGCCGGCGTGCGCATTGACGAAGGCGCCGCCGCCATGAGCGCTTACAGCGAAATTTACCAGAAGCTGGCCCGCATGAGCGGCGTATGCCCCATCGTGTCGGTGGTGCTGGGCCCCTGCATCGGCGGCGCTGCGCTGCTGACGCAGCTGGCCGACGTATCCATCGTGGCGGAAAAGGTGGGCGAAGTGATGGTGTTCGGCCCGCAGGTGCTGGCCGCCATGAACGGCCTGGCCGTGAAGCCCGAGGAGCTGGGCGGCGCGAAGGTGGCCGCCGGCATGGGCGCCTGCGCGCTGACCGCCGCTACCGAGGACGAGGCGCTTTTGAAGGCCAAGCAGGTGCTGGCTCTTCTGCCCTCCAGCAACCTTGAGGACAGCGAGATCATTGATGTGGACGACATGAGCCGTCTGCTGCCGGCCATTGATCCTTCCGATGTGGATGCGCTGGTGGCCGCGCTGATGGACGGTGGCGCCTCCATCGAGCTGTATGCCGCCTATGAGCCTTCCGTGCGCGTATTCATGGGCCGCATGGGCGGCCGCAGCGTGGGCGTGGTGGCTGCCAGCGGCAAGCTGACCGCCGGCGCCCTGCAGAAGGCCGCGCGCTTCGTGCGCTTCATGGACTGCTTCGGCATCGCCATCATCAGCCTGCTGAACACCTGCGGCGTGACCGTGGACAGCGTGAAGGCCCAGGGCTGGCTGTTCAAGGCCCAGAGCCAGCTGCTCTTCGCCTATGCCGAGGCCACCGCGCCCAAGCTGGCCGTGGTGACCGGCGACGCTATCGGCCAGGCCTATGTGGCCATGGGCGGCAAGGCCAATGCCGACGTAACCTACGCCTGGCCCGGAGCGGTGATTTCCGCCCTGACGCCCGAAGCGGCCGTGGCCGTGCTCTATGCGGATGAGGTCAAGGCCGACAAGACCCTGTCCGTGGAGGAAGCCCGCGCCAAGTATGCCGACGAGTATGTTGAAAAGGTGGCCGGGGCGGTCAACGCCGCCAAGGACGGCATGGTGGACGATATCATCGATCCCGCCAGGACCCGCGCCATGCTGATCTCCGCCCTGGAGATGCTCAGCTCCAAGCGCGATTCCAACCCGCCCAAGAAGCATGACAACCTGCCCATGTAACGCCGAAAGGAAGGGATATTCATGGAGAACTTGATCTTCGGCCTTGGCGTTATGGTGATCGGCCTTCTGGTTGTGTTTCTCGGCCTGATTATCCTGATCGTGTTTATCAAGGTGCTTTCGATGATCACCGACAGGTCCACCGGCATCAAGAAGCCTGAAAAGGCTCCGGCTGCCGCGCCCGTCGTGCCTGCGCCGCCTGTGGCCGCTCCGGCGCCCGCGGTCAGCGAGGGCGTAAGCGCCGAGGTGGTCGCCGCCATCACTGCCGCGATCGCCGCCGTGTGGCAGGCGCCCACCGGATTTGTGGTGCGCCATGTCAAGCGCGTCAACAACGCGCCCGCCTGGAACTGCGCGGGCCGCGAGGAACAGACCTACAGCCGCTTCTGATTTCCCGGTAAATCACTACTGTATTTGTTGAAGGAGGATTCCACCCCATGCGTCAGTTCAATATTACGGTCAATGGAGTCGCTTATTCCGTCGCCGTCGAAGAAGTGGGCGCTGCGTCCGCTCCCGTTGCCGCTCCCGTGGCTGCTCCCGCTCCCGTCGCCGCTCCGGCTCCCGCCGCTGCGCCCGCGCCTGCCGCGCCTGCTGCTCCCGCCCCCGTGGCCGGTGGCCAGAAGGTGAACGCCCCCATGCCCGGCACCATTCTTGAGGTGCGCGTGACCGAGGGCGCCGCCGTGAAGAAGGGCGATATCCTGCTGATCCTGGAAGCCATGAAGATGGAAAACGAGATCATGTCTCCCTGCGACGGCACCATCAAGCAGGTTGTGGCCGCCAAGGGCGCTTCCGTCAACAGCGGCGATCCGCTCATCGTCATCGGCTGAGATCATCCGCGGCTTTTTCCCACATCCTCAAAAGAAAGCGAGTTGATTTCAAACCATGAACGTGGGCGAGAGTTTAATCAAGCTTTGCCAGGATTCCGGCATTTACGCGCTGTTTGCTGATCCCAAGCCGCTGATCATGATCGCTATCGCGTGCGTGCTGCTCTACCTGGCCGTGGTCAAAAAGTACGAGCCGCTTTTGCTGATGCCCATTGCATTCGGCATGCTGCTGACCAACCTGCCCATCGCCGGCATGTACAATCAGGAGCTTTTCGCAGGCGGCCATACCAACTGGAGCCTGTTTGGCGGCGCGGTCCTGCTGGATTCCTCCTCGCTGACCAACGCGGCTGCCTACACCTTTACGGCGCAGGGAGCAGTGATGGATCAGGCAGGAAACATGCTGGGCCAGATTGTGGACGCCATCACCGCCGGCGGCGCGTTTAACGCCGCAGGCGCGCTGATTGCTGCCGACGGTTCCATCCTGGCCAACAGCGCGCAGATCATCATCAGCTCCGCGGGCGCCTATCTCGCGGACGGCCAGGTCTTTGCCGTGGGCGGCCAGCTTCTGGCGACGGCCGGCAAGGTCATCACCCCCGGCCTTCTGGACTACCTGTACCTGGGCGTCAAGCTGGGCATTTACCCCTGCCTGATCTTCCTGGGCGTGGGCTGCATGACGGACTTCGGTCCCCTGATTGCCAACCCCAAGAGCCTGCTTCTGGGCGCTGCCGCTCAGCTGGGCATCTTCATCACCTTCATCGTCTGCTACACCCTGATGGGCTTCACCCCGCAGGAAGCGGCCTCCACCGGCATCATCGGCGGCGCGGACGGCCCCACCGCCATCTACCTCACCGGCAAGCTGGCCCCGCATCTGCTTGGCCCCATCGCCGTGGCTGCCTACAGCTACATGGCGCTGGTGCCCGTGATCCAGCCGCCCATCATGCGCGCCCTGACCACCAAGAAGGAGCGCGAGATCGTCATGGAGCAGCTGCGCCCCGTGAGCAAGCGCGAGAAGATCATCTTCCCCATCGCGGTGACCATCATCGTAAGCCTGCTCCTGCCCTCTGCGGCTCCGCTGGTGGGCTGCCTGATGCTGGGCAACCTGTTCCGTGAAAGCGGCGTTGTGGACCGCCTCAACAAGACCGCTCAGAACGAGCTGATGAACATCGTCACCATCTTCCTGGGCACCACCGTGGGCGCCACCGCTACCGCCTCCACCTTCCTGTCGCCCAAGACGCTGGGCATCATCGTCGTGGGCGTGCTCGCCTTCGGCTTTGGCACCGCGGGCGGCGTGCTGCTGGCCAAGGTCATGAACAAGCTCTCCGGCGGCAAGATCAACCCGCTCATCGGTTCCGCCGGTGTGTCCGCCGTGCCGATGGCCGCGCGTGTGAGCCAGGTGGAGGGCCAGAAGGCCAATCCCGGCAACTTCCTGCTCATGCACGCCATGGGTCCCAATGTGGCAGGCGTGATCGGTTCGGCCATCGCCGCCGGCATCCTGCTGAGCATGTTCGGTTAATTGCAGTATAAGAGGTGAAAACAATGGCCAAGGTTGGAATTACCGATACGATTCTGCGCGACGCGCACCAGAGCCAGGCCGCGACGCGCATGAGATTTTCCCAGATGGAACCCGCGTTTGACAAGCTGGACAAGGTAGGCTACTTCTCCCTGGAATGCTGGGGCGGCGCCACGTTTGACAGCTGCCTGCGCTTCCTCAACGAGGACCCGTGGGAGCGCCTGCGCAAGCTGCGCAAGGGCCTGCCCAATACCAAGCTGCAGATGCTGCTGCGCGGCCAGAACCTACTGGGCTACAAGCATTACGCTGACGACGTGGTCGATTTCTTCGTCAAAAAGACGGTGGAAAACGGCTGCGACATCATCCGCTGCTTTGACGCCCTCAACGATCTGCGCAACATGGAGACCGCCGTCAAGGCCACCAAGAAGTACGGCGGCACCGCCGAGGTGGCCATGAGCTACACCATCAGCCCTGTCCACACGGAGGATTACTTCGTCAAGCTCGCCGCCGACATCGCCAAGATGGGCGCGGACATCATCTGCATCAAGGACATGGCCAACCTCCTTCTGCCCTACAGCGCCTACAGCCTGATCAAGCGCCTCAAGGCCGAAACGAATCTGCCCATCGTCCTGCACACGCATGATACCACCGGTACCGGCGCCATGACGCTCCTTAAGGCCGTCGAGGCGGGCGTGGACGTGATCGACACCGCGCTTTCCGCGCTGGGCAACGGCACCTCGCAGCCCACCACCGAGTCCATGGTGGCGACGCTCCAGGGCACCGAGTACGACACCGGGCTGGACCTCAAGCTCCTGAGCGACCTGGCCGCCTACTTCCGCGGCGTAGCGGACGAGCTGACCAAGGAAGGCTGGCGCGATCCCGCCCGCGTGCTCTCCACCGACGCAAACACGCTCCTCTATCAGGTGCCCGGCGGCATGCTGAGCAACCTGATCGGCCAGCTCAAGCAGGCCAACGCCATGGATAAGTACTACGACGTGCTGGCCGAGGTGCCGCGCGTGCGCAAGGACTTCGGCTATCCGCCGCTGGTCACGCCCACCAGCCAGATCGTGGGCACCCAGGCCGTGATGAACATCCTGGGCGGCGAGCGCTACAAGATGGTCACCAAGGAGTCCAAGGGCCTGCTGCGCGGCGAGTACGGCAAGCTGCCCGCGCCCGTCAACGAGGAAGTGCGCAAGAAGTGCATCGGCGACGACAAGGTCATCACCCATCGTCCTGCCGACGACATTCCCCCGGAGCTGGAGAAGTACCGCGAGGAGATCCGCGATTACTACCAGCAGGAAGAGGACGTGCTCAGCTATGCCCTGTTCCCGCAGGTGGCGATCAAGTTCTTCCAGTACCGCCAGGCCAAGCAGCTTGGTGTGGACAGCACCATGCTCAACAAGGAAGAAAAGACCATGCCCGTCTAACCCGCATGCAACGGGACGGCCGCGCGCCGTCCCGTTTTGTTTTTCGGGATACATACCGCCGGAGGCGACACACCATAATGAAAAAGGGCGGGAAAACAGACGCCGCCTGTAAGGAGAAAAACATGTGTACCAGTATTGCACTGACAACAGGAGACTTTTACTTTGGACGAAATCTTGACCTGGAGTATTCCTTTGGAGAACAGGTGGCGGTCACTCCGCGCCAATACCCGATTGTCTTTCGCAGAGCGGGTGAATGCAGGCGGCACCATGCCATGATCGGCATGGCGACGGTGATGGAGGGGTATCCTCTGTATGCTGAAGCGGCCAATGAAAAAGGCCTGTGCATCGCGGGCCTGAACTTCCCTGAGAATGCCTACTATCCCCCCCAAGAGGCGGCGGACAAGGCCAATATATCCCCCTTTGAGCTGCCGCTGTGGGTGCTGGGGCAGTGCGCCAGCGTGGAGGAGGCCCGCGCGCTGCTCAATCGCACCCACATCGTGGGCATACCCTTCAGCGAACACATGCCCCTCGCGCTGCTGCACTGGCACATCGCGGACCGGGAGCGCTCCATCGTCGTGGAATGTATGCAAAGCGGCATGCGCGTATATGACAATCCTGTGGGCGTGCTCACCAACAATCCGCCTTTCGACTTCCAGCTGACCAACCTGCGCCAGTACATGGGTATACGCTCCGCAGAGCCTGATGACACCTTCGGCGCCGGGCTTGAGCTGGCTCCGTTTGGACGGGGATTCGGGACCATCGGCCTTCCGGGGGATTATTCGCCAGCGTCCCGTTTTGTGAAGGCGGCCTTCCTCAGACTCAATTCCGTCTGCGAGGAGGAGGAGAACAGCAGCGTGTCGCAGTTTTTCCACCTGCTGGACGCGGTGGCCATGCCGCGTGGCGCGGTCAGGGCGGGCGACCGCTGGGACATCACCACCTATTCCTGCTGCATCAATGCCAGCCGGGGCGTCTACTATTACAAAACCTATGACAACAGCCAGCTCACGGCCGTCGATATGCGCCGTGAGGATCTGGAGGGCGAGCAGGTGAAAAGCTTCGCACTGGAGAGTGGACAGCGGATTGCCCGCGCAAACTGATCGCAGGAAAGCAGCGCCGGAAAGGAACGCTTCTTCCCAGCCCGAACCGCCGACAGAAGGCCGCCTTCCGCAAGCAGCCGATTTGCCGGCGGTTTGTTTATTCTGCGGGGGATTGTTACATTTTTGGCAGCGCAAACCCGACGGCGTGGGAAGAAAACCCAGATTCGTTGCGTTCCATATGCGTAAGCGCTTCAAAACGCGCCGCGGCGCGGCAAGGAGGAACGCAGATGCTACGGAGAACCCTTTTGAAACTCGGCGTGCTGGCGCTGTGCGCAGCGATGCTGCTGATGCCCGCGGTGGCCTGCGCGGCGGCCTCGCTGGAGGCGGACATCGGCTATGACAGCGTGATCACCTATGTGCGCACGCTGCCTGTCCGCATCAGGATCACCAACACGGGCGCGGACGCGTCGGGAACGGTGATGGTGGACGTGAACCGCAACGATCGGGAATATGACCGCTATGAGCTGCCCCTGTCCATCGCGTCGGGCAGCACGCTGGAGGCAAGCCTGCCCGTGGTGCTCACCCAGATGCAGAAAAGCTATACCGTCCGCTGGGTGGTGAACGGGGAAACCGTGGCGCAGCAGGACATAGAGCCTGGCGGCACGATCGACCCTTCCACGCTGATCGTGGGCGCGCTCGGGGGAAACGCGGCAGATTTCTCCAGCTTCAGCATCACCAAGGCGGCTGACCCCCTGCTGCGCGAGGAATACTGGACCGTCCTGCCTTTGGACGCGGCGTCCTTCCCCTCGGATGAGGAAAGCCTGCGCTTTTTTGACATGCTGGCTGTGGATGGCTTTGATATGAGCACGCTGACCGAGCGGCAGCAGGATGCGCTCGACGGCTGGCTCAAGAGCGGCGGTGTGGTCATCGTGGGCGGCGGCGCCAAGGCGGCGGAAAATTTCAGCTTTTTTGAAAAATACACGGGCATTTCCGCCGGTACGCCGGAAAATGGAGGCGATATCACCGCCGGGCTGCTTGAAGCCTTTGGCGTGAGCGGCGAGCCGCTTGGCCAGGAGGTGATGACCGTATCGCTGGAGGGTGGCGGCGGACAGCCGGTGGGCGCCTCCGCGGCGGACGTGACGCCCGTGGAAAAGGGGTACGTGGTCACATGCGCCTTTGCCATCAGCGAAAAGCCGCTGAATGCCTGGCTGGAGAAAAACGCCCTGTGGCAGCGCCTGCTTCTTTCCTGCATCCAGACGCGCTATCAGGACATGGTAACAGGCCGCCGCTATGGCGGATATGTGCGTGATGGAAACGCATCCGTGGATACGTCCGTGACCCGGCAGATCGGCGTGGAAAACACCGGCGCCGCGGCGCTGCCCATGGTGGTGGTCGGGGCGTTCGTGCTGCTGGCCGGGTTTGGCGGCTATTGGCTGCTCAAGCGTCTGGACCGGCGCGAATGGATGTGGGCCATGGTGCCCGCGCTGGCGGTCGTCGCGTCGCTGGCGCTGTGGGGGCTGAGCGAGGCCCTTCCGCTGCGCAGGCCTGCCGCTGCCTACTACACCGTCGTCCATGTGGACCAAAACGGCCATCAGGATGGCTACACCGCCGTCATGGCCGCCAAGGCCGGGCGTGAATCCATGACCGTGGCCGCGGCAAACGGCAGGGTGGAGGCGCTCGACACCATTTCCTACTACACCAACAACGATCCCTTCAACCTGGAAAACGCCGCCGAGCTGCGCTATGTGCTGACCTATGGTCCGACAACAACGATCACCTATCCCGAAAGCGGCTCATGGAATTGCGTCTCCCTGGTGGTGCGCGACGCGCCGACCGAGGAAATGGGCGGCGTATCCGGCACCTGCTTCTGGGAGGGGGACAGCCTGGTATTCAGCGTGACCAACAACAGCCGTATCTCCCTTGACAACGGCGTGATTCTGACGGATTACGGTTTTGTCAAGGTGGACGGACTGCTGCCGGGACAGACGGCCGAGGCGAGGCTTACGCCGCTGCCCGACGCCGCGCCCGGCGCGCCGAGGGACCGCGAGGACGCCTTTGGGGACGGTGTGCTCCTGAGCGATACCGACCTGACAACCTACTCGTATTCCTACTACGATTTTGTGGAACGGGCCACCTTTGCAGACCCCAAGGACATGAGCGAGGAGGAATACAGGGAAGCCATGATTCAGCGCTCTCTGCTCATCGACATCAGCCGCGAAAGCGAGGAGAGCAGGTTCCGCTTCATGGCGTTCTGCGACGGGCTGACCGACCTAGCGCTGGAGGTGGACGGCGAGCCGGTGACGCGTACCGCGCAGCGCGGCGTCATCAGCGTGGAGCTGGCCTATGATCCCGTGGCCAAGGACGGGAACGTGCGCTTCCTGCGCGACAGCTTCCCCGTCTACTTGGCCGGGGAGGATGCGGACGGAAAGCCCCTGCTGGAGAAGCAGCTCGATCCCGATCAATACCAGAGCTTCCCGCTGGTTGAAAGCCGGGCTTTCGCCTTTGACCTGAGCGCTCTGCCCCAGGGAATGCGCGTGACGCAGATGGATATTTCCACCCGCTACGCTTACTATTCCTACCAGATTTCGCTCTATCATCCCGCTACCGGCAAATGGGATAAATACAAGCGCTACACCGTGGATGACGTCATGGGGCAGAACAAGACGGAAAGCATCCTGCCGGACCTGCAGGAGTACCTGCTGGACGGCTTCCTGTACTGCCGGTTTGAAAAGCTGGGCGCGGCGGACGGCTATGCCGACATCGACACACCGACGATCACCATGGAAGGGAGGGTGGAATGATGCTGGTTCTTGACGGACTTACGCGCTATTACGGGTCTTTTCTCGCGCTGGACCATCTAAGCCTGACCATCCATGACGGCGAGCTTCACGGCTTCGTGGGCCCCAACGGCGCGGGCAAAACCACCACCATGCGCATTTTAGCGACGCTGCTCAAACCCACCGAGGGAACGGCCACGCTGGACGGCGTGGATGTGGCGGGCCGTCCGCGCGAAATTCGCCGCCTGATGGGCTATATGCCGGATTTTTTCGGCGTTTATGACCGGTTGAAATCCTGGGAATACCTGGACTTCTACGCGCGTTGCTACGGCTTTGGCCCCAAGGAACGCAGGCGTATGACCGACAGCCTGCTGGAGCTGGTGAACCTCAGTGACAAGCGCGACAGCTATGTGGATGTGCTCTCCCGTGGCATGAAGCAGCGGCTGTGCCTGGCGCGCGCGCTCATCCACGACCCGCGCCTGCTCATTCTGGACGAGCCCGCCTCCGGCATGGACCCGCGCGCCCGCGCGGAGATGAAGGGTATTCTGCGCACGCTCAAGGACATGGGCAAAACGGTGCTCATCTCCTCGCACATCCTGCCGGAGCTGTCCGAGATGTGCGACTCGCTCACCATCATTGACCATGGTCGGCTGGTGTTCTCCGGTTCGGTAGAGGAGCTGGGAAGGCATATGAGCGGAAACGCGCCCATTCAGGTGCGCCTGGCCGCCGGTGCGGAGGCAGGCGCGGTCGAGGCTGCCGTCATGCTCATTCGCCAGTATCCGGGCGTAACCGGCGTGGGACGCGAGGAGGGCAACGTGCTCACCGTGGATTTCGACGGCGGAGAGGACGCGACCGCGGACCTGCTCAGGCAGCTCGCCGCCGGCGCTCCGCTGGTGGATTTCCACCGCCCGCCCCTCAACCTGGAAAAGGTCTTTATGGAGGTGACGCAGGGTGAATAACCCGATCTTTGCCTTTTCGGCCATCCGGCGCATGCGATCGGCTCGCACGCCGCTGCTCGTTACGCTGTATTCGCTGCTGCTGGCGACGCTGGCCTATTTCACGGTATACGGACGCTTCATGGACGCAACGGTCACGCTGGGGGATATGCGCCTGAGCGTGGACGGCTACGCGTACATGGTCATGCTGCAGTTCGGCATGCTGGTGCTGGTGGCCCCCGCCATGACCGCCGGCAGCATCAGCGGCGAAAGGGAGCGCCAGACGCTGGATCTGCTGCTGGTCACGGACACCGGTACGGGCAGGCTGGTGCTGGGCAAGCTGCTGGAAAGCTTCGGTTTTCTTGCGCTGCTGGTGATGTGCTCCCTGCCGATGCTCTCCCTGGTGCTGATCACCGGTGGCGCGACGTTTGGGCAGGTTATGGTGAGCGTGGCGTTTCTTTTGCTGACGGCGCTGGCGGCGCTCAGCGTAGGGCTGCTGTGCTCGTCGCTGTTTCAGCGCACGGTCACGGCCACGGTGATGAGCTACCTGTCGGTGTTCGCGCTGGGCATCGTCACGCTTCTGCCCCTGTGGTACGATGTCAAACGCATCGGCGACCTCTACGACGCCATGAACATCGTGGGCCAGCCGCTGCACATGATCGAATACACGCCGCTCTCCTTTACCCTCAACCCCGGCCTGGGCCTGTTTTCGCTGCTTGCCGCGCAGACGCAGATGTTTTCCGGCACGCTCTGGCAGTTCAGCTACAGCCTGGCCAATACCTATGCCTACCTGCCCTTCGACCATTTCCTGTACTGCAATATGGCGTTTCTGGGGGCGGCGTCCGTGCTGCTGACCGCGCTTGCCGCGCTGAACCTGCATGTGCGCAAGCCCAAAGCGCCGAAAGGAAGCAAACGAGCATGAGAGAGCTGGAACGCGCGCTTGGACCCGTCAAACGCCGCATGCGGGCACAGCGCACCTTGATCTGGGCCACGTACGGCCTCTTTGCGGGCGCGGTCGGCGTGCTTCTTTTGCGTGCGGCGTCCTTTATATGGGCTTTTCCCACGGTGGTTGTCTGGAGCGCGGCGACGCTGGCGGCCCTGCCCGCTGCCTTCGCGCTGATCGCCTGGCTGTGGCCCATTACCTCGCTGGATGCGGCGCGGCAGGCCGACGCGCTGGGCCTGATGGCCCGCGCGCAGACCGCCGTGATGCTGGGCGGATGCGATACCGATATGGCACGTCTGCAGCGAAAGGATGCGCTGAGCAGCCTCAAGACCCTGGAACCCGCCCGTCAGATGGCTCTCAGGCCGCCCCGGCTGGCCTGGATCGGTACGCTGGCCTGCGCGGCGCTGGTGGGCGTGAGCTTTTTGATTCCCAATCCGCAGGCACAGGCGCTCAGGGAGCAGGAGGCGTTTCATGCCGAGATGGTGGAGCAGGCGCAGAAGGTGGACGAAGGCGCCACGGCGCTGGACGCGAACGCCGCTGAGACCCCGGAGCTGCGCAGGCTGCTGGGCGATTTGTCTGGGGAGCTGCGCCGCGCCGAGAGCGTGCGCGATGCCCTGACCGCCGTGGACACCGCCGAACGCAAGGTGGAAAGCCTGGAGGCGCGTACGGCCAGAGATGCGCTGGACGCCATGCGCGCCGCAGGCCTTAGCGCGCTGGCCCAATCCCTGGAGGATGGAGACGCGCTGGCCGCGCAGCAGGCCTTGGAGGCCGGGGAGACAAGGGAACTGCTCTCCGATGCGGCTGCCAAGGCGTCGGACCAGACGGCCGCCCAGCAGCTCAGCCGGGCGGCGCAGGCTTTGATTTCCGGCGAGGCACAGGAGGCGCTTTCCGCGCTGCAGGCCGCCGCCTCCGGCCAGACGGACGCCAGCGCGCAGGCGCTGGCGCTCGCTGGCATGGTGCGCGGCGCGGCGGCGCGTACAGGAGCGCAAAGCGCCCAGGGCACGATCGCTTCCCTGGCGCACAGCGGCGCGGGCCAGCAGGGAGCGAGCGACCAGGAGGGACATGGCCAGCCAGGCGGAGGGGCCGGCCTGGGCTCGTCCGACGGGGACGGGGGCGTAAACCCCGCGCAGGCCGCCTCGCCTGTGCAGGGCGCGGCGGAGCCCGAAAAGAAGGTCGCGGACTATGAGGCTATCTATGACCCCACCCGACTGGGGACCTCCGGAGAGATTCTGAACGAGCGCGGTCAGATGGGCGAGGGGGAGATCCTGGAGGCGCAGGCAGGAAGGGGCGCAGGCAGCCCGGAGGGCAGCGTGCCCTACCGGCAGGCCCTGCCGGAGTACCGCGAGGCGGCCGCGGAAGCCGCGCAGGACGCGGACCTGCCCGCCTATGCCCGCCAGTGGGTCGAAACGTATTTCAACGCGCTTGCGCAATGATGAGGAGGATGCGGGACATGATTCCACAGGAGCAGATCGAGTCCTTTTTTGATACGGTACAGGCCATCAGGACCGAAATCGCCAAGGAGATCGTCGGTCAGGAGCGCGTGGTGGAGCAGCTGCTCACCGCGCTCATCGCGGGCGGCAACGTACTGCTGGAGGGCGTGCCGGGCCTGGGAAAGACGCGCCTTGTGCGCACGCTCTCCAGCGTGTTTGACCTGCCGTTCAGCCGCATCCAGTTCACGCCCGACCTGATGCCTGCCGACATCACCGGCACCAACATCATCGTCAAGACCGACGCGGGCAACGAGTTCCGCTTCCGCAAGGGGCCGCTGTTCGCCTCCATCGTGCTGGCGGACGAGATCAACCGCGCCACGCCCAAGACGCAGGCGGCACTTCTGGAGGCCATGCAGGAGCATTCCGTCACCGTGGGCGGAGAGACGCACGCGCTGTCGGAGCCCTACTTCGTGCTGGCCACGCAGAACCCCATGGAGCAGGAGGGCACCTACCCCCTGCCGGAAGCGCAGCTGGACCGCTTCATGCTGAAAATTCTGGTGGATTTTCCCACGCTGGAGGAACTGGCTGAAATCGTGGGCCTGACCACCGCGCCCCAGACCAGCCACGCCACATGCGTCGCCAACGCAGACACGCTCATGGGCCTGCGCGCGGTGGCGCAGGAGGTGCCCGTGGCGCAGGCCGTGCGTGATTTCGCGCTGCGGCTGGTATTGGCCACGCACCCCGAGCTGGACCAAAGCCCGGAGCTGGTGCGCCGCTGCGTGCGCTTCGGTGCCAGCCCGCGCGCGGCGCAGGCGCTGATTGCCACCTCGCGTGCCCGTGCGCTGATGAATGGGCGCTACAACGTGGCCTTTGAGGACATCGAGGCCGTTGCGCCCGCGTGCCTCAGGCACCGCGTCGCGCTGAGCTTCGAGGGGATGGCGCAGGGCGAAACGGTAGAAGGCGTGATCGCCGCGCTGCTCAGGCAGCTTCCGCGCGGCTGAGGCAGGAGAGGAGCGGCACGATGCTGAGCGATTCGTTTCTTAAGCGCCTGGACGCATTGGCCCTACGCATGCGGCATCCGGCGGCAGGCGGTTCGGGGGGACTGAGGCGTTCGCGCGCGCTGGGCAGCAGCGTGGAGTTTTCTGACTTCCGCGAATATGCCGTGGGCGACGACATCCGCCGTGTGGATTGGAACGCCTACGCGCGCTTTGAAAAGCTGTTTCTCAAGCTGTTCATGGAGGAGCAGGAGCAGCGCGTCCATCTGATCGTGGACGCGAGCGCCTCCATGGATTTCGGAAAATGGGAACCCGCGCGCCAGCTGGCGCAGACGCTGGGCTACCTGTGTCTGTGCGGCGGCGACAGCGTAACGGTGTATACGCTGGGCGGCGGGGGAGAGCGGCACACGCGCCCGCTCCGGGGCCGGCATTGCTACCCGGAACTGTCCGCCTTTCTGGAGAGCGCGCAGCCCCAGGGCCGCGCGATGATCGAAACCGCCGTGCCAGCCCTGAGACTCGCGGGCGGCAGGGGCGCGTCCGTGCTCATCGGCGACCTGCTGGACGGCTGGGAACAGGCTGTGCTCTCGCTTTTGTACCGCAAGCAGGAAACGTCCGTTTTGCAGGTGTGGAGCGCTGCCGAATGGGACCCGCAGCTGGAGGATGCGGCCGAGCTGGTGGACAGCGAGACGGGTGAGCGTTTCCTGACTGCCGGGGGTTACGAGGCGCTGCGGCGCTATCGTGAAACCGCGCGCGCCTATGTGGAGGAGGTAACCGCCTTCTGCCGGGCGCGGGGCGTGTGCCACGGCCTGATCATCCCGGAGGAGCCGTTTGAGGAGCAGCTCATCCGCGCGCTCAGCGCCGCCGGGCTGGTCGCCTGAATCACAAGAGGGGAGAAGGACGCGATGGAATGGCTGAATCCCGCGGGGGCCTGGGCGTTTCTCGGCTTTTTGCCGGTGATCGCGCTCTATGTGCTCAAGCGAAAGGCACGGCGCACGCCGGTGCCGAGCCTCCTTCTGTGGAAAAAAACCGAGGAACGCACCCGTCAGAATCGGCCGTTTCAGCGGCTCAGGAGCCAGCTGCTTCTGTGGCTGCAGCTGGCGATGGTGGCGCTTCTTTCGCTTGCGCTGATGCGCCCGGTTACCGCGGGCGGCCTCAAGGGAGAATGCCTGTTTGTTTTCGACCTGTCCGCCAGCATGCAGGCGGTGGACGGCGAGGGCCTGTCCCGACTGGAGGACGCGAAGCGTCAGGCCCTTGCTTTGCTGGAGGGCATGCGCGACGGGGATGCGGTCACGGTGCTTGCGGCGGGTCAGTCGTTTTCGCCGCTGGTGTCGCGCAGCACGGATCATGCCCTGGCTGCGCGCGCCATCCGGGAGCTGAAAGCGGGCAACGGAGGCGCAGACCTGTCCGGCGCGATGTCGCTGGCCACGGCCATGCGACGCGAGGCGCCCGGCATGGAGATCTACGTATTCACCGACAGCGCCGCGCAGATTCCGCCGGAAGCGAACCTGCGCGCGGTGGGCGAAGGCGCGCCCAATGTGAGCCTGATGGACATGAGCCTGCAGCCGGAGGCAAATACGGCCTTCGTGCGCCTTGTCAGCCGGGGTGGGAATGCGCAGGTGGAGGTGGAATGCTACGCGGACGGCGCGCTGTGCGACGTGCGCGCCGTTTCGCTGGCCGACGGGGAGAGCCGGGGCGTGCTTTTGACCGTACCGGAGGGTACGCGCAGCGCCATGGCGCGCGTATCGCCCGGCGGCGCGCTGGCTGTGGACGATACGCGCTGGGCCGTGGAGCAGAGCCGGCGGCAGTATACCGCCCTGCTGGTGACGGAGAGCAACGTGTTTCTGGAGACGGCGCTGCGCCTTCGGCCGGAGCTGAACCTGGTGCTGGCCAGCCCACAGGACGCGCAGGCTGTCGCCGGATGCGATCTGTACATCTATGACGGCGTTTTGCCGGAAACCCTTCCGGAGACGGGGGCCGTTTGGGCCGTGAATCCGCCGGAAGCGGTTCTGGGCCTCAGGCCCGGCGAGGCCGTGCAGGGAGACGGAATCCTGCGCGCCGCCGCGGAGGGGGAAGCGGCGGAGATCTGCGAGCATCTCTTGCTGTCGGACGTGGCCATTCGTTCCTTCAGGCCGCTTTCGGGCGGAACGCCCGTGCTGCTTTCGGGCGGCGAGGCGCTGCTGGCCCTCTCCGACGGCAACGGACGGCGGGCGGCTGCGCTGGGCTTCGACCTGCACGACAGCAACCTTCCCCTCAAGGCGGACTTTCCGGTGCTGGTGCAAAATCTGCTTTCGTGGCTCCTGCCGGACGCTGCCGCTTCCGTGGAGGCGGCCGGCTGCGGCGCTCCCGTTTCGTTTGTGCTGGACGCGCGCTGCCTGTCCGCGTACGTGGAGACGCCGGACGGACGACGGATTAACCTGGAGGGAAACAGCTTTTCCGATACGGACGCGCCCGGCGTTTACCTTCTCGTGGAAACCCTTGCGGGCGGACAGGTGCGGGAAACGGCGTTTGCCTTGCATATCCCGCCGGAGGAAAGCGACACCCTGACCGTGCCTGCGTCCACGGAGGGCGCGACCGTGCGGGAAACCTCCGGCTCCCAAGAGTGGACCGGCTGGGTGCTCGCGGTGCTGTTTGCCGTGATGCTGCTGGAATGGGAGGTGAGCCGCCGTGGGACTGGCGTTTGAATCGCTTTGGGCCCTGGCGCTGATTCCGTTGGGACTGGCTGCCGTATGGCTGATCGACCGCCGCTACCGGGTGCGCCTGAGGTCGGCGCGCAGGCGGGTTACGCTCTGCGCGCGCCTGCTTCTGTGCCTTGTGCTGGCGCTGGCCGTGGCCGGCCCGTCTGTCTTGACCACATCGGGCGCGGCGCAGCGGTGGGTGCTGATGGATGTGTCGGATTCCACACGCCAGCTTCACGCGCAGGCGGAGGAAACGGTCAGCCGCGCGCTCGTGCGCCTGCCACAGGGGCAGGAGGCGGGCGTGATCGCCTTTGGCGCCGACGCCATGGTAGATACGCCTGCCAGCAGCGCGCCTGCCTTTTCGGGCGTGAGCGCCAGCGTGGACCGGTCGGGCAGCGACCTGGACGGCGCGCTGCGCCTGGCGGCGGCCCTTATGCCAAGCGGCGGGAGCGGCGGCGTGACCGTTGTCAGCGACGGAAAGGCGGCGCTGTCCGCCTCCACGATGGACCTGATGGCTGCCGTGGGCGTGCGCGTGGATGTGCTGCCGCTGGAGACGGCGTCGGGGCCGGATGCCCAGATCAGCGAGCTGATCGCTCCCGCCGAGGTGTATGAGGGGCAGGCGGTGCCGCTTTCGGTTACCATCGACGCGAGCGCGGACATGGCGGCCACGCTGGTCTTGTATCAGAACGGCGAGGCCACCGACACCCGCGAGGTGACGCTCAAGGCGGGGGAAAACCGCTACGCCTTTTCCCTCGTGGCGCAAAAGACCGGCGTGGTTACCTATGAGGCGCGGCTGGTCAGCCGGGAGGATGCCCAGAGCAGGAATAACGGCCTTGCGGCCTACGCTCGCGTGCTGGGCGCGCCGAACGTGCTGCTGGTGGAGGAATCGGGCACGGCGGAAAAGCTGTTCTCCGCGTCCGGCATGCGGGTGGAGCGCATCCGCCCCGCGGCCATGCCCTCCGGCGCGGACGGCTATCTGGCCTACGATGCGGTCGTGCTCAACAACATTGATTTTGCCGCCGCCACGCAGCAGCAGTGGCAGGCGCTGGATCAGGCCGTGCGCGCCCTGGGGCGCGGGCTGCTGGTGCTGGGCGGCGATGCCAGCTACGCTCTGGGCGGCTATCGGGGTACAGTCCTCGAAGAGCTTCTGCCCGTGAGCATCGACGTGCGCAACAAGCAGCGCATGCCGGCCCTGTCGCTGGTTATCTGCATTGACAAATCGGGCAGCATGACCAGCGGACAGTTCGGGGCCTCGCGCATCGAGGCGGCCAAGGAAGCCGCCATGAGCGCCGTGGAGGTGCTCAGCGAGCGCGACAACATCGGCGTGATCGGCTTTGACGATACGGCCCAATGGGTGGTGCCCTTCCAGAGCGTGAGCAGCCTGAGCGATGTGCAGAACCAGATCGGGACGTTGCGCGCGGATGGGGGCACGGCTTTCTATTCCGCGCTCGATGAGGCCTACCGCGTGCTGCAAGGCGCCCAGACGCCGCAGAAGCACGTCATCTTCCTCTCCGACGGCCAGCCCGCCGATACGGGCTTTGAAAATATCGCCCTCGCCATGCAAAAGTCCGGTATCACCCTGACCACCGTGGCCGTGGGAAGCGACGCCAATACGCAGCTGATGCGCCTTCTGTCCACGCTGGGCGGCGGGCGCGCCTATGAGGTCGGCGAGTTCGACAGCATTCCCAAGATCTTCACCAAGGAAACCATGCTGGTGAGCGACAGCTATGTGAAAAACCAAACCTTCACCCCCGTGATCCTGGAGGCGCAGGCGCTGTCCGGCTTTGATGGACTGCCGCAGGTGGACGGCTATCTGTGCACCGCGGAAAAGCCCACCGCGACCGTGACGCTGGCCAGCGATACCGAGGACCCGCTGCTAGCGTGGTGGAACGCGGGCGCCGGCAAGGCGGCAGCCTGGACCAGCGACGTGGAGGGCGCGTGGACCGGCGCTTTCATGGCCTGGCAGGAAGCGCCGCGCTTTTTCGGCGGCGTGCTGTCCCGCCTGCTGCCCGGCGCGCAGCGCGAGGGTGAGCTGACTGCGCAGGCGCAGGAAGAATCGGTGCGCATCCGCTACACGCTTCCGCAGGCCGCTTCGGGCGCGGCGGAGGCTGCCGTAACCTTGCCTGACGGCACGCTTGAAACCCTGCGCCTCGATGAGACCGCGCCCGGTCAATACGAGGGCGAACTGTCCTCCGCACAGGAAGGGGCCTTCGCCGTGCGCGTTACCTATACAGGCGCGGATGGAACCGTCCATGCGCAGGAGGGCGGCGCGGTGCGCGGCTTCTCCGGCGAATACGACCTGCGCGTGCAGCCGAACCAAAGCCTGGAGGAACTGGCGGCCCGAACGGGCGGCCGCGTGCTGACGGGCGAGGAGGACTTCTGGGCGACGCCGGTATCCCCGGCCATGGGCCGGGCGGCGTTGCGCCCGATGCTTCTGTGGCTGGCGCTTATGCTGCTGGTGATGGACATTGCGCTGCGCAGGCTCCCCTGGGAGGAAGCGCTGGCCGCCGTGACGCGTCGCCGTGGCGGGCGGGCGGAGAGGTCCAGGGACCCGCGTCCCGCCGGGAAGCCTCGCCCCGACAGGCGCCGTGAGAAGGAGGAAGAGCGCCGGAAGGCCGCGCAGGACACCGCCGACGCGCTGCTGGCCGCCAAGGCGGCGCGAAAGCAAAAATAACGCAAAATCTCATCATTTTCTCATGAAGCTCTTGTAAAATCCTCAAGCATTCCGGTCGGAATTGTGGTAAGATGACATCGTTCCCAAGAGAACGACCAGCGTGCCGGAAGACCCTTCCGGAAGGCTTGCAGGGCCCGCAGCCCTTCCGAACCGTGCTCAGAGCGCCCGGCTTTTCCGGACGGGCGGGGAGCTTGTAACCCCTGTGCGCAGGCATTCCTTAAGCATCTAGTTGGAAAAGAACGCTGCAGGCGAGCTTTTTCGACGCGCTGATCGTTTCCACAAGGAACGATGCAAGGAGGCAGGAAGCATGGCGAAATACACCTTTGAGGACATCGAAATTCTTAGGCAGAAGAGCGGCATCTCCTATGAAGAGGCCGTCAACCTGCTGGAGTATCACAACGGCAGCCTGGCCAGGGCGCTGGTGGACCTGGAGAAAAACGGGCGGCTCAAGACCGGCCCCGCTTCTGGCGAAACGGGCAAGAGCGCCAAGGGCGTGTTCACCTTTCTCTACCGCCTCCGGCTGCGCGTGCGCAAGGATGAGGCCGTGGTGGTGAACCTCAGCTCGCTCTTTGTGCTGCTGACGCTGATCACTGCGCCGCACATCTGCGTGATCGGGCTGATTGTGGCGTTGGCGCTGGGCTACCGCATCAACATCGACCGCGACAGCCGCGAGTTTTCCTCCGAAACGTTTGACAGCATGGTGAAAAATGCCAGGGAAAACGTGCAGCATACCGTGTCCAGCTTCGCCCAGCAGTTTTCCCAGAGCGGCGGAAAATCCCAGGAGCGCCCTCAGGAGGAAACAGGGGAGCGCCCTGCGCCTCCGCCCCGCACCGAAAGCGCCGCCAGCGGCACCCGCCCCGTGAACGTGCAATTCCCGGACGGCGGCAGCGTGGACGTGCGGGATGACGGCGACGGCTATCACGAGGCGGACATCCGCTGAACCGGAAGGGTCCCGAAGCAGGGGCCCTTTTGGCCTGCTTATCAAAACGGGGGGGGGACAAGGAGCGCGCTATGAGCAAAATTCTGATTGTTGAGGACGAGGTAAAAATCGCCCGTTTCGTGACGCTGGAGCTGGAGCATGAGGGGTATGAGGTCCAGGCGGCGCACGACGGGCGCACGGGGCTTACGCTGTGCGAAAGCTGGCAGCCGGATTTGCTGATTCTGGACCTGATGCTGCCGGAACTCAGCGGCATCGAGGTTTGCCGCCGCCTTCGGCAGACCAGCGACATGCCTATCATCATGCTCACCGCCAAGGATGACGTGAGCGACAAGGTGATGGGTCTGGACATGGGCGCGGACGACTACATGACCAAGCCCTTCGCCATCGAGGAGCTGCTGGCCCGCATCCGCGTGAACCTGAAGAAGCACCGCGCGGACCGCGCCGCGGGCACCGGCGCGCGCACGGCGGGCAAGCTGCGCATTGATCCGGCCAGCTATGGCGTCAGCTTTGACGGCGAGCCCATCATGCTGACCAAGAAGGAATTCGATCTCCTCAACTACCTCTGGCAGCACGAGGGCACGGCGGTGACGCGCGACGAGCTGCTCAGCAACGTCTGGGGCTATGAGTTTGCGGGCGACACCAACATCGTGGATGTATACATCCGCTACCTGCGCCAGAAAATCGACGACAAATTCGGCATCAAAACCATCCACACCATCCGCGCGGTGGGATACATGTTCCGCTATGAGTAAAAAAAAGAAGCAAAAGAGCCGTCCGGCGGAGGACGGCTGGCCCCTGGGCAAGGCCACGCGCAGGGAAAACGGGGAAAACGGCTTAACCCGCTTTTCCCGCTCGGTGCATGGAACGCTGGTACGGCTGCTCAGCAACCTGCGGCTGTCGCTTACGCTGCGCATTGCTTTGCACTTTTCGGGACAGCTGCTTTTGACCACCCTGCCGGTGCTGGCAGCGGCCATGATCGCGCTGTGCGTGGCCCAGTGGCCGGCAGCGGACCGCGCCCTGGGCGAGCTGGCTGCCATGGCGCCCGCGCGGGACGGCAGCTATACCCAGGAGCAGCTCGCGGGTCTGCCCTTTTCGGAGGCGTACCTGCTGCCACAGGCCTACGAAGGCGGACTGGCGGGCCTGGCGCAGCGGATGGCGCTGCTGTTTTCCGATGTGGAAAAGGACGGGCAGCGGCGCGTATTGTTCTATGTCGATACCGTGGATGGGGGCGTGGCGGCGGCCTGGCCCGTGGACGACCTGCTCTATCAGATGAGCATTCTGTTCTGGGTGCTGATATGCCTGGACCTGTACCGCGTGGGCTATTTCCTCACGCACCGCGACCGGCTGAACCGCCGGGTGCTCAAGCCCATCACCGACATGGCCGAAACCGCCGCGGCTCTCAGCGCCAACAACCTGAGCGACCGCATCAGCGTGGAGGGCGCGAAAAACGAGCTCAAGGATCTTGCGCTGGTGATCAATGGCATGCTGGACCGCATTGAGCTGAGCTATAACAGCCAGAAGCAGTTCGTCAGCGACGCTTCCCATGAGCTGCGCACGCCTATCGCGGTCATCCAGGGCTATGTGGGCATGCTGGAGCGCTGGGGCAAGACGGACAAGGCTGTGCTCGACGAGGGCATCAGCGCCATCTCGCAGGAGGCCGCCAGCATGAAGGAACTGGTGGAGCGCCTTTTGTTTTTGGCCCGGCACGACAAAAAGACGCTTATGCTGGAAATGGAGGTATTTGACCCGCTGGAGGTGATGAGCGAGGTGCACCGCGAGGCCAGGCTGCTTTCAACCCAACACCGCTTCGAGCTCAGCCCTGCTCAGAATGCCCGCGTGAACGCCGACAAGGGCATGATCAAGCAGCTGATGCGCATTCTGGTAGACAACGCCATCAAATACACGCCGGCAGGCGGAAGCATCACGTTGGGGGTCCGGCGTGACAGCCGCACCTGCTACCTCAGCGTGACCGACACCGGCGCGGGCATTTCCGCCGAGGACCTGTCCAAGGTATTCGACCGCTTCTACCGCTGCGACGAGGCCCGAAAATCACAGACCAGCGGGCACGGGCTGGGACTTAGCATCGCGCGCATCATCGTGACGGCGCACGGCGGGCATCTCAGGGTGCGCAGCAAGGTGGGCGCGGGCACCACCTTCACCGCCTGCCTGCCGCTGGAAAAGACGTGAACGGAACGCATCAGTCCGCCGGAAACCACATCTCCGATCCGATTTCCATTTCACTGTCGTCCTGAATCAGACCCATGATGCGCTCGTAGTCCTCTCCCTCGGCCCATTCGGGTTGGAAATTGTTGTCCGGCCGGGCGCTGGAGGTCAGAACCGGCAAAAGCCGCAGCTTCGCGCCCTGATATTCGCCGTCCTCAAAGCAGAGCGATACCTGCGCCACCACCGCGTCAAAGGTGGTCATCTCGTGCGTGCCGCCAAACACCAGGTTGCCAAGGCTCCACAGAATCAGGCTGCCGCGCCGGTGCTCCACCCCCTGCACGCAATGCGGATGGGTACCCACCACGATGTCCGCGCCGTGCTGGATGGCGTAATCCGCCATGCGCCGCTGGGTCTGATTGTGCGTGGGACTGTATTCCTTGCCCCAGTGAAAGGAATAGATGATCGCATCGCAGCCCGCCTCCCTGAGCGCCTCCAGGTCGTTGTATACGGGCGCCTTGCGGTCCAGGTACACCGTCTCGCGGCAGCCCGCGAAGCCGATCCGGTAGCCGTTCACCTCCACGACCGAGCGGTAGGTGTAGCCGCTATAGCCGATACCCGCGGCCTCCAGCGCCGCGCGCGTGCTCTCGCGCCCACTGCCGCCGAAATCGATGTAGTGGTTGTTGGCGATGTTCACCTGCTCGATGCCCGCTGCCTTGAGAATGCCGGTGTAGGACGGGTCTCCGCGAAAGGTGAATTCCTTGCCGCGGTCGTGGCCCTCGGAGTGGCTTTGCAGCACGGTTTCCAGGTTGATCAGGCTGATGTCGTCGGTCAGGAACGGCTCCGCAATCTTTGCAAAGCACCATTCAAAGCCGTTTTCGGCAACCATGGTGTCGAAGGTTTCGGGGTCGTTTTTCCATTCCTCCCGCGTGCCCAGCACGCAGTCGCCGCCCAAAGTGATCACCACCTCGTCCGCCTGCGCCGCACAGGCGGCCAGCGCCAGAAAAAGCGTACACGTAAACAAAGCAATGCGCCGCATTCGCATGCCCTCCCTTTTGTATCTGTCTGTACCCTATAAGATGGATTTCCGGCGCGGAAGGTTTTTCTGAAGCCGCTTTGTTACAATCATGACAAAACCATTATATGGAATAAAATCATCCATATTTTACATGGGATGAAAGCCTTGCCGGACGCGGCGCGAAGCATTTGCAAAAAAGCTTGCTTTCTTGAAAAAAACCCTTGCAAATCGCCGCCGACCGGCGTATACTGTGCGCCTGTATGACGACGATTTGGCAAAGGAGGGTACCAGCATGGCCGGTACGCTTGTCCGGGATATGACCGAGGGGTCGCCCACGCGGCGCATCATGGAATTTTTCTTCCCGCTGCTGTTCGGACTGCTGTTTCAGCAGGTGTACAACATGGTGGACACCGTTGTGGTGGGCAAGTTTCTGGGCGTGAAGGCGCTGGCGGGCGTGGGCTCGACGGGCTCTCTGAGCTTTCTGGTGCTGGGCTTCTGTATCGGCGTGTGCAACGGCTTTGCGATCCCGGTGGCGCAGAAATTCGGCGAACGGGACTATCGCGGCCTCAAGCGCTTCGTGGTCAACGCCATCCTGCTGGCCGTGGTGTTTTCACTGGTCATGACGGCGGTGGTGTGCGCCCTGTGCCGCCCGCTGCTGGGCTGGATGAACACCCCCGCGGATATCGTGGACAGCGCCTTTGCCTACATCTTTGTAATCTTTCTGGGAATTCCAGTGGTGTTTGTCTACAACGTGCTGTTCAGCATCATCCGCTCCCTGGGCGATTCGCGCACGCCGGTGATCTACCTGGTGATCTGCTCGCTGCTCAACGTGGCGCTGGATCTGCTGTTCATTCTCGCCTTTGGCATGGGCGTGGAGGGCGCGGCGTGGGCGACGGTGATTTCGCAGGCCGTTTCGTCGCTGCTGTGCGTTCGCTACATCCGCCGCTGCGATCTGCTCATCCTCACCCGGCGGGACTGGAAGCTGGACAGGGCCTGCGTGAAAAGGCTTGTCGGCATGGGGGTGCCGACGGGACTGCAGTATTCCATCACGGCCATCGGCTCCATCGTGTTGCAGGCATCCGTCAACCTGCTGGGCTCCAGCTATGTGGCCAGCGTGGCGGCAGGCAGCAAGGTCAGCCAGCTGTTTTGCTGCCCCTTTGACGCGCTGGGCAGCACCATGGCCACCTATGGCGGCCAGAACGTGGGCGCGGGCAAGCTGGAGCGCATCGGCAAGGGGCTGAAAAGCTGCTCCGTCATCGGTATCGTCTATTCGCTGGCAGCCTTTGGGGTGCTGTCGACGTATGGCGGGAACCTGGCCCAGATGTTCATGGACGCCAGGGAGACCCAGGTGATTGCCAACGCCGCCCTGTTCTTGACCGTCAACTCGGCCGCCTACATCCCGCTGGCCTTTGTCAACATCGTGCGCTTTTTGATTCAGGGCCTGGGCTTTACCCGTCAGGCCGTGTTTGCCGGCGTGCTGGAAATGGTCGCCCGTGTGATCGTGGGCGTGGTGATGGTGCCCGCGTTCGGCTATATCGCCGTGTGCGCGGCCAGCCCGGCCGCGTGGGTGGCGGCCGACCTGTTCCTTTTCCCCGCCTATGCCTGGGCCATGCGCCAGCTGGCGGCTGCCCGGGAAAAAAGCCAAAAAAATCCCCCGGCCATGCCGGGGGAGGCGTGCGCGGACGCGACGTGCCGCTAGGACGCCAGAAACGCAAATCCATAGGCGAACAGCCTTTTCAGATCCGTCCAGGCGCGGTTGCGCGTGGGGGCGTCCAGAAGGACGGCGATCAGCGTCTGGCCGTTCCGCTGCGCCGCGCCCACGTAGCAGAAACCCGCATGCGACGTATATCCGCTCTTGACGCCTGCCGCGCCCTCGATATAGTAGGGCGAGTCGGGCTTAAAAATATCATAGGCGTTTTCGATCACCAGCTCGCTCCGCTGGGAGGTTGCCGGAAGGGTGTAACGCAGGCAGGTGACGATCTGGCAGAAGGTGGGGTCCGTCAACCCCTGCCGGGCGAGGATGGCCAGGTCGCGCGCGGTGGTGTAATGCTCCGGGTCGTGGTAGCCGTGGGGATTGACGAAGTGGGTACCGGTCATGCCCAGCTCGCGGGCGCGGGCGTTCATGCGGGCCACAAAGGCGTCCACGCTGCCGGCGCACAGCTCGGCCACGGCGTTGGCCGCGTCGTTGCCGGAACGGATCATCATGCCATAGAGCAGATCCAGAAAGGGCATCTGCTCGCCCTCGTACACGGGCACCAGCGAGCTGTCCTTGGGCACGTCCGCCGCGCAGGCGGGAATGGTGATTTCCTGGTCCAACCCGCCGCGCTCCAAGGCCAGCAGCAGCGTCATGATCTTGGTGGTGCTGGCGGGGTAGAGCTGCGTATCAGCCTCATAGGAAAACAGCACGTGTCCTGTGGACGCCTCCATCACAATGCAGGCCTTGGCATACAGGTCGTCCTCGGTCAGCGCCAGGGGCGCGCTTTCGTCAAAGTAGATGGGCGCCTCAAAGCCGTATACGCTCAGGTCGCTCATGATCAGCTCCACCAGGCCCGGCGTGGCCACGCCGTCCAGCGTAAGTCCGGGCAGGCCCAGCTGAATCATACGCTGCTCAAACAGCCTTACGGCAGCCTCGGTGTTGTTGCCGTAGACGCCGTCCGCATCGTCGGAAAGAAGCTTGAGGTCGATCAGCCGGGTTTGCAGCTGGCGCACGCGGTCGCCCCGGCTGCCCAGCCGCAGGGTGCGCAGCGTGGCCTCCGCCTCCGGGTCGAACAAAAGCGCCAGGGTGTCCGCATCAGCCTCCCCGGTCTGGGCTACGTCATAGCCGGCAGCGGCCAGGAGGCGCTGCGCCTCTGTGACGCCGGCGGCCGTCTGCTTGCCGTAGATGCCGTCGGCCTTGCCCGTGGACAGGCCGAGGTCCTGGAGGCGCTGCTGCAATTCCATCACCGCGTCGCCCGTGTCGCCGGAGGCCAGCGGACGGCGCGCCGTCTCTGCCGATGCCGGGGCGCAGAATGCTACCGTCAGAAGCAAAAACAGCGCAAGCAACCGTTTCATCTTTCGTTCGACTCCTTCCCGCCATCAGGCATGGCTCCATTGTATAAAAACGAAGCGCCAATGGCAATCCCTGCCGGTCATGGAGAGAAAAAAGCGCGCATATCCTGCCGCGGAGGGATGCAGTATGAGGCATGGCTATCCGCCGGTATGGCTGTCCGCCGCGCTGCTGGCGCTGGCACTGATGTGGAGAATGGTGGGCGCCCCCCTGACGGGACCGCAGCTGGAGGACATCCAGACCCCTTTGTGGCAGGCACGGGTACTGCTGCCCACGCGGGTCGCGCGCATTTTGCGGCTGTGGCTGCCAGGCTCGCAGGAGGCGCAGGCCCAGACCATCCGCGAGGAGGCCATGGGGGAGGAAGGGCAGGCGCTGGACCGGCTGATGAACGGCGAGGAGCGGCGGATGATCTCGGTCTATCTGGCAGATGAAGGGCGCGTGGCACAGATGGAACTGGAGAGCTACGTCTGCGGCGTGGTGGCGGCGGAGATGCCCGCCGCCTACCATCTGGAGGCGCTGAAGGCGCAGGCGGTGGCTGCGCGCACGCGAGCAGTATGGCAGGTGGAGAACGGCGGATGCGCGCTCCACGCGGGCGCGGACATCTGCACCGACAGCGCGCATTGTCAGGGATATGCCACCCCTGCCCAGTGCCGTGAGCTGTGGGGAGAGGCATACACCGCCTACCGGGACCGCGTGCTGGAGGCGGTCGCCGCCACCAGGGACGAGCTGGTCACCTACGGCGGCCAGCCCATCACGGTGATGTACCATGCCATCAGCGGCGGGCGCACGGAGGCGGCGCAGACGGTGTTTTCAGAAGCGCTGCCCTACCTGGTCAGCGTGGAGAGCGCAGGGGAGGAGGGCGCGCCGGGCTTCCAGCAGGATGCGTATTTCACGTTTGACGAAATGGCCGCCTTGGTGGACGAGGCGTTTGGGTTGAATTTGACCGCGCAGGAGGTGGAGCGCACCCTTGCAGTGGCAGGCTACACGGACACCGGGCGCGTGGCTGCCATGCTGGTGGGAGACATGGAGGTGGAGGCTACGGCCTTCCGGCAGGCGCTGGGCCTCAGGAGCACCTGGTTTACACTGTCCATGGACGGGAGCGGCGTCACCTTCCATCAGCGGGGTTACGGTCACGGCGTAGGCATGAGCCAGGCAGGGGCCAACAGCATGGCGGCCGACGGGGCGGATTACCGCGCCATCCTCACCCATTACTATCCGGGCGTTGCGGTTGAAAAACGCTGAAACCGCATAGCATGCCTCCCTTTGGGCCAACCTATGCCCGGAGGGATGTGCATGCAGAACAATCGCTTTCTGGAGGGGCTGCGCCGCGTCTACGCCCGTTACGACCGGCTGATGGAGAAGCAGGGCTTCTACATCGTACTGGGGGTATGCGTGCTGGTGATTTTGCTCAGTGCGCTCTACACCTTTCAGCTGCGCGACCAGTGGGAGGAGCCGCCCGCCGCGGCGGATACGGGCGAGGAGGCGCTGGCGGCGGGCGGCTCGCAGGGAGCGCAGACCCTGAGCGACGCCAAGGCCCTGGTGGAAAGCCGGGGCGCCGGTCTGCCGGCGGTACCTACGCAGGCGCCCCTGCGCTTTTCCCAGCCGGTGAACGGTTTTACCGACCGGGGATTCTCCGTGACGGAGCCGCAGTATTTTTCCAAAACCGACGTGTGGCAGGTGCACCCCGGTATCGACCTGCTGGTACCGTACGGCGAGGTAGTCAAGGCCTGCGGCGCTGGTACGGTGGACGCCGTGTGGGAGGATAACCAGCTGGGCCTTTGCGTGCGGCTCACCCACGAGGACGGCTACCAGAGCGTGTATGCGGGGCTGAGCAACGCGGACTACGTGCGCGCGGGCGACCCCGTGGCGCAGGGACAGACCATCGGCCATGCCGGCAACGGCGTGCTGGCGGAAAGCGACGCGGAACCGCACCTGCATCTGGAAATCTGGAAGGATGGCCGGCCGGTGGACCCGATCGCAGTATTTTTGGGGGTTGACAATAAAGATACAATATGATACATTACAATACGTTTCATAACAATTTAGACGGAGGCATCAGGCATGTGCGGAATCGTCGGCTATATCGGAAGCAAGCAGGCCTCTCCTGTTCTTGTTGAGGGACTGGAGAGGCTTTCCTATCGCGGCTATGACAGCGCGGGCGTGGCGGTGATCGGACCGCAGGGGCGCATTAGCGTGCGTAAAGCCAAGGGCAGGTTGGAAAACCTGAAAAGCCTGCTTTCCCAAAGTCCGGTGGAGGGCGTGATCGGTATTGGCCATACGCGCTGGGCCACACACGGCGAACCCAGCGACTTGAACGCCCATCCCCATACGGACGTCAAGGGCGGCATCGCGGTTGTGCACAACGGCATCATCGAAAATCACGAATCCCTGCGCAGGTACCTGGAAAGCACCGGCGCACGTTTTGTCAGCCAGACGGATACCGAGGTAATCGCCCACCTGCTCAATCACCTCTACGAGGGCGACATGCGCCGTGCGCTCCTGCGCGCCATGGGTATGCTGGAGGGTAGCTACGCTCTGGGCGTGATCTGCGACCAGGAGCCGGACGTCCTCTACTGCGCTCGCAACGACAGCCCGCTGGTCATCGGCGCCAGGGATGGGGAAGGCTTCATCGCGTCGGATATTCCGGCGCTGCTCAGCCATACGCGCGACGTGATTTTCCTGCAGGACCGGGAGATCGGCGTGCTGGACCGCCGCGGCGTGAGCGTATACGACGCTTACGGAAAGACCCGCCAGCATGCGGTGTTTCATGTGGACTGGGACCTGTCCAGCGCCGAAAAGGGCGGATATGCCCACTACATGCTTAAGGAGATCCATGAGCAGCCCACGGCCCTGCAGAGCACCTTTACCCCCAGGGCAAATGGGTATGACTGGCTCCCTGTCACGCGCGAGGAGGCGCGCGCGCTTCGCAAAATCAGCATCGTGGCGTGCGGCACGGCCTATCACGCGGGCATGGTGGGCAAGTATGCCATCGAGCGGCTGGCGCGCGTGCCTGTGGAGGCGGAAATCGCCAGCGAATACCGCTACCGCGACCCCATTATAGGGGAAAACGAGCTGTTCATCGCCGTGTCGCAAAGCGGCGAGACGGCCGACACGCTGGCAGCGCTGCGCGAAGCCAAGCGCCGGGGCGCGCGGGTGATGGCGGTGTGCAACGTGGTGGGCTCAACCATCACGCGCGAGGCGGGGGAGGAAAACACCCTCTACACCTATGCGGGCCCGGAGATCGCCGTGGCCAGCACCAAGGCATACATCACGCAGGCTGAACTGATGGTGATGCTGGCCGTGGCCCTGGCGGACCTGCGCGGGCAGATTTCGCCGGAACGCGCGACGCAGCTCATGGAGGACCTTTCCGCCCTGCCCCGCAAGGCCGAGCAGGCGCTCGGCGTGGAGGAGCAGCTCCAGCGCCTCACCAGCATGCTCAGCCAGAAGCGGCATGTATTCTTCGTGGGGCGCGGGCTGGATTACGCCCTTTCGATGGAAGCGGCGCTCAAGCTCAAGGAGGTCAGCTACATTTTCAGCGAGGCCTATGCGGCGGGCGAGCTTAAGCACGGTCCCATCGCCCTGCTCAAGGAGGGGCGGCTGGTGGTGGCCACGATCACCCAGCCCGCGTTGCTGGAAAAGACCATGAGCAACCTGCGCGAGGTAGCCGCGCGCGGCGCGCAGGTGGTAGCCGTGTGCCGCGAAAGCCTCGCCCCCAAGGTGCGAGGACAGGTGGATGAGGCGATCATCGTTCCGGACGCGGACGATCTGCTCGCACCCCTGCTGGCGGTGATTCCGCTCCAGCTGTTCGCTTACTGTATGGCGGTGGCGCGCGGCTGCGACGTGGATAAGCCGCGCAACCTCGCCAAGAGCGTTACGGTGGAATAATCGGCCTTTTGCGTGCATGAAACCCGGACGCTTTCCATCCCGCCCCGTAGCGGGGGGTGGAAAGCATCCGGGTTTTTCCATCTGAAACGCCGCCGGGTGTGCGGACACGAGTCGGCAAGGGGCTCAAACGGACGCCGTTTGCCATGAAGCCGCCGCGCCCCTGACTGCGGCACGGAGGAAACAGCCCGAGCCGTCGAGAATGGGCCGACGCTCAACGCAGGGGAAAGGTGGCCTCATGAATGCGCCCGTCGTCGGTGAGAATCAGCCGTCCGTCGCGCAGCTGCTCGCCGTCCGCGGTGGGGAAGGGGCAATCACGCGAGGCGTGCAGGTGGTAGGTGGCCGTGCCGAAGCGGTAGGTTACGCGCAGATCATCCCAGCCGGCGGGGGCTACGGGCCGGAAGCGCAGCACATTGCCCGTCTTTTGAAAGCCCAAAAGCTGCGTCAGCACTACATACTGAAGCCAGCCGGCGCTGCCGGTGTACCAGGTCCACCCGCCGCGCCCGCGCTGCTGGGGGTTGGCGTACACATCCGCGGCCAGCGCGTAGGGCTCCACGCGATAGCGCAGGGCCAGCTGGCGCGTGGCAGCGCGGCGCACGGGCAGCAGAGCCGCCGTCAGTTCCCAGGCGCGTTCGTCCTGTCCCAGCTGATGCAGCGCGGCCACGGCCCAGCAGGCAGCATGGGTATACTGCCCGCCGTTTTCCCTAACCCCGGGCAGGTAGGCCGCAATATAACCGGGCTGCTCCTGCCCCTCGAAGGGCGGGGTGAAAAGCTTTATCAGGCCCACGTCCGGCTCATAGAGCATACGCCAGGCGTTGTCCATGGCCAGGGCGCAGCGGTCGCGCGATACGCCGCACAGCACGCCCCAGGCCTGCGGCAGCAGGTCGATGCGGCATTCTTCATTGGCCGCGCTTCCCAGACGGCTCCCGTCGCCGTACCAGGCGCGCAGGTACCATCCGCCGTCCCAGGCATAGCGATCCAGCGCGGAGAGCAGAGCGCTCCGGCGGTCCAGCAGCCGCCGCGCCTCCGGCGGCTCGCAAAGCGGCGCGAACAGGCGCAGTACCTCGCACAGGAACATGCCCAGCCACACGCTTTCGCCGTTTTCTCCGCCGACGAGGTTCATGCCGTCGTTCCAGTCGCCGCCGCCCATCAGAGGCAGGCCGTGCGCGCCGCTGGCCACATGGTCGATGGCGCGCAGGCAGTGCAGCCGGAGCGGCTCGGCAACCTCGGACACCTCCGGGATGAACAGGCGCTCGGTTTCCGCTTCGGAAAGCGGATCGCCGTGCAGGTAGGGAATCTCTTCACCGAGCACGGAGGTGTCGCCGGAGATCTGTACGTACAGGGCGGTCACATAGGGCAAAAACAGCTTGTCGTCGCTGATGCGGGTGCGCACGCCATATCTGGGCGGATGCCACCAGTGCTGCACGTCACCCTCCTCGAACTGATGCGCGGCGCATTCCATAAGGTGCGCGCGCACCGCCTCCGGCCGGGTGTGCAGCAAAGCCAGCATGTCCTGCAGCTGGTCGCGGAAGCCCAGCGCGCCGCCCGCCTGATAGAAGCCCGCCCGCATCCACAGCCGCGAAGCCTGCACCTGATAGGGTAGCCACCTGCCCAGCATCAGCGCCATGGCGGGGTCAGGCAGGTCAAAGCGCAGGATGTTCAGGCTTTCCTCCCACTGCTGACGTACGGCGTGCAGGCGCAGGGTGGCGCCGTCGCGTCGAAAGCCCGCCAGCGCGTTAAGCAGCGCTTCCGCGCCGGACGCCTGAGCCAGCGCCGTGGTGACGGTGCGCGTTTCTCCGGGCCTGAGGTGCACCTCATAGCACAGGATGGCCGTATCGCCAAAGTCACTGGGCAGGTTTTCACCGCCGCACAGCGCGGCGGGCGCCACGCCCCAGAGCCCCTGAAACACCCCCGAACTCATGGTGGTGCTCATGGCGGGAGGCGGGTCCACGCCAAAGAGGCCCGCCACGCCTTCCAGGCATGGATTCTCCGCAAGCACACCGCCCTCCGCGCGGCTGAGCGCCGTCAGCTGGGAGGCCGCCGGCTGGACGCCGGGACTGAAGACGCAGGTGTGCATCAAAGTGAGCGTTCGCGCTACGCTGTCCTCGTTGCGCAGCTGAATCACGCGCGCGCCGATGGCCGCCTCGCCGTCGGTGAAGCAGGACATGCGGCCGTACACGCCATAGCAGCTGCTCTCATACACCGTTTCACCGGGAGCGTGGGTCACGCGCACAGGCATGTTGTGGCCCATCGGCTGGCGGGTCAGCGACCAGAGCAGCCGGTTCGCATCGTCGCGCAGGAAGAAGTTCTCCTCGCCGCGCGGGGTTACGCTGTCGTTGGGCCAGCGGGTCAGCCGGCCCGAATGGCTGTTGTGCGCGTAGGTGAACACCAGCCCGCTTTCGCCCGCAAGGGTGCCGAAGCGCTCCGAGCAAAGGGGATTGCACCATGGGGCAGGGGTCTGCCGCCCGGCGGGCAAGGTGATCATGTAATTTCCACCCTCCCGCGTAAATCCGCCGTAACCGTTGTCAAAAAGCGTTGCGTCCGCTTCGGGCAGGGCGGGATTCCATTCGGCGCTGGGGCGGCAGGTGTAAAGCGGACGCACGCGCGCGCTCACCTCCAGGATGCGCAGCTGCTCCTCCAGCGTGCCGCCGTCCGTGGAGAGCACCACGCGCGCCGCGGCACGCAAAAGGCTCACCTGGTCAGCCGTCAGGCTGTCAAAAAGATGCACGCCGCTCTCCTTGCCGATCAGCTCATGGCTATGGCAGGACTGAGCCAAAGCGCTGAGCCGCTCCCGAAGCGGATGATCATACCCCGCTGGCTGGGTGATGGCCAGCACCAGGTCTACCCACAGCCCGTGCATGCGATACCAGGCGTGCGCCTTGAGCAGCAGCTGCACCAAAGACAGGTCCTTGCCCTCGCGGCATTCCACAAGCAAAATGGGCAGATCGCCGCTGATGCCCATGCTCCACAGAGCCTGCAGAGGCAAAGTGTTTTCCGAAGCATAGCGCAGCTGGGCGGGTTGGCCGGTGTAGCAAAGCGCGCCCACCAGGCGGGAAACGCCGCTGAACATGCCCACGGAAAGCCCCAGATAGCGCGCCGTGACCAGTCCCCGCGTGAGGGCGGGGCCGTAGGCGCGCAGCGCGCCGTCCACCTGGCCGTATCGCTCCAGAAAGGCGCCCGGCACTTCACCCTCGCCCGCAAGCAGCGTGGCAAACACGAATTGCAGCTTCCCGCCGGACGGCAGCACAAACTGGCCCCGCAGGCTCAGGCAGGGTTCGATGACATCGCCCAGCGTGTCCGCAATGGCGCTGATGGGCATTTCCAGCGCGCGGGGCGCATAGACCGTGCGTCCGCGCCCCAAGAAGGCCGTGCGGTCGGTCTGTACGCGCATCACGGTAAGGCTGGCGTCGGTGGCCATCAGGTGCCACAGGCGGCGGCTCTCCTCGGATGGGCCGCGGGAACGGCGCATGGCCGCCACGCCGTACTTGCCCATGCGACCGGTGCGCACAAACAGGTTCTGAAATGCCGGATGCGCCGCGTCGTCCCGCTGGGAGGACAGCGCGGGCTCCAGATAGCTGCACACCTCCATCATGCGCTCCATCCCGCTGTGATTTTTCAGCGTAAGGCAGGCCAGAGCCGCGCCGTCCAGGGGATTTATGAAAAGGCGCAGTTCGCTTTCCACCTGAAAGCGCTCATGGAGAAAGACCGCCTGCGCCGTTTCAAAGCTGACCGATTGTGTGAGGCCGGGGTCCGTGACGTTCCAGCAGGCGCCGCTCTTGGAATCGCGCAGGTAGAAGCGCATGCCGCTGGGCAGCCGGCAGCATTCCGAAAAACGGGTGAGCATCACGCCGTTGCGGCTCAGAAAGCCGCCGCCCTGCGCATCGATCATCCAGGTGGTTCCGGCGCCGTGCAGAAGATGCGCGTCGATGGGAAAACGCATTGGCTGCGCTGCGCGCCTGGCTGTTGCGGCGGAGGGAGGCGTTTCGCGCGCCGTGCGCCGGAGCGGGTGGCGGATCAGCCCGCGTGCGCGGTAAGCCTTTTCTTCCAGCAACAGGCGATAGGCCTGCGCGCGGGGGAGGGAGGAGAACAGCTCCGCAATATAGCTGTCCTCCAGCACGTTGCACGCCGCCATCAGAATCATCCCCTGATGGTGCGCCATATGGCTGCGCACGATGCGCATGGGCTGACCGTCCGTGCGCGAGGGCGAAAAATCGGCGGCCTCAAACATGCCCAGCGGACCCTCCATCCCCAGATTCATCAGGCGCAAGAGGTTTTGAAAAGCGCCCCTGAGATCCACTGGCAGAGCCAGAAAGGTGGCATAGGGCGTGATCACGTCGCTGCGCTGGTCCGGGTCCAGCGCCAGGCGAGGCAAGCCGAAAGCCTTGTAAAGATAGTAAAGATTGGGGTCAAAGGCATAATAGCCGCTTTCGCTCACGCCAAATACGCCGCCACGCCGGCAACGCGCCTGCGCCTTCACCGCGGCGCGATACACTCCATCCAGCAGCGTGCCGCGTACCGCGGGTTGAAACAACAGCGGCATGAGGTATTCAAAGAGCGTGCCGTTGGAGCTGATCAGCGCCTGTCCGCCGCCGGGCACGCGCGTATAGAGCCGCCCCAACCGGAACCAGTGCCTGACCGGAACCTGTCCCAGCATGATGGCCACGAAGCTCAGCAGCCGGGATTCGCTGGCCAGCAGGTCGTAATGCCCGTCGGAGGATGTTTCCTGCATCGGATGCACGCCGATGCGGAACAGGTCTGCCTCTCCGTCGTACAGGGCGTCGAAGCGCATGGACTCCGCCAGCGCGTCCATGCGGGCAGCCAGGCTGTGAAAGCACGCGCTGAGCTGAGGCAGCAGCACGCGCACCCCCTGCGCGCAGGTCAGCAGGCAGGCCGCCAGATTGCCGCTGTCCACGGAGGAGACAAAGGGCGGCTCCAGCGGACTGAGCGTGCGCGTATCATACCAGTTGTACAGATGACCGCGCCATTTGGGCAGCTGTTCAAGCGTGGCGAGCGTTTCCTCCATGCGACCGGCCATCTCGTCCGGCGATATAAGGCGCAGCCGCTCCGCCGCCGCCAGGGCGCACAGGTACAGACCGATGTTGGTGGGAGAGGTGCGGTGCGATACGCCCTTGTTGGGCTCGATCTGCACGTTGTCCGGCGGCAGGGCGTGGTCGGCGTCGGTGATGGCCGTTTCAAAGAAGGTGAGCGTACCCTTGGCCACGCGCGTGAGCACCTCGCGCATGTAGCCGGTGAGCCGCGGCGACCGCCCGACGGGCTGCTCCAGATAGGGCAGGGCGAATGGAAAGGCAGCCCACAGCGCGCCCGCGGCCAGTCCGGCCCACGTGCCGCCCGGCAGCATCGAAAACCCCGCCACCACCGCGCCGGTTATCATATTCAGGTAGAAAAACAGCATGGGCGGCTTGTCCGCCGGGCGGGACAGCTGTGCCGCCGTAGTCCATGCCAGCAGATGGCGGCGGCTGAACCACAGCCGGTACAGCGTGCGGACGATGGCGTCGGCCTGCATGCCCGCTTCGCATGGCAGCAGCGCCAGACGCGTCAGAAGCGGGGCCAGGCCGCGCAGGCCTGCCGGGAGCGCGTAGGGAAGCTCCGGCAGAAGCAGCGCGCAAAGCAGAAGGATGGGGCGGCCTGCGAATGCCGCATAGGCGATCAGCAAAACCCGAAGAGGGGCGGCGAGGCTTCGCATGAGGTTGTGACGGATCTTGCGGCGGGCCGCCGCGTCCAGCGTGCGGCGGGGCGGACGCCATCTTGCGGGAAAGAGCGCAAGCACATAGGGCAGAAGCTGCCAGTCGCCCCGCGTCCAGCGGTGCAGGCGGTAGAGAAAGCCCTTGAGGGTTTTGGGATTGCCGTCGTAGAGGGCAATATCGCTGGCCATGGCGCATCCGGCCAGCTCGCCCTCCAGCAAATCATGGCTGAGCACGCAGCCGGGGACGATGCTGTGCTCAGTAGCGTCCAGAAAAGGCGCGGGATCGATGATTCCCTTGCCCATGAAGGTACCCCGCCGGTAGAGATCCTGCGAAAGATCGGGCGCGAGGGCGTTGTAGGGGTCCGCACCGCCGCGTCCGCCCAGAAGCAGAGAGAGGCGGCTGCCCACCGTATGCGCTGCGATCTCCATGCGCGGCTGCAGCACGCTCACGCCGCGCATGTGGCCCTGCACCTTTTCCCGCCGCTGCAGGGGATGCAGCATGCCGCCCACCAGCCGAAGCGCGCTGCCGGGCGGCAGGATGGTGTCGCTGTCGAGGGTGATCACGTAGCGGTACTGTCCCTTGAGGCTTTCCAGCGGGAGGGAGGCATAGGCGAAGGAATCCTCCACGGGCCGCCCGTCAATGAGCCGCAGGAGCGTTTCCAGGCTTCCGCGCTTTCGCTCCCGGCTCATGTAGAGATGATCGCGGGCGGAAAAGACGCGCTCGCGCTGAAGATAAAAGAACGGATGTCCAGTGTCCTCGCACAGGGCGCGCACGGCCGCCGACGCGGCGGCCACGATATCGCCGTCGCCGGAGAGCGTACCGGTCAGGCTGTCCTGAAAATCGCCCAGGAGCAGAAAGTGCAGATGCGCGTCCGGGTTGGCCTGATGCAGCACCGAGAGGTGCTTGACCATGGAGATGGCGTGTCCCGCGTCCATGAGCATGGTAGGGCATACCACCAGCGTCTGCGTGGAGGCGTCCAGATGATCCACCTGCATGCGGGGAACCATGCGCGGGCGCAGGCGGCGCAGCAGAACGACGGCGGCGGCCCGCTGCGCCGCGCAGAGAAACACGACTGCGAACGGCAGCCAGAGCAGACCCGGCAGGCCCAGCGCCCAGGCTGCGGCGAGCAGCGCCGCCAGCGCCGCCCAGCCGCCCAGGCGCAGAAGGCCCGCAGCACGGGCGCCGGTCCACGGCAGGCGCCGCGCCTGTAAATAGCGCAGGAGCTGGCGACAGCCGTCATCCAAAAGATAGTAGCCCACATGGCCGCGAACGCCCTCATTGGCGCCCTGCGCCAGGGAAAGCGCCCCTGCGCAGACGGACAGTTCGGGCCGCCCTGTGCGGTCCGCGATCAGGGATACCTGCCCCCGGTAATAGGCCCGGCTTTCCTGGTCCATGGCGCAGTAGACGCGATCAGCCGAGAGCGCCGCATGCACGGCGCTGAGGGATTCCAGCACGCGCTGCCAGGGCATGCGGCCAACGGCGCGCAGCGAAGTGACAGCATTGCTGACCCACAGGCAGCTTTCCGCCTGATGGGCGTGCTCTGACTCCGCCAGACCGTTGGCGGACAGGCCGTGCCGGTCGAAATATCGGTCCAGCCACACCGTACGGCCGGACATCTCCCCTGTGCGCGCCTGTGAGAGCAGCTGCTCCAGAAAGGCGGATTCGTGCTCGTTGCGCCTGAACAGACGCAGGGCCTGCCGCTCTCGGCCGCGGCGCAGCAGGCGCTCCAAGCGTATGGCGCTGATGCGGGCCCGCTGCTCGTTTGCGCATTGGGCGGCCGAATCGCAGAGAAGCTCCAGCAGCGTAAGGCGCAGGGCCAGGGGCAGACTGGCCGTTTCTGCGACGGTCAGCGGGGTTACGCTCTGCCAGGCGTCCACGGCGCGTTCCAGCCGCCCTCGGTCAAAGGCGGCCGCGCTGTGCCCCAGCAGCTCACGGGCAAACAGGCATACCCGCGGCGCGCCGGACGCGCAGCGGGGCAGACGGGGAGCGCCCTCCAGCGCCAGTCGGAGAGAGGCGATTTCTTCCTGCAGAAAGCGCCCGTTGTCGCAAAGCCAGCGCGCGGCGGGCAGCAGGTCCTTGGACGGCAGGGCGTTCAAAAACCGCACCGACCGCTCCAGCGCTCCCAGCAGCCCGCGCGGCATGCGGATGCGCGCCCGTCCGCGTCCCTCCGTTTCGGCCGCAAGGGCCTTGAGATGAGCGGGCAGCGCATCGTCCAAAGTTGCGTCCCGATAGGCGCGGGGCGCGGGCCGGCGCGTTCCCCATGCCACCAAAAACAGAATCGCCAGTCCGGCCGCCGATATGATCCAATGCATCAGGCAAACCTCCGCTATTGTGTACGGAGGGTAGTGTGCGCAAAGGACGGCAAAGTAATGTATTGCGGCGTATCCTCGCCGGGTCGCCGAGGTTGCCGGCTGAAATCCAAATAAAAACCGCATGGCGGCACGAGGCGTCCGCGCCACCATACGGCATGCCAGACAAAAAAGCGGAGAGACAGGGCTACAGCGCAGCCAGATAGGCATGGCATGCTTTCGCGGCACGCTGCCCCTCATCGATGGCGCGCACGACAAGGCTTTGGCCGATGCGCATGTCGCCGGCGGCAAATACGCCGCGCCGCACGGTCATAAAGTCGTCGGTCATCACGCCCCCGCGCGCATTTTGCGTAAGGCCGTAAGCCTGGATGAGCGTGTCCTCCGGACCTGTGAAGCCCATGGCGATGAGCACCAGGTCGGCCGGCCATTTTTGCGAGGTTCCGGGGCGCGCCCGCGCCGTCATGCGGCCGTTCGCTCCTGTGTCCCAGGAAACTTCCTCCGTGCGCACGGCGCATACGCCGTTGCCTTCACGCAGAATTTCGCGGGTCTGCGTCAGATACTGGCGCGGATCGCTCCCAAAGCGCGCGGTGGCCTCCCGCTGGGCGTAGTCCACCTTGAGCACGCGGGGAAATTCCGGCCAGGGATTCTGCGCCGAGCGCGCAAGCGGCGGCCTTGGCATGATTTCAAGCTGGCGCACGCTGCGGCATCCCTGGCGCAGGGCCGTGCCCACACAGTCGGTGCCGGTATCGCCGCCGCCGATGACAACGACATGCTTGCCGCGCGCGTCGAGCGACTCGGGCAGGCTTTCCGGTCCGTCCAGCACAGCGCGCGTGGCGGCGGTCAGGTAATCCAGCGCAAAGACCACGCCGGGACCTTTCCGGCCCGGAACCTCCAGATCGCGGGGCCTGCCGCTGCCCGGACAGAGCACCACAGCGTCAAATGTTTCCAGCAGCGCTTCGGCGGGCAGGTCCACGCCTACATGGCATCCCGTCCGGAAGGTGACGCCCTCGTTGCGCATCAGCTCCACCCGCCGGGCGACCACGCGCTTGTCCAGCTTCATGTTGGGAATGCCATAGGTCAGAAGGCCGCCCACGCGGTCGCTGCGCTCCAGCACCGTTACGCTGTGGCCGCAGCGGTTGAGACGGTTGGCGCAGGCCAGACCCGCGGGACCGCTGCCGACCACGGCCACCCGTCTGCCCGAGCGCGACGCGGGCGGACGGGGCTGCACGTTCCCGTCCGCAAAGGCGTTTTCGATAATGCTCAGCTCGTTTTGACGGATGGTGACCTGCGGCTGATGAATGCCGCAGGTGCATGCGCCTTCGCATGGCGCGGGACATACCCGGCCGGTGAACTCAGGGAAGCTGTTGGTCAGCATAAGACGCTGGGCCGCCGCCTCCCATTCACCCCGGCAGAGCAGATCGTTCCATTCGGGAATCAGGTTGCCCAGCGGACAGCCGGAGGACATGCCTGCGATCATCATCCCGCTGTGGCAGAAGGGGACGGAGCAGCTCATGCAGCGCGCCGCCTGCCGCTTCTCCTCCTCCTTTGGGAGCAGACCGTGAATTTCGTTCCAGTCGTTCACGCGCTCCACAGGGTCACGGTCTGGCGGAAGCTCACGGCCATATTCCAGAAAACCAAACAGCTTGCCCATATTCATGCCTCCTCCTTGTCGTGCTGTGCCATCAGGCGCTTGTACTGTGCGGGAATGACCCGCACAAAACGGCCTGACGCCGCGCCCCATTCATCCAGCAGCCGCCGTCCCAGCGGACTGCGGGTGCGGCGCACATGCTGCCCGATCCACTTTTTCAGCAGAACAGCTTCGTAGGGGTCATCCAGCGGTTCCAGCAGGACCATTTCAGTGTTGCAAAGCTGCGCGAAGGTCCCGTCCGCATCGTAGACATAGACGATCCCGCCGCTCATGCCGGCGGCAAAGTTGCGGCCCACCTTGCCCAGCACCACCACGCGCCCGCCGGTCATGTATTCGCAGCCATGGTCGCCCACGCCCTCAACCACCGCAAGCGCGCCGGAGTTGCGCACGCAAAAGCGCTCGCCCGCGATGCCGCAGACGTAGCATTCGCCGCCGGTGGCTCCGTAGAGCGCCACGTTTCCGGCAATGACGTTTTCCTCTGGCTTTCCCGCCTGTTCCCTGGCGGGGCTTACGCTCAGGATGCCGCCGGAAAGCCCCTTGCCCAGATAGTCGTTGCAGTCGCCTTCCAGCGACAGCGTGACGCCGCGCGGCACGAACGCGCCGAAGCTCTGCCCCGCGCTGCCCCGGAAGGTCAGGCGGATGGTGTCGTCGGGCAGGCCCGCTTCGCCGTAGCGCGAGGTGACCTCGCTGCCCAGCAGGGTGCCGGTCGCGCGGTCGGTGTTGCGGATGGCCAGCGATGCGGTCACGGGGCGCCCGGCGTCCAGCGCGGGCCGGGCCAGAACGCATAGCACGCTTTCATCCAGCCCGGGTTCCGGGCGCCGCACGATATGGCGATCATGACGGCACGGCCGGACGTCCCCTGCCGGCCGTGCCAGCAGGGCCGACAGGTCCACGTTGTCGCGCTTCCAGCAGCCGTCGGACGGCTTGCGCGCCAGCAGATCCGAGCGGCCCACCATTTCGTCCAGCGTGCGAAAGCCCATCTGCGCCATGATCTCCCGGAGTTCCCGCGCGACGAAGCGCATGAAACGCATCACATATTCGGGCTTTCCCTTGAAGCGGGCGCGCAGCTCCGGCTTCTGGGTGGCAATGCCCGCGGGGCAGCTGTCCAGATTGCACACGCGCATCATGACGCATCCCATGGTCACCAGCGGCGCGGTGGCGAAGCCGAATTCCTCGGCGCCAAGCAGCGCGGCCACGGCCACATCCCGCCCCGTCATGAGCTTGCCGTCGGTTTCCAGCACGACGCGGTCGCGCAGGCCGTTGAGCAGAAGGGTCTGCTGCGCTTCGGCCAGGCCCAGCTCCCACGGCAGACCCGCGTGACGGATGGAGGAGCGCGGGCTTGCGCCGGTGCCGCCGTCGTATCCGCTGATGAGAATCACGTCCGCGCCGCCCTTGGCCACGCCCGCGGCCACGGTGCCCACGCCGGCCTCCGCCACCAGCTTGACGCTGACGCGCGCCTTTCGGTTGGCGTTTTTCAGGTCGTAAATCAGCTCGGCCAGGTCCTCGATGGAGTAGATATCATGGTGCGGCGGCGGGGAGATCAGCCCCACGCCCGCCGTGGCATGGCGCGTTTTGGCGATCCAGGGATACACCTTTTCGCCCGGAAGCTGCCCGCCTTCGCCGGGCTTGGCTCCCTGCGCCATTTTGATCTGCAGCTCGCTGGCATGCGTCAGGTAGCTGCTGGTCACGCCGAAGCGTCCGCTGGCCACCTGCTTGATGGCGCTGGACAGGTTGTCCCCGTTGGCGTCGGGGCGGTAGCGGTCCTCATCCTCGCCGCCCTCGCCGCTGTTGCTCTTGCCGCCCAGCCGGTTCATGGCAATGGCCAGACATTCGTGCGCTTCCTTGCTCAGCGACCCGTAGCTCATGGCCCCGGTCTTGAAGCGCCTGACGATGACGTCCTCGCTTTCCACTTCCTCCAGCGGCACGGGCGCGCGGTCGGACCGCAGATCCAGCAGGCTGCGAAGGGCCGCCTTGCGCTCGCTGCCGTCGATCCGGGCTGAATACTGGCGGAACAGACCGTAATCGTCATCCCATACGGCCTGCTGCAGCAGATGAATGGTTTCAGGATTGTAGAGGTGATATTCCTCCTCTCTGCGCCATTGGAATTCGCCGCCGGGAGCCAGTGCGCTATCGCCCATCGGGTCATGGAAGGCGGCGTTATGCCGGGCGGCGTTTTCCTTCGCGACCCCATCCAGTCCCATGCCGCCGATGCGGGTGACGGTTTCGGGAAAGTATTCGTCGATGAGCGCTCGGCTCAGGCCCACGGCTTCGAACAGCTGCGAGCCGCGGTAGCTCTGGACGGTGGAGATGCCCATCTTGGACATGGTCTTTACCACGCCCTTCACCGCCGCGTGCAGATAACGCGCCTGCGCCGCCTCCTCCGAAAGGTCCGCAAGCCGTCCCTCGCGCACGCCTTCCCGCACGGTACGCAGCGCCAGATAGGGGTTAATGGCGGTGGCCCCATAGCCGATCAGCGCCGCGAAGTGATGCACCGAGGCAGGTTCGCCGCTTTCCAGCACGAGGCTCATCTGCGTGCGGATGCCGCGCCGCAGGGTATGCGCCTGCACCCCGCTCACCGCCAGCATCGAGGGGATGGCGACGTGCTCCGCGTCCACGCCGCGATCGCTGAGAATAAAGACGTTGTATCCTTTTTCAAACCCTTCGTCCAGTTCGCAAAAGACGCGGTCCATGGCGCTGCGTATCCCCGCCTCGCCCTGCGCCGCCTCATAGAGGATGGACAGGGTCAGCGCGCGCAGACCCTCGATGTTCAGCAGGCGCAGACGGGCCAGCTGCCCGTCCGTCATCAGCGGAGAGGCCAGGCGCAGTTGACGGCAGCTCTTAGGCGAGGGGGCGAGCAGATCGCCCTCCGGACCAAGGTAAACGAGCGTCGAGGTGACGATCTCCTCCCGGATGGCGTCGATAGGCGGGTTGGTCACCTGGGCAAAGAGCTGGTGAAAGTAGGCGAAAAGCGGCTGCGGCTTGTCCGACAAAATGGCCAGGGGCAGGTCCGCGCCCATGGAGGCCAGCGGTTCTTCGTCCTTTTCCGCCATGGGCAGAATCACGTTTCGCACCTGCTCCCAGGAGTAGCCAAAGGCCTTTTGCAGCTGCCACAGAGGCGCGCTCTCCTCGGGCGCGGCGGCTTGGGGCAGGTCCTCTAGGTTCACGCCCAGCCTGGCAATCCACTGGTCGTATGGGTAGAGGGAGGCCATGCGGCTTTTGATCTCAGCGTCATCTATAAGGCGGCCTGCCTGGGTATCCACCATCAGCATCCGACCGGGGCGCAGGCGGTCGCGGCGCAATACCCGTTCGGCGGGAAGCTCCAGCGCGCCCGTTTCGGAGGCCATCACCAGCAGACCGTCGGTGGTGATCAGATAGCGGGAGGGACGCAGGCCGTTTCTGTCCAGCATGGCCAGGGCCCGCACGCCGTCGGTCATAGCCATGGCGGCGGGGCCGTCCCACGCGTCCATCACATGGCTGTGGAACTCATAGAAGGCGCGAAGCTCGCGGCTCATGGTCCGGTCCTTTTCCCAGGGCTGGGGAATCATCATCATGGCCGCGTGGGGCAGAGCGCGCCCGGTCAGGAGCAGAAACTCCAGCGCGTTGTCAAACATGGCGCTGTCGCTGCCGTCATCGTTGACGATAGGGAATACCTGAGAAAGATCGTCGCCGAACAGGCGGGTATGGACGTGGCTCTGGCGGGCGTTCATGCGCTTGCAGTTGCCGTGGATGGTGTTGATTTCGCCGTTGTGGATGGTGTAACGGTTGGGATGGGCGCGCTCCCAGCTGGGGAAGGTGTTGGTGGAATAGCGGCTGTGCACCAGTGCGATGGCCGTATCATAGGCAAGATCGTTCAAATCCAGATACAGTTGGGAGACCTGGCGGCTGAGCAGCATGCCCTTGTAGACGATGGTGCGGCAGGAGAGGCTCGCGGCGTAAAAATCCCCCGGCCGGGCGTCCGGCGCATAGCGAAGGCGCTTTTCGGCGATCCGGCGGATGAGGTAGAGCTTGCGCTCAAAGGCGTCCTCGCCGTCGAGATCCTCGCTCCGCTCGATGAACGCCTGACGGATGACCGGCATGCAGGCGCGGCTGGTTTTTCCCAGCGTGGACGCATTGACAGGCACGCTCCGCCAGCCCAGGAATCGCTGGCCCTGCCCGCGCACGATAGCTTCGAAGACGCTTTCGGCAGCCGCCCGACGACCTTCGTCCTGGCTCAGGAAAAGCATGCCTACGCCATAGCGGCCGGGGGCGGGCAGCCCAATTCCCAGCATATGGCATTCCCTTTCCAGCAGCGCGTGCGGCAGCTGGGTCAGGATGCCTGCGCCGTCGCCTGTGTCCGGTTCCGCGCCCGTTCCGCCCCGGTGCTCCAGATTCAACAGTATACGCAGGGCCTGCGAGACGATCTCATGCGACCGTCTGCCGGCGATGTCCACGATCATGCCGATACCGCAGGCGTCATGCTCAAAAGCGGGAGAATACAGCCCATGCTGAGCGGGATACCCCATGGATGAAGCGTTCATATCGTCAGTCCTCCTGTTCAAACGCCGAAAGCGGCGGCGCTCCGGCGGAAAATGCGCGAATAAAAAACGCGCTCAAAGACATCACTCGTCTTTGAGCACATGCCCATTATACAGGTCCGTTATTCCTATGACAAGTCCGGTACAAAGGAAATACAGCGCCGCGCTCAAAATGTAAAATGTCCCCTATGGTCGGTTGCCTGCATGGACGCTTTGTGTTACAATAAAACATACGGTTTGCCTGTGACACCCCGCCGGGCTCTCCCGGCCCGCTATGCGCCGCAAAAGGATTGAAGAAGGATGTGACATCATGCGCAAAGCGATCCCGTGTCTTTTGCTGCTTTTGCTGCTGCTGGCATGCGCGCCCGCCCTGGCGGAAACCTATGTGTTTGACCAGCTCTATGCCACCATGGAAATGCCGGAGGGCTACATCGTGCTCACCCCGGACAACCTGACCGACTATGCCGACTGGCTGGAGGCGCGCGGCTCATCCATGGAAATCGCGTCCAACGATTTTCTGGCCCGCGGCGTGCTGTTACAGGCATGGACGGAGGAGGGGGACGCATGCTTTGAGCTGCGCGCCGTGCAGAACGAGCGGTCCGCCTCCATCTTCGATGTCAACGAGCAGACCAGCGACGTGCGCGGCACCTACCGTACCAGCCACTACCCCAAGAACGAGTACGAGGGGTACGAGTTTAGCACCTCCGAATGGAAAAATACCGATAACGGCCGCTTCCTCGTGCTGCGCTATACCCGGCGCGACAACGGCGAAATCCTTTACCGCGGCTTCATGCGCCGCACCATCCGAAACGGCTACGAGATCGACTTTGACATGCAGATCTATGGCCGCTCCACTACCAACAAGGATAACACCAATCTCAATAAAATCTGGGAGACCTTCACCTTCGTGGAGGTGCTGCCCCTGCCGCCCAAGGCCAGCGCCAAGATCAATATTTCCGACATTCCTCCGGCCGAAACCAACGAGCAGGAATTTGAAATCGAGGGCACCGCGGCCGAAGGCGTGATCCTGACCGCCGTGGTGATGGGGCTGAGCTATCCCGAACCCATCGTGACGGAGGTCACGGTGGGAAAAAACGAAAAATTCGCGCTGCCCATCAGCCTGCCCAGGGAGGGCGTGTTCCTCATCACCATCACCGGCGAATTTCAGGGCGAGGAGGTGGCGGAGCTGGCCTATCCGGTGACCTATCAGCGCACGCTGCTTACCGTCAACTTCACCAGCAAGCCCGGCGACACCGTGATGGAGGACGAGGTGGAAATCGCCGGAAACGCCGAGCCCGGCGCCACCATCCAGGTGTTTATGAACGGCGAGGATGTGATGAGCAAGAAGGTCACCAGCGCCGGCAAATTCACCGTCACCCTGGATGTGGAGGAGGAGGGCGCCTATGAGGCGGTGCTGGCCTTCAGCAAAAAGGGGCTGGCGGACCGGCGCTTCACCTTCAGTTTCGCCCGCAAATGGACCGAGGAGGACATGATGGCCTATCTCAAGAAGCAGGCCATCTCTCCCTCCTACAGCCAGCTGATCGAAAAGATGGAGGGCTACGAGGGCCGCATCATGGATTACAAGGCCTACATCGTCGATATCGGCGCAAGCGGGGACATGTACGTCGTCCGCATGGCGCTTAACCGCAAGAGCGGCGAATACAGCAACATCATCCTTGTCACCACCGACGAAAAGCCCAACTTCCAGGTAGATGAACAGGTGATGATGTACGGCACCTGCGCGGGCATGTCGCTGAGCACCGGCGTGGAGGGCGAGGAAGAGGATTCGGAGAGCTATCCGTGCTTTGAGCTGCTGCTGTTTGCTTCGCTGGAATAACCCCTCACCGGCATCCGATGGACCGGCTGTCCCGCGTATACGGCAGGATGGCCGGTTATTCTATTGCTGCAATGGGTTTTTTTGTAACACATTTGTGATAATTGCTTGAAAAGCCTTGTTTTTTAGTAATGATTTTGATATACTTTATCAAGGTGTGGTATCGGTACATACCATGCCGCGGGAGGTAGAAATGACGGACATCGCTATCGTTGGGAAGGGCCCGGCGGGTTGGTCCTGCGCCATGACGGCGCGCATGCGGGGCCTTTCGGCTACGGTGATCGCGCCCGCGGGCGGCACGGGGCTGCTTCGGGCGGCGGAACGCATTGACAACTACCCCGGCATGCCGCACGCCTCCGGCGAAAAGATGCTGGAGAGCTTCCGAAGCCAGGCGCTGGAGCTTGGCGCGCAGGAGCGCGCGGGCCTGGTGCGGCAGATCATGCCCACGGAAAACGGCTTTATGCTGCTGGTGGAAAACGACGTGATGGAAGCCAGAACGGTGCTGCTGGCCATGGGGGCCGCGCGGCCCGCGCTGCTGCCGGGCGAGGAGGAGCAGCTGGGGCAGGGCGTCAGCTACTGTGCCACGTGCGACGGCATGTTCTACCGCGGCAGGCGCATCGCGGTGCTGAGCGGCTCGGAGCAGGGCGTGGAGGAAAGCGCCTTCCTGGCGGGGCTGGCAGCGGAGCTGGATTACTACCGGCTGAAAGCGCATGATACCGCCGGGCTGGATACGCGCATTCATTCCATGGAGGAAAAGCCGCGCGCCATCTCGCGGGACGGGGAGGCGCTGGTTTTGCACACCGACAAGGGCGAACGCCGCTATGACGGCATCTTTATTTTCCGGGCGGCGATGCCGCTGTCCATGCTGCTTGCGGACCTTCGCACCGAAGGCAGCTATATCCCCGTAGACCGGGGTATGCGCACCAATATTCCGGGTGTTTTTGCGGCGGGCGACTGCACCGGCAAGCCCCTGCAGGTCCCCAAAGCCGTGGGCGAGGGCAACATCGCCGCCATCAGCGCCGCGGAATATATTGCGAAACGTGGATGAAACATCCATGCCGGCGCGTTATATGAGCGTACCGAACCGGCGAACAAAGCCGATTTGCATCACATGGAGGAGGATGACAACATGATCAATCGCACCGTACGGAAGGTGATCTCCCTGGTTGCTGCCCTGTGCCTTGCGCTGACGGCGGGCGCTGGCGCCCTGGCCGAAGGGACCCAGGGCATGGCGGACTTTGAGGCCCTGACCCCCCTGATGGACCTGGTGTGCGCGGCCTCGCAATACTCTCCCAACGCGCCCGAATCCGTTCCCGGAGCGGACGGGGTGCTGACCGTTTCCTTTACCGACGCGTTCTTCAAGGTGGGGCAGACCTATGGCGCGGAGGTGGGCGTCACTGCTGACATGATCACCGATACCAACGCCCAGGCCGAGCTGCTGGGCAAGATCTTCGCCGCGCAGCTGCCCCAGCTGGAGCCCGTGGTGATGACCGACGACATCAACGGCTTCATCGGTTTCCATCCCGTCACGGTCAATCCCGGAGCCGACAGCGCCACCGTGCAGATCATCGGCGAAATCTATCTGGCGGACAAGCCCATGCGCGAGATGACCGAGGCCGACTACAGCAATATCCAGTGGCTGGAGCGCGCCGTGTTCACCTTCCAGAGCGACTCCACCGCGCTTAACGGCTTCCGCCTGATGGGCTACTCCGTGGGTACCGATCTGTCCCTGGAGGACGCCCTGCAGGGCTACTTCGATCAGATCGCCGTGGAGTATGAGAGCCATCTGGGCTTCACGCTGCTCTATCCCGCTGTGTTCACCGACGATCTGCTGGTGGAGGGCGAGGACGGCGTATCCGCCGAGCTGCCCGACGGCAGCGCCAGCTTCCTGGCCAAGCGCATCGACAACAGCAACGGCGCCAACCTGACCGATTACGTGGGCATCATCGCCAACGGCATCACGGGCAGCAGCTCGACCATCAACGAGGAATCCCAGTACGGCACCGTGGCCTATACCACCGAGGACGGTTACTACGTCTTTGAGGTTTACATCGTGACCGACCGCTACATCTATCAGGCGCAGCTGCGTTTCCTCAGCACGCTGATGAGCCAGTACAGCATGTACACCTCGTACCTGGAAAACAGCTTTGTGGCCAACGAGCTGTACCAGGGCTAAGCAAAGGAGCGTTTTGTCATGAAAAGAGCGGCTGCGCTGTGCCTGGCGCTGTTCCTTACGCTAGCAGGCGCGGCCGCGCTTGCCATGGAGGCCGATACGCAGGACCCCACGCCCGCCGAGATGCTGCCCCTGGCGGACGCCCTGACCGGCGAACGCGTCTGGCAGGCGGACGGCGCGATGGAAAGCGCCACCCTTCGCTACCGGTATCCCCAGTTTGACGCCTGGACGGACGCCGACAAGGCCATCAACGCCTATTATCAGGCCATGGCCCAGGATATGCAGGAACTGACGGAACCGCTGGACGCCTCCATCGACTTTGAGGTGACGCATGATTCCAGCCGGTATGTGAGCGTTGTACTCACCTCCACCACGCTGGGCGGAGGCGGGGAGTACGTGAGCATTTCCGCCGATACCTTCGCGCGAGACGGCCTCTATGCCGGCCAGCCCGTGAGTCTTTCGCAGGTGCTGGGGCTGGAGGAGGAGGGCGGAGAACTCAGCGACGGCCAGAGCGTGGCCGAACAGCTGGCCTACGAGCTGATCTGGCGCATTGTGGAGCGCGACAGCCAGAACGCCGATGGCGACTACCTGGACGGCTTGACGAAGGAGCAGCTGACCGACGCGTTCAGCCCCGAAACGGACTTTTATCTGGATGGAGACGGAAACGTGGTGTTCTTCATCCAGTCCGGGGAAATCGCGGGCGAGATCGCCGGGATTCTGCGCTTCCCCTTCGCTCCGGCGGAGCTGCTCAGCGCCGTCAAGGAGCCGTAAACAAGCATAGATTGGCGCGGGCTGCGTATGCGGCCCGCGCTCTTTCTGTCCCTTATTCAAAAACTGGGCTTCATGAGCGGCCCCCGCCTTTCCGCCCGTTTGGGGCGGAGCGACCTGAGCGCCGGGCGGAGACAGGGCCTGTCCGCTCCGCGCGGCCTGCTCGGCGGGCTGTGGGAGCGTTTGACCGGGCGGAGACGCTTCTCTGCGCCCGAAAGCTTTTCTCCCCACGCACGCCCTTTTCGCGGGGGGTTCTGTCCGACGAGGCACGGATTGTGCGTGGCGGCACCAGCGCGTGCGGACCGAAGCCGATCAGGTCCTCCCTGCCGCACAGGCGCAGCGCCTCCCGCACCAGATCGTGGTTGGCGGGATTGCGGTATTGCAAAAGGGCGCGCTGCATGGCCTTTTCATGCGGATTCTTGGGCACATAGACCGGCTGCATGTCGCGCGGGTCCAGCCTGGTGTAATACATGCAGGTACTGAGCGTGCCCGGTGTGGGATAGAAGTCCTGTACCTGCTCCGGTTGATGGCCCGTATCGCGCAGATATTCCGCCAGATCCACCGCATCCCTGAGCGTGCTGCCCGGATGGCTGCTCATCAGGTAGGGCACGAGGTACTGCTTGAGACCATACTGCCGGTTGACGGCGTTGTAGCGGTCCACGAAGGCCTCGTATACCTCGCGGCGGGGCTTGCCCATGCGGGAGAGCACGTTCGGGCTGATATGCTCCGGCGCAACCTTCAGCTGGCCGCTGATGTGGTAGCGGCACAGCTCGGTCAGGAAGGCGTCGCTTTTGTCGGCCATGAGATAATCATACCGGATGCCGGAACGGATGAACACCTTTTTGATGCCCGGAATGGCCCGCATTTTGCGAAGCAGGGACACCAGTTCGGCGTGGCTTGCCCGCATGTGCTTACAGGGCGTGGGGCAGAGGCATTGCCGGTTTTTGCAGGCGCCTTCGCGCAGCTGGCGTTCGCACGCGGGCTGGCGGAAATTGGCGGTCGGGCCGCCAACATCGTGGATATATCCCTTGAAATCGGGCAACGAGGCCAGAAGGCGCGCTTCCCTCAACAGCGATTCTTCGCTGCGGGAGGAGACGATGCGCCCCTGATGAAAGGTAAGGGCGCAAAAGCTGCATGAGCCGAAACAGCCGCGTACCGCGCTGATGGAAAAGCGCACCTCCTGAAGCGCGGGCACGCCGCCCAGCGCGTCGTACATCGGGTGGGCGAGCCGGGTGAAGGGCAGGTCGTAAACGCGGTCCAGCTCTGCGCGTGAGAGCGGGAAAGCCGGCGGGTTCTGCACGAGGTAGCGCTGGGCGTCCTGTTGCTGGCAAAGCGTGCGTCCGCGCACAGGGTCCTGCTCCTGATATTCCAGTAAAAAGGCCTGGCAATAGGCGCGCTTGTCCGCCGCAACCTCGGCGTGAGAGGGCAGCGGCAGCGCATCCCCGGGCGGCTGCTTGGCCATGTAGCATACGCCGCGCAGCTGGGAAAGCTCATGCGCGGGCATCCCGCGACGGACCCAGTCGCAGCAGTCCAGAATGGTGTTTTCGCCCATGCCGTAGAGCAGCAGCGTGGCGGCGCTGTCCACCAGCACGCTGCGGCGCACCTTGTCGTCCCAGTAGTCGTAGTGCGAAAAGCGGCGCAGCGAGGCCTCCACCCCGCCGATGAGCACCGGCATGCCGGGGTAGGCCTCGTGGATGCGGTTGCAGTACACCGTGACTGCGCGGTCGGGGCGCAGGCCGGCACGTCCGCCGGGAGCGTATACGTCGGCATTTCGCCGCTTGCGCGCGGCGGTATAGTGGTTGACCATGCTGTCAATCACACCGGAGGAGACCAGAAAGCCGAGCTTTGGCCTGCCGAATCGCTTGAACGCCTCCGCGCTGCGGTATTCCGGCAGACAGAGCATGGCCACACGGTATCCCGCCGCCTCCAGCACCCGGCCGATGATGGCGTGCCCGAAGGAGGGGTGGTCCACATATGCCTCGCCTACGACGTAGACAAAATCCGGCGCGTCCCAGCCCAGTTGGGCAACCTCCTCAGGTGTGACGGGCAAAAACGGGCCTGGCATCGCGGCGCACCTCCCATGATCGAGATGCGACCATTATAACATATTTTGCGCTTCACCGCGCGTCAAACGGGAAAAATCAGCCATTGGGAAAAGATGCGCTCCGTGTCCCAGATCAGGCTGGGCGCCTCGGAGGACTGCGCCTCCACACCGTCGGAGGAAACCGCCAGGCAAAGCTGGGGAAACAGCACGCACCACCAGTTTTGCCCCTGCCCGCTGCCCAGCGTCACGCGCAGGGCGCGGTATTTCCCCTGGGGAAGCGTCACATGCCCGTAGGTTTTGGACGGCAGATCCAGAATTCCCACTTCAGCCGTCACGGGGCCGTCAAAGCCGTTTTCGCGGGCGCAGGCAAGCGCCGCGTCCTCCATCTGCCCCACGTGGGACATGAGCGTTTCGTATACGGCGTCCGCGTCAGCGCGGGACGCTTCCAGCAGCATTTCACCGAAGGCGGCGATCAGCGCGTCGCGCACGCAGAGTTTGATGCGCTGGCTTTCCGCGTCGTCGCCGTCCGCCAGTACATGCAGGCGGATGAGCTCGCCGCTTTCGAGCGCTTCCATCAGGGAGCGTTCCTCCGGGGAGTATTCAGCGCCCGCGCTCAGGGAACGCAGAGGCCAGAGCAGCACCAATAAAAAAGCCGCTGCGCAGAACAGCGCCAGCGCCGCGTTCAGCCACAGGGAACAGCGCGGGTGAAGCCTTCGGAGCATTCGCATCCCTCCCGCGTATATCCTGCCCGCGGCCGGGCTGAGGTATACGCGGCGCAAAAACGACATTTCGGCGTCCGGCGGGTTGAATTTCCGGCAGAATGGTGTATGCTAAGCATGGGCCGTTCAAGAACGGCTCAGCAAGGAGGATACCAGATGTTCTATTGGGATTGGACCATGATTCTCGTCATTCCCGGCCTGCTTCTTGGCCTGTGGGCGCAGATGCGGGTTTCGTCCGCCTTCAAAAAGTACAGCGCCGTGCACGCGCGAAACGGCATGAGCGCGGAAGAAGTCGCCCGCTCGATGCTCAACCGGGCCGATTGCGGAGATGTGAGCGTGCGCAGCGTTTCCGGAAACCTCACGGATCACTATGACCCGCGCAACAACACCCTTCGCCTAAGCGACGGGGTCTATGGCTCTACCAGCGTGGCCGCCATCGGCGTGGCGGCGCATGAATGCGGGCACGCCATGCAGCAGCACGAGGGCTACGCGCCCCTCAAACTGCGCAGCGCGCTGGTGCCGGTGGTCAACCTGGGCAGCAACCTGTACTTTCCCATCTTCCTGCTGGGCCTCTTGTTCAGCTGGGAGCCGCTGCTCTACGTGGGTATCGCCTGTTTCGCGCTCACGCTGGTGTTTTCGCTGGTGACGCTGCCGGTGGAATTCAATGCCAGCGGACGGGCGCTGCGTGTGCTGGAGCAGCAGGGTTACCTGAGCGGCGAGGAGATGGATGGCGCGCGCGCCGTGCTGAACGCCGCCGCCATGACCTATGTGGCGGCCGCCATCAGCAGCCTCCTGCAGCTGGTGCGCCTGCTCATCATCGCGCGCGACCGCAGGAATTGACCAAAGCCAAAAAAGGAGGGCCACAGCCGTGGGAGAAACGTTTCGGGTCTCCGTGCGCGAGCTGGTGGCCTTTTCTTATTTTCCGCCCGACATCACCCCGGCGGAGGATGCGGAGCGGCTGCTGGCCGGCGGTCGGGCGCATCGGGCGCGGCAGTCCGGCGCAGGCGGAGAAAGCGAGAAGAGTCTCCGTCGCACCTTTGCCTGCCTGGGCGCGGAGGTGACCGTCTATGGGCGGATGGACCTGTTTGAGGACGGCGACGTGCCCTATGTGGAGGAGATCAAGCTGAGCGCCCGGGCGCGCCCGGAGCCGTTGCCGGAGCATTGGGCGCAGGCGCTGTGCTACGGCGCGATGCTTGCGCCGGAGAAGCCCTGCGGGCGGGTGCGGCTGGGCGTGTGCTATGTGGACGAGACAGGAGAGGCGCTCTCCCGCCATGAGGAAACGCTGGAACGGAACGAGCTGGACGCCGCCCTCAGGGGGCTGCTTGAACCGTGGACGGCCTTTGCCCTGCGCGAAAGCGCATACCGGCGCGAGCGGGACGAGAGTCTGCGGACGCTCGCCTTCCCCTACGAGGCTTACCGCAAGGGTCAGCGGGAGCTGGCTGTGCAGGTGTATACCGCCATCCGGCGCAAAAAGCGGCTCTTTGCCAGCTTGCCCACCGGCACAGGCAAGAGCGTAGCGGTGTTGTATCCTGCGCTGAAGGCGCTGGGAGAGGGGCTGACCGGCAAGGTGCTCTACCTCACGGCCCGCAATACCGCGCGCCAAAGCCCGGTACACGCGCTGGAGCGCATGTACCGGCAGGGCATGCGTGCCCGTTGCACCGTGCTCACCGCCAGGGAGAAGCTCTGCCCCGCTCCGACGCGCTGCCACCCGGACTTCTGCCCCCGCGCCAGGGGGCACTACCTGCGCCAGGGGGAGGCGGTGGACGAGCTGCTGGCCTGCCGGGACGCGGTATGGACCGAGGAACGCATCCTGCGGGCGGCGCAGCGGCATGACGTTTGTCCCTTTGAGCTGGCCCTCGCGCTGGTGGACCTGGCGGACGTGGTGCTGATGGACCTCAACTACGCATTTGATCCCTTTGCGCAGGTCAAGCGCCTGTTTCAGCACCGCCGCGACATGACTTTGCTGGTGGACGAGGCGCATCATGCGGTGGAACGGGTGCGAGACAGCCTTTCCGGCGCGCTGGACAGCCGGGAACTGGCATGCCTTCGTGCGGAGCATGGCAGGCGCGCAGGGCGCAAAACGCCGTATTATCGCGCGCTGACGGCGCTGATCCGGCAGCTGCGTGCGCTGGGGGAGGGAGAGAGCCCTTTTGAGCGCACGCTGAAAACGCTGCCGGAGGGCATTGTGCAAAGCGCGGAGGAGGCCCTCACCCTCGCACTGGGGCAGCTGGCGCGGGGCGAGGGCGCGGATGCGTCGGATGCGGCGCGTATGCTCATGGGCTTTCGCTATGCGGCGGAGCGTCTGGATGAGGACTACGCCGTGCTGCTGGAGGGGCGGGGACGGGACCGAACGCTGACCCTGTACTGTCTGCTTCCGGGCAGGGAAATCGCGCATGTGACGCGTGGGCTACGGGGCGCCGTATTCTTTTCGGCCACGCTGACGCCGCTGCCCGCCATGAAGCGGCTGCTGGGCGGTACAGAGGAGGACGTGTGCTTTGCGCTGCCATCGCCGTTTGATCCGCGCAACCTGATGGTGGTGCGCAGACGCGTGAATACCGCCTACGACCGGCGGGAAAGCACGGCAGAGCAGATCGCAGACGCGCTGTGCGAGCTGACGGCAGCGCGCCCGGGCAGCTATATCGCCTATTTTCCCAGCTATGCCTACCTGTCGCTGGTGCTGGACTGCCTCAAGAAGGACGCGGACAGGCTGCCGCCGCTGCTGGTGCAGCGCCGTGATATGGAAGGGGATGAGCAGACCGCCTTTCTGGAGGCATTAGAAAAGGAAACTGGCCCAAGACTCGCCCTGTGCGTGCTGGGAGGCCTTTACAGCGAGGGTATCGACCTGCCCGGCGAGCGCCTGATCGGAGCGGCGGTGATCGGTATGGGCCTGCCCGTGCCAAGCGCGCGGCTGGCTGCCGTGCGCGCCTGCTATCAGCGGCATTTTGGCGACGGCTTCGCCTATGCCTGCCGCATTCCGGGCATGCATAAGGTGCTGCAGGCCGCCGGGCGCGTGGTACGCTCCGAGAATGACCGGGGCATCGTGCTGCTTCTGGACGACCGCTACTACGACCCCGCTTATGCAGCCCTGCTGCCCGCGGAGTGGCAGCTGTGCGGCGAGGACATCGTCGTGGCCGCGCAGAGATTGGAGGAACTGACATGCCAAGAAGGGGGACAAGGATGATCGCGCTGGCGCTGGCGCTGCTGCTGCCTCTGGGCGCGGGTGGGTGCACCCCGCAAAAGGAAGGAAGCGCCGGCATTCTGTATCGCGTGACCGGCGGAAAAAGCGAGCTGTATCTGCTTGGCAGCATCCATGTGGGCAGCGAGGATATGTATCCCATGGGGCAGTCGATTTTGGACGCGCTGGCAGCGTCGGATGTGCTGGTCTTTGAATGCGACACCCGGAGCGCGCAGGCGCAGGCCGTCTATCAGGAGATGATGCGTTGTCCCGAAGGCGAAACGCTGGCAAGCCTGGTGAGCGCGGATACCTATGCGTTGACCGTACAGGCGGCGCAGAAGGCAGGGTACCGCATGGACAGCCTTGACGCGCTCAAGCCCTGGGCCGTGATGAGCATGCTGAACACCGAAGCGGTGGCCGCCACGCTGGAGGCGCGGGGCACCAAGGCGTCCGCCTCACTGGGCGTGGAGGAGCAGGTGAAAAAGGCCGGCGGCGGGAAGGCAGAAAGGTGGCTTGAGGACACCCGCGACGAGCTGGAGGTGCTCGACAGCCTGAGCCCCGCGCTGCAGGAATCCTTGCTGCGTTCAACCTGCCGCGTTATTCTGGAGCCGGATAGCGCCACCGGCATGGACGCGGCCATCGACCAATGGCCCGAATGGTGGCGCGCGGGCGACGCCGAGGCATTTGCCGGCGCCTATCTGGACGGCCTGGCCGCCGAACCCGATCAGGAACTGGCTTGGGAATACCACACGGCGCTGGTGACCGAGCGCAACGCGCGCATGGCCCGCCGATTGGCCGATTGGCTGGAGGGGGAAGAAACCTGTTTTGTGACGCTGGGCCTTTTGCATTTGGCACTTGAGGGGGACAGCGTCCTCAGCTGTCTTGAGGAGATGGGATACGCCGTAGAGCGCATTGTGCCGGAAAATGATTGAACGGCGCAACCTTTTCCGCACGCCTTTGCCGCGCCGTCATACTGTATCAGTGAACGGCGCAAGGGACGCTGCCATGCCAAAGCCTCCCTGCGGCCGACGAACAAAGAAGGAGGCGTGCCAATGTCTTTTTACTCTTACAAAAACGCCAATCCCTGTTGCTGCCCCGGCACCATCACCAATGGCAGCGCGCTGGACGGACTGCAGGAAAAGGTATGCGTGCAGGTCAAGCGCGTATACGACAGCTGCCTGCAGCAGGAACAGCTGGATGACAAGGAAGTGACCATCACCAGCTACGCCATGGTGGCCAACAACTGCTGCAGCTGTAACTGCTGCTGCGACGACACCACCGAAACCGTTCCCCCTACCAGCCCGCCCGTGCCGCCCATCACGTTCGAAAGCTGCCGCTCTACCACCACGGAAGGCACCATCCGCAACCTGTCTGTGGAACGCCTGTGCGACCGTCCCTGCTTCGCCCGCGTGCGCTGCAAGATCGACGTGCCCATCGACATCCTGTTTGTGGATAGTCGCTGCGTAGAGTACATCGGCAAGGGCGTCATTACGGTGGATAAAGACGTCCTTCTCTCCATCCCCGACGAGTCCATCGTGCCCTACTGCCTGGAGAGCATGGTCAGCGCGATCTGCGTGGCCGGCACCTATGAGGGCAACAACAAGTTCAAGCTGACGGTCTGCGTGACGGTTATCCTCAAGGTGCTTGCCCAGGTTGAGATTCTCATCCCCTCCTACGGCTTCTGCCCCATCCCGCCCTGTGAGGAGTTCGCCGAGAACGTCTGCGACGAATTCTTCTCACTCCCCCTCTTCCCGCCCGCCTCGCTGTGCAACAACGACGACGTGTGCCTGCGCAACAGCGCGTGCAATACCGGCTGCAACACCTGCTGCCATACCACGTGCAACACGGGCTGCAATACGGGCTGCAACACCTGCTGCCGGTAAGGCTTGTATCCTTTCATGAAAAACCGCACAAACAACACGCCCCTGGCGAAAGCCAGGGGCACAGACCGTTGAAAAAACCTGGTTTTGGGGAAAGCCGCGTTTCTTGCGTCCTTCGGACGCTCGCAACGCTCACGAAACATGCTGCGGCATAAGGGCTTGGGGCGCTGCCCCAAACCCCGGCAGGGGCCTGAGGCCCCTGCACCCCGCACTTTGTCAGCAGCCTGCGCCCCTGGCGAAAGCCAGGGGCGCAGCTTGTCGAAACATCCGCATGTGGCAGCCTTTTTCGCCAGGCCGGAGAGCAGAAGGCAGGCGAGACAGCGGGGAAGGCGGCGCGGGGACCTTGCGGGAACAACCTGGATGGAATGCGGAAAAGCGTTTGGATTGAGCTTGAGGGAGCTGCGTTCGGTTTGAAGGAGGGTTCAGGAGGCGCAGGCATGAATCCGGCTTCACAGGCCGTCCACGCGCAACGCCCGCATGGCGTTGAGAATGGCCAGCACCGATACGCCCACGTCGGCAAAGACAGCCCACCACATGTTGGCGGCACCCACCGCGACCAATGCGAGCACCAGCAGCTTCACCGTCAGGGCAAATACGATGCTCTGGCGGGTGATGGCCAGGGTGCGGCGGCTGATGCGGATGGCGGTGGCCAGCTTGCGCGGGTCGTCGTCCATGAGCACCACATCGGCAGCCTCCACTGCCGCGTCGCTGCCGAGCGCTCCCATGGCCACGCCAACGTCGGCACGCGTCAGAACGGGCGCGTCGTTGATGCCGTCGCCGGCAAATACCAGCGTTCCGCCCGGCCTTTTTTCATTCAGCAGGCGTTCCACCTGCTCCACCTTCTGCGCGGGCAGCAGCTGCGCATGCGCTTCGTCCACGCCCAGCTTTGCGGCTACTTCCTGCGCTACAGCCTGGCTGTCGCCGGTGAGGATGACGGTTTTGCGCACACCCTCGCGCTTCAGAGCGGAGACGGCCTCCTCAGCGCCTTCCTTGATCTGGTCGGAAATGACGATATGGCCCAGATATACGCCGCCGCGGGCAACATGCACCACGGTACCCGCATGCGGACAGTCGGGGAGCTCTACGCCCAGGGAGCGCATCAGCTTTTCATTGCCCACGCTGACGGTTTCGCCGTCAAGCACGGCGCTCATCCCCTGGCCGGGCAGCTCGCATACGTCGGAAAGCTGTTCCAGAGCCAGCGAACCATGATAGCCCGCGCAGATGGAGCGACCGATGGGATGATCGGATGCGTTTTCCACCGTGGCCGCGATACGCAAAAGCTCCTCCTCGCTGATCTGGTCGGGGTGAACCACCGTGACATGAAAGACGCCCCGCGTTAGGGTGCCGGTCTTGTCAAATACCACGATGTCCGCTTTGGCCAGCGCCTCCAGATAGTTGCTGCCCTTGACCAGTATACCGCGCTTACCGGCGCCGCCTACGCCTCCGAAGAAGCTGAGCGGCACCGAAATCACCAGCGCGCACGGACAGCTCACCACCAGAAAGCTAAGCGCACGCATGCCCCAGTCGGCCCACCGGCCGTCCATAAACAGCGAGGGAACCAGAAACAGCAGCAGTGCGGCGCCGCAGACGGCGGGCGTGTATACGCGCGCAAAGCGGGTGATGAAGGTTTCGACTTTGGCCTTTTTATCGCTGGCGTTCTCTACCAGGTCCAGAATCCGCGCCACGGTCGAATCGGTATACAGTTTGGTCGCCCGCACGCGCAGAAGGCCCGTCTGGTTGATGCAGCCGCTGATAACCTCGTCGCCGGGGGCCACGTCGCGCGGCATGCTCTCGCCGGTCAGCGCGGCCGTGTTGAGCGCGGATGTTCCTTCGATCACCACGCCATCCAGCGGCACGCGGTCGCCGGCTTTCAGCACGAACACTTCGTCCACGGCCACTTCCTCCGGGTCGACGTCGATCACGCTGCCATTGCGTTCCACGGCTGCCGTTTCGGGGCGGATGTCCATCAGGCTGGCGATGGAGGCGCGCGATTTACCGACGGCGTAACTTTGGAACAGCTCGCCAACATGGTACAATAGCATCACCGCCACGGCCTCCGGGTATTCGCCGACAACCATCGCGCCCAGAGTAGCGATGGACATCAGAAAGTTCTCATCAAACAGCTGACCGTGCAAAATGCCTTCGCCGGCCTCCCTGAGCACATCCAGCCCCACCGTCAGATATGCCAGAAGAAACAGAATCAGGCGCGCCGTTTCGCCGGGGATCAGCAGCCCGGCCAGAAACAATACCGCCGCTGCGGCGATGCGAAGGAGATCCTTTTTTTGCCTGCGCGACATCTTCCCATCCCCCCGTGTGCTCTTACTTGATCAGCGCGCAGCCGGGTTCCACCCGGCGGATGGCCCGTTCGGCTTCCGACAGAACCTGTTCAAAATCCGAGTCTGCTGCCTCGATCGTCAGCTTCTGCGTCATAAAATTGACCGTCGCGCTCTCCACACCATGGATTTTTTGAATGGCCGCTTCCATCTTCGCGGCGCAGTTGGCGCAGTCCAGATCCCGCAGCTTGAAAACCTTTTTCATGGGAATGCCTCCTTATTCCGTCACGTGCTCCACGCCCTGATCCAGGATGGCACGGACGTGGCTGTCGGCCAGAGAATAAAAGATGGTTTTGCCGTCGCGGCGGCTTTTGATCAGCCTGTTCTTTTTCAGCACGCTCAGCTGATGCGAGATGGCGCTCTGCGTCATGCTTAGTAGCGTGGCGATATCGCATACGCACATCTCGCTGGCAAAGAGGCAGTAGAGAATGCGGATGCGCGTGGAGTCGCCAAAGACCTTGAATAGTTCGCTCAAATCAAAGAGCACATCCTCGCCGGGCATCTCCTGCCGCACCTTTTTGACGATCTCCTCATGTACGTACATGAAATCGCAAGCCAGCTGTTCGGGTTCAACGGGCATCCAACCACTCCTTTCATGAACACATGAACGATTGTTCATATGTATGATACATCGCCCGGATGTGTTTGTCAAGCCCTTTTCGCAAAGTCACAGGCTTTCCTGGCCCCAAATTGACGCGCTATGCAAAGTATGCTATGATACCGCCAGTACGCACATAGGAGGATGGAGCATGATCCGCTTGATCGCTACGGACCTGGACGGGACCCTGCTGGAGCCGGACGGCACGCTGCCGGAGGGGACCTATGAAGCCGTGGAGGACCTGACGCGCAGGGGCGTGCTGTTCGCCGCGTGCAGCGGGCGGCAGTACGGCAACCTGCGTCGCCTGTTCGGGCCGGTGGCGCGGCACATGGCCTTCATCTGTGAAAACGGCGCCCTGTGCTTTTACAGGGGAGAGGCGATCGGCGCCATTCCCATCGCGGAGGAGACGGCGAGGGAGATCATTGCGGACATCGAAGCTGCGGGGATGAACCTTTTGATCAGCGGCCGTCACACCACCTACATGATGGACCGAAACCGCCATTATACGGATGATATCGTCTATCGCCTGCGCAACACCGTCACCATCATCGACCGGCCGGAGGACGTGGCCGAACCCATGCTGAAAATTTCCGGCCAGATCGACGAGGGACTGGAGCGGATTGCTCCGGCACTTTTGCAAAAATGGAGCGGCAGGCTGACCGCCACGGTATCCGGCCGCGACTGGTTTGATTTTACCGCCGCCAACAAGGGCATGGGCATGCGCATGCTCATGGAGCGCACGGGCATTGCAAAAGAAGAAGCTGCCGCCTTTGGCGACAACTTCAACGATGAAACCATGCTGGACAGCGTGGGCTATCCGTTTTTGATGCGGCATGCCAATCCGGCGCTGCGCCGGCCCGGTATCCGCCTGTGCGAGAAAGAGTTGCCCGTTTTGCGGCAGCTGATCGAGACGGGAAGCTTCCCGGACTCGGGGCTTATCGGATGAAATTGGTGCGAATGGTCGGCTCTCGGTCGGGCTGGGTCACGCCGGCCTGACGGCCCGCCTCCATGCATCTGAGCAGCCAGGCCATGTTGCGCGCGAGCGTGCGCATGATTTGCAGCCCTTCTTCATCCTTGCGGACCTCGTCGGGCGTGTTGCCGTGCACCTGATTCCAGTACTGCGAGGAAACCACGGGCATGCGGTTGATGGTGAAAAAACGGTTGATGTCGTCAAAGGCGCTGACGCATCCGCCGCGCCGTGCGCTGACCACCGCGGCGGCAGGCTTTCCGGTAAGCTGCGCGCCCCGGCTGTAAAACAGCCGGTCCATGAAGCATTTGAGCTGGCCGGAGATGCCCGCGTAAAACACCGGCGAGCCAAACACGAGTCCATCGGCCTGAACCAGCTTATCGGCCAGCGCATTCACCGCGTCGTCAAACACGCAGCGCCCCGTCTTGCGGCAGCCGCCGCAGCCCAGACAGCCGCGCACCGGCGCTTTGCCGATGTGCACGATTTCCACCTCCACGCCCTGCCGCTGCAGTTCATCCGCCGCTTCCTTCAGCGCCGTATAGGTGCAGCCCTTTTCGTTGGGGCTGCCGTTGATCAGAACCACTTTCATTGCCATTCCCTCCTTGCGTTCCTTATCAGTATAGCACAAAAATGATATGGAAGAACATAAAAGTACCCATGACGGCCACGCGCTCAAACGCCGTTGACGATGGCGCGAAGCCGGTTGTCCGCCACAAAAGGCGCGGTTCGCGGATCGCCGTCCGCACGACAGATCATCAGGCTGTTCAGGTCAAAGACGGAGCTCCAGACGGTTTCAAAATCCGCAAGGTCATCATATTGGCACATGAACCCCTCGTCGCCTTTCAGCAGCCGCATGGCTGACTCGGTTGGGTCGCCCCGCGTCGGGGTGGAAAAATGATGGATCACGGTCCTGTAGCGTTCGGCAGAATAAAAGTCTCCGACGTCGGAGGCGTCGCCGCACTTGCCGGTCTCATCCAGAAAACGGTTCACGGCACACACTACTCGCCCTCCTGGCAGCGCAACGGGAGGGCGTACCCTTTTGGCGCAGGGCGTGCACTCGACGACCGCCATTTCTCCGCTCGCGTCTGCCAGCAGCAGGTTGCAGTTGCCCGAGATGGGCAACCCCATGAGCAAGTCGAGAGCATTTCTTGTGCTGACGGTCCGTTCAAGCAAATACCTGACCGCAAAACAGGCATTCAGACCCGGCCGAAGCTGCCTGGGATTTGTGAACACAAAGGTCATGGCGACGGCCAGACCATGTTCGTTCAGCCCTTCCTCTCCGTTGATGAACGAGGAGGTGGTCATGCAAAACCGGTTGGCGCCGGCAGGAAGATACAGCTCGCTTTTGCTCGCGGACCTCAAATAGGGCGGCAGATCGTTGTTTCGGCCATAGAGGGTCCGCTCGCCGACGCTGTGTGCAAAGGCGGTACAGCCCCTGATTTCACTGGGCAGATTGTCCTTCAGATTGTACATGCAGCATCCCATGCACAGCAGCCAGGAGGCCAGGGCGGCATAATCAGCGCCGATTGCATCGCTCACGCCTCTGATTTCCGCGCAAACCTCCGGGAAAAAATCCTGGAGGATAGCTTCGCTTCGTTTGCCGTGCTCCAGCTGAAAACGGTCCAGACGCAGGGGAAAGGTTACGCCATGTCTTTTCAGAAGCCTTCCTCGCTCCACGCCCATTTGAAAATGATCGCCTTTCCAGGTCAGATATTGCATTGCTCTTCCTCCGTTTCGGGTACGCTCTCGGAGCGGCCGCTTTTTTGTCGGAGGCAGTGTAACTGAATAAAAATTTCATTTCAATACCTTTTTTGAAAAAACAACGGCATGGCCGAAGCCATGCCGTTGCCGGGCTGTTTCAAAACAATCGGTCCCTTATTTTTCCTTGATGATTTCCTCTTCGGGCACGCTGTGCGCGACCAGGCCGGGCTTGGGCTCCCTGGCTTCCGGCATGATCAGGTTGAGCAGGATGCCGGAGATGATGCCCAGGCCGATGCCGCTGAAGCTGAAATCCGGACCGCCGATGGTGGCGCCGCCCATGGCCAGCACCAGCATCACGGCAGCGATGCACAGATTGCGGTTCTTGGTGAAGTCCACGTGGTTTTCCACCAGCGTGCGCAGGCCCACCGAGGCGATCATGCCGTAGAGCACGATGCACGCGCCGCCCAGAACGCAGTTGGGCACGGTTTCCACGATGCCGATGGCCTTGCCGCAGAAGGATACCACAATGGCGATCAGCGCGGCGATGCGCAGGGTGAGGGGGTTATAGTTGCCGGTCGCCGCCAGCACGGCGGTGTTTTCGGAATAGGTGGTGTTCGCGGGGCCGCCGATGAAGCCGGCTACCATGGTGGCCAGGCCGTCACCCGCCATGGTGCGATGCAGGCCGGGGTCCTTGGTGAAGTCGCGGCCCACTACGGCGCCGTTGGCGTACACGTCGCCCACATGCTCAACCATGGTTACGATGGCCACCGGGCTGATAACGCCGATGGCGCGCAGAATCTGCGAGCCGCGGCCCGCAAAGTCGAAGGTGGGGAATACCACGTCGGGCAACTCAATCCAGCCATGCTGGCCGATGGCGCTCAGGTTCATCAGCCCGGCGGGAGCGAGGCCCGTAGCGGTCACGATCAGCGTAATCACGTAACCCGTGCCCAGCGCGATGGCAATGGAGGCCATCTTGAACATGCCCTTGCCATAGCTGGACAGCAGCACCGCCGTCAGGCAGGTGAGCAGCGCCAGCACCCAGCTCCAGTAGTAGCCGGGGGTGAAGAAGGTGAATCCGTTGTTGTTCTGAATATTATCGATGGCGGAGGACGCCAGGTTCAGTCCGATGATGGCAATGCCCACGCCCCGCACTACAGGCGGGAACAGCCGGTCAATGAACTTCATGCCGATGAGCTTGATCAGCAGGGCGAACACCAGATAGATCGCGCCCGCGCCCATCACGCCCCACATGGCCACCTGGATCTGCTCCACGCGGTTCATGCCGAAGGAGTTGGCCGCGCCCGCGGGGTCCAGCACGATGCACAGCGCCGCGATAAAAGCGAAGGAGGAGCCCAGGAACACGGGGTTTTTGCCGCCCGTGCACAGGTGGAATACCAGCGTGCCAAGGCCGGCGGCCAGCAGGGCCACGCCCACGTCAAGGCCCGTCAGCAGAGGAACGAGGATGGTGGCACAACTCATGGCGAAAGCGTGCTGGAAGCCCAGCGCCACCGCCTTGCCCGCGCCCACCCGCTCGTACGTTTTTGCGCCCGGAAACAGGAGATCGTTCAGTTTTTTGAGGCCGTTCATTCGTGCATGCTCCTTTGTATTGATGTGCATGCAAAGCCCCGCTGCGGGGAAATCCCGCTGTAAGGCCCACACTCGGTTACATACTTTACAGCACGCACGGGCGCTTTGTCAACCGCAAAAATGAACATAAAAGAAATATTTTTTTGAAACGTGCGGGAAGAAGGATGCCCGTCCTGCCCGGTCCATCGGGGTATCCTGTGCTTTACGGGGGAATACAGGCAAAACGGCATTTTAGCGCAGAATGGAAGTTATTTGACGATTGCAGAGATCTGGCGGTCCAGCAATTCATAAAATCTGGAAATGTGCAGGCCGTCAGCCAAAGCATGATGGCACAGTACGGATACAGGAAGCAGAACTTTGCCATCCTGCAAAAAGTATTTTCCCCAAGTGATTCGGGGATTGCTGTCTGCCGGAATGGGGGTGGGATTCACAAGCGCTGTATAGGAAATCCATGGAAGCGTGGAAACAAAGATTTTGTCCAAAGCTTCCTCTTCGCTTTCTTCAAAGGATTTCGCTTCTTTAGCTTTCTCCTGTTCCTGTGCTGCATATTGGATATACTCATTGAATGGACAGCTGCTGGAAAGGGTGCAATAGCAATAGGTTCCGTCTTCCAGCGCAAGGGTGTGCGATGTGGGGCAGTCATCATATTCTATAATCCGGCCGTCAACAATTCTCTGCCTGAATTCGGGGATTTGGTTGGCTGCCCGCGAGATGCAGTAGCAAACAGTCAAAAAGAAAGGAAGATTCTCAGCCTTTATTTTTTTCAACAGCGCCGTGATATCCACATTCACAGTCACGCCTACATATGGATTGGCCAATTCTTTAAAATACTCAAAATGGCTTTTCCGCTTGTAGGTTGTCATGTCTATATACCTGTATCCCATTGTCCAGCTGACTCCTTTAGAGGGATTCTTTCAATGCGGGACGGGGCCCGCAGCAATGCAAATATCGGCGCATTGTGCACGGTCAGCGCGCACAGCGCCGAAATCGCGGACAAACGAAATGAGCAGGGGGGCGCGGCCGCGCCCCCTGCAACACTGAAGTTGTGGGCCTGTAGCCATTCTGGCCTCCCAAAGGGGTTTGGGGCTGCAAGGCCGGCTTTACTTTTTCCCGGCCAGCTTCTCATACAGCTTTACATATTCGCCCGCACTGTGCGTCCAGCTGTAATCGCCCTTCATGCCGCGGGTGCGCAGCAGCTTGATGACATCCGTATGCTCGCGGTAGTATTCCAGCGCGCGGCGGAT
>CALVNG010000004.1 GCA_944349545.1 uncultured Eubacteriales bacterium
CCGGTGTTCCGCCCCATCTCGGTGATGGTCGAGCACGCCTCGCCCGTTCCGGTGGGCCAATGGCTGCCCGCGGCAACCTACGAAACCGGCAAGCTCCGCCATGGCAACGCCGATCCGGACAGCTCCCTATATGATTCCCTGGCCGATTTCTGCTTCACGGAAAACGGCGTGGAGATCCGCATTCCCTGGCAGCTGCTCAACTTTGCCAGCCCGGCGGAAATGATGATTCACGATGATTATTACGAGCATTACGGCGTGGAGTACCTCCCGATTGACGAAATGTATGTGGGGCTGTCCGCCGGCGCATCCGACACCCGCATCCCCATGGCCGCTTTCCCGCTGGAGGGCTGGGAGAAGCCCGAGGTCTATCGGGAGCGGCTGAAGGAATCCTATTTCATATTGCAAAAATGCTGGACGGCGCTGGAGCGGTGAACCGGCGGAAAGGAGGCGCGCGATGGGCGCAGAGGTGCTCTTGTATGCCTATGGGCTGGTATGCCTGAGCATGCTGGTTTTCAATCTGATCTACGGCCTGTATCTCCGAACGGACGACCGCCGGAGGCAACGGCGGATCGGCAGGCTTCGCCGCCGGATGGAATCCCAGCTGAACCGGCTTGGGGAAACCACCGGCAGCGCGGAGCAGCCGCTCCCTGTCCGGCATATGACCTGGATGCGCCGCCGCCTGTCACACATCAGCGGCCTTAGGGCCTTCGATGAGCTGATGCACGAGCTGCATGGCAACGACGCGGCTTGCCGCGCCTGTGTCCGACAGCTTCAACCGGTGCTGCTGGATCTGGCCATCGTCTATCTCAGGCGGGAGAATACCCAGGCAGCCTATTTCTGCTACTTCCTTTCCCGCTACAGGCTGCGCCGGCACATGGAGATGGACCAGCTCCAGTCCGTGGTGCTCTCCTATCTGAAAAGGGACAACCTGTACTGCAAGATCAACGCCCTCAAAGCGCTGTGCAGCTTTGCCAGCCCGTCCGTGCTTGCCGACGCGCTCGTGGCGCTGGGCGAGGGCCGGGAGAGCCAGCTGCATGAGAAGGTGATCACCGAGGCGCTTTTTTCCTACTCCGGAGAGTCCGCCGCGCTGATCGAACGCCTCTGGGCCTGCCTGGACCGTTTCTCCCTTCCCATTCAGCGGGCGGTGCTGGATTACATCAGGTTCCGAAGCGGGATGCACTGCGGGCGCATGCTGGAGATTCTCACGGACCCCCGGCGGGACAAAGAGCTTCATCTGGCGGCGATCCGCTATTTTGGACGCTATCCCTATGAGCCGGCGCGGGAGGAGCTTTTGAGGCTGCTCAGACGGGGCGACGCCAGCCATTGGGAATATGCCGCCATCAGCGCCTCGGCGCTTTCGGCGTATCCGGGGCAGGAGACGGTGGATGCCCTGCTCAAGGCCATGAACAGCGTCAACTGGCACATCCGCAACAACGCCTCCGTCAGCCTGCAGGCCCATGGCCTTACCTATGAGGAAATGCTGCGGGTGCTGGACGGAGAGGACCGCTATGCGCGGGAAATGCTGGCCTACCGGCTCAAGGCCAGACGCCTGGAGGAACAGGCCGCCAGCGACGGAGCGCAACCATACCGGAAAACAGCGCGGAAAGGAGCGGCTGTAAGCGCATGAGGGATATTGTGATGTCCTTTCTCTTTGCAGTCGAGGCGTTTTTCATTCTGTATATGATCCTCTATTCCAGCTTTCTGTTTCTTTCCGTCGCGGTGGGCTCTTCGGATCTCTATGCGCTCAAGCGGCGCAAACGCCTGGAAAACGAGCTGTCCAACGACTACTATGTTCCCGTCTCCATTCTCGTGCCGGCCCACAACGAGGAAGTGACCATCGAGGCCACCGTGCGTTCCCTGCTGGCGCTGGACTATAAGCTCTATGAGATCGTCGTGGTGGACGACGGCTCCACGGACCGCACCACGGAGCTTCTGCGGGACGCCTTTCAGATGTGGAGAATCGAACGGCCCATCCAGCGGCAGATTCCCTGCCAGCCGGAGGAGGAGGTGTACGAAACTCGCGCCTACAAGGTGCCCATCACTTTGGTTAGAAAGAAAAACGGAGGCAAGGCGGACGCCCTGAACATGGGCATCAACGTTTCCAGCTACCCATATTTCGTCTGTCTGGACGCGGATTCCGTGCTCCAGCATGACTCGCTGGAGAAGATCGTGCGCCCCGTGCTGGAGGACGGCAGCGTGGTGGCGGTGGGCGGAACCGTGCGACCCTGCAATGGCGCGGAGATCGAAAACGGCAGGGTCATCCGCTACCGCATGCCGCGGAACCTGCTGGCAGCCATGCAGGTTTTGGAGTATGACCGTTCCTTCCTGGCATCGAGGATTCTCTTTGACCGATTCAACGGAAACATCATCATCTCAGGGGCTTTCGGTCTGTTTCTCAAGAGCGTGGTCATTGCCGCCGGAGGCTATGACGCCGCCACCATGGGCGAGGACATGGAACTGGTGGTGAAGCTGCATGTATATTGTCGGGAAAACGGCAGGGCCTACCGCATCCGCTGCGTCACGGACGCCGTATGCTGGACGCAGGTGCCGGTGCGCCTGGGGGATCTGTGCCGCCAGAGGCGCCGGTGGCATATCGGCCTGTTTCAGAGCATGACCAAGTACCGAAACATTCTGGCCAATCCCAAGTATGGGGCGGTGAGCTTCGTATCGTATTTCTATTTTTTGCTGTACGAGCTGTTTTCGCCCTACATTGAGGTCATGGGGGTACTCACCACGATTCTTGCCTTTGCGGTCGATCTGATCAACATTCCCTTCATGATCGTCTTTCTGGGCATCTATGTGGCGTATACAGCGCTGCTGTCCCTGACGGCGTTTTTTGCGCGGCTGCATACGGTCGACCTGAAGCTCCATTTCACGGATGTGCTCAAGGCGGTGGGGCTGTGCGCCATCGAGGTATCCTTACTGCGGTTCATTCTCGCACAGGTGCGGATGGCGGCCCTGATCGGATACCGGAGAAAAAAGGATACCTGGGGGCGCATGACGCGCCAGAGAATCGAGATCAAATAAGCGGAGGTGCCATCGGAATGCGCTTGGAGGAAGTCAAAAGAGGGTTGTGGGGGTATCAGAGGGACGCGGTTTTCCGCTATATTGCCGGACAGGAGGAGGCCTTCGGGCAAAAGCTCGCGGAGAAGGACGCGCAGATGATGCGGGCAGGGCAGCAGGCGCAGGCGCGGATTCGGGATCTGGAGGAGGAAAACCGCGCGCTGAAGGAGGAAGTGCGGCAGCTGCGGGGACAGCAGGACCAGATCGCCCGGGCGATTCTGGACGCGCGGGCCAGCGCGGAAGCGCTGCGGGCGGAGACCGTGGCGCAGGAAGCCGCGGCCAGGGCGGAGATGCGCCGGGCGCTGGAGGAGGACCGGGCGGCGCTGGAGAAATACCGCCAAAAGGTGTCGGCCCTGAGGGAGATGCTCAGGTCAACGGTTGCGGGGCTGGAGGAAAAGGCGGAGGAGATGGAGCGGCAGGCGGATGAGCTGTATGCGGCGTCGCCTGCGGAAAGACTGACGCTGTTTCAATGAGAGGAGAAAGAGACGTCTTGCCAAGGGACGGAACGATCATCTATGTAGCCGGGAACCCCAGTTGTTATCCATTGGAATACTATGATGCCCGGAGCCAGACCTATCAGGGGGCGATTGCGGATTTTCTGGGCGCATTTGCGCAGGAATACGGGTACGACCTGCGCTACCTGTCACCCGGAGCGGAGGATCGGCGGGAATCCTTTGCGGAGAATCAGCAGGTGGATCTGATTTCCGGCTGCGATTCCCAAAGCCGTTATGCTCATACCTCCGGCGATCCGCTGGTGCTGTTTTTCACAGAGGCGCAGGGAGAAACCTCAGCCTGTCAGCTATGGCTGACGGAGGTCGCGCCGGATATGCTGCGATCCGATCTGAGCGAATACGCGGCCCGTACCTCGCAGGCGGAGTGGACCGGGGCGGTCCTTAAGGCGCTGGACAGCACCGCGCCCAGGACCGTCCCGCCGGGCGCGATATGGGCAGGAACCGGGCTGATCCTGCTGCTTGTGGCCGGACTGACCGCCGCTGTCCTCAGGCTGCGCCGGGTAAAACGCCGCGCCGGACTGGCACGGAAAACCGACGCCCGGACCGGTCTGGAGAACGAAGAGGGTTTGCGCCAGGCGTTTGCCCGCATCGCCGGGGACCAGAGCCGCGCTTTTTACAGCGTCGTCTGGGTCCATCTGAATCTGGACCGCGTCGGAGAGCTGTGGGGACAGGATCAGGCGCAGGCGCTCCTGCTCCATGGAGCGCAGGTGATGCGCGAGGCGGCGGAAACGCCGGATACCCTTGCCGCCGTCGGGCAGGACCTGCTGGCGCTGAAACGCGCACCCGCCGGAGAAGCGGCCTTAAGGTGGGCCGAGGGTGTGGTCGCGCGGATCCGCGCCGGTTTTGACAATCCCCTGGGCGCCCAGGATGTCGCGGTGGGTGTGTTTCCGCTGGAGACGGAGTTCCTTGACTGCGAGCATGCCATGTTCCATGCCAGGCAATCCGCTCTGCGTGCAGCGCGGTTGGAGACGGGATGCCTGCTATGCGAAGCGCAGCAGCTCCACACCGAGAGGGAGCGCCGCCGGCTTCTTTCGGACTTCCGGCAAGGCATCGCGCGGCAGGAATTTCAGTTCTACCTGCAGTTCTTTGTGGACGCCGGGAAATTTCGGGTCATTGGCGGCGAGGCGCTGTCACGCTGGAACCATCCCAGAATGGGACTGCTAAACCCCGGCAGGTACATTCCCCTGCTGGAGGAATCCGGCTGTATCGGGACGCTCGATTTCTACGGACTGGAGCAGACCTGCGCGTTCCTTGAGGAACTGGAGCGACGGCAGATCAGGGATTTCTTCATCTCCTGCAACTTCTCCCGGAAAACCTTCTGCGCCCCCGATTTTGTGAGACGGTGCATCCAGACCGTTGAGCGCCACTCCTTTTCCCGGAAGCTGCTGATTCTGGAAATTACGGAAAGCCAACGGCTGGGAGAAGAGGAGGTGAGGCAGATGCTGCAGAATATTCTGGATGTGCGCAAATCCGGCCTGCGCGTGATTTTTGACGATTTCGGCGTTGGTTTTTCCTCTTTCGACGATTTGCAGGATTACCCCATGGACGGGCTCAAGCTGGACAAAAGGCTGGTTGACAACGTTCATACGGAGAGGGGCAAGATCATTCTCAATGCCCTGGTGGAAGCCAGCCACCGAATGGGGCTGACCATCTTGGCGGAAGGCGTGGAGAAGGACGAGCAGATTGAGGCCCTCCGGCGTGTACGTTGCGACGCGCTTCAGGGGTTCCGCTTCTGCGTTCCGCTTCCTGAGGCCGAGGCGCTCAGGCGGATTGTGGAGGAGCTGCGCGTTCCCCAACGGCGTGGAACGGAAGAAAAGGACGGATAACATGGAGCATATGCGGCGTGAAACGATTCTGATCATAGATGACGACGCCATCAACCGGGCCATTCTGGAGCAGATTTTCGGCTCCGATTACGATGTGCTTCAGGCGGAAAACGGCAAAATTGGCCTGGAGATGATCCTGAAGAATCCGCAGGGCCTGTGCGCCGTGCTGCTGGATGTGGTCATGCCGGAGATGGACGGCCTGGAGGCGCTGCGCCAGATGCGCCGGGCGGGACTGCCGCAGCATCTGCCGGTGTTCCTCATCACGGCTGAGTCCGGAGATGCGGTGCTGAAGGAGGCATATGGCCTGGGGGTCATGGACGTGATTGGAAAACCTGTGATCCCCTATGTCGTCAGACGAAGGGTACAGTCGGTGATCGAGCTGTTCCAGGCGCGCAAACGGCTGAGCCGCACGGTGGAGAGCCAGCAGGAACGCCTGCTGCGCCAGCAGGAGGAAATTGTCGAACTCAATCAGGGAATTGTGGAGGCGCTGGCCGCGGCGATCGAATTTCGCAGCGAGGAGTCTGGGGACCATGTGCGCCGCATCCATGACATCACCGCATACCTGTTGTCCGAAACAGAGCTGGGGAATGGGTTGAGCAGCGATGAAATCGCGGAGATCGCCCAGGCCTCCATGCTTCATGACGTTGGCAAGATCGCCGTGCCGGACAGGATTCTCAACAAACCCGGCCGCCTGACGCCGGAGGAGTTCGAGATCATGAAAACCCATACCACGGTGGGGGCGGCGCTGCTGGAGGGGATTCCGCAGCTGCAGCGGCACCATTCCTATCGCTATGCCGTGGATATCGCCCGGCATCATCATGAACGATGGGACGGCTGCGGATATCCGGACGGCATCAAGGGGGACGAAATATCGGTTTGGGCGCAGGTGGTCGCCCTGGCGGACGTGTATGACGCGCTGAGCCGCAAGCGGGTATACAAGGACGCATTTCCGAGGGAACAGGTGCTGGATATGATCCGCAGCGGCCAGTGCGGAGCGTTTCAGCCGGCTCTGCTCAGATGCTTTTTCGCGGTGGAGAAGGAACTGTCCAAGATGTATCGAGGGGAGGATGCCACATGAATATGGACTGGCGAATGCGCCTGGAGGATGCAGGAGTCGATGTCGCGCAGGCCCTGGAGCGGATGATGGGCAGCGAGGCGCTGTTCAGCCGGCTTATGGGGAAGTTTCTGGAGGATCCGAACTATGCTGCGCTGTGCGCCGCGCTGGAGCGCGCAGACACGGCCGGGGCGACGGCGGCAGCCCATACGCTCAAGGGCATCTGCGGCAATTTGTCCATGACGGCGCTGCTGCAGCTGTTTACACGGCAGGTGGAGGCCCTGCGCGGAGGGGACCTGGCGTCTGCCCGCGCCATGATGGCGCAGATCACCCCGGCTTACGAGGCGGTGGCCGCGGCGATACGGGAGCAGAGCGATGAAGTCGGATAAGCGAGGAAAGCACTGGTTTCGCAACCTCCTTCGGTATATGCGCTTCCCTCTGTGCGCGTTTGTGGTTCTGGGAATGCTCTCGGCGGTGGGAATCCTGATAATGCGCGCCACCCTGCTGCAAAACGCCTATGAAACGGGTACCGCCCTTGCGCGCAGCTGCGCCGCGGAGGAGCGCGGAAATCTCAACGTGTACCAGACGCTGCTCGCATTCGGCGGAGCGGCGCTGGAAAGCCGGCTGGACGCGGAGGAGGATAGCGGCGCCGTCATGGATTTTTTGGAAATGTACTTCGTGCGGGTGGAAACGGTGCTGGGCGCCGGGGTCGTGTCGCCCCATGTGGTGCTGGACGGGAAGCTGCTGACCGACGAACCGCGGGAAGGCGGCGCGGCTTTCGATTATGCCGCCGCCCCGTGGTATCAACAGGCGCTCGAAGCGAAGGGTGACGTGGTGTTTACGTCGGTATATATCGACGCGATTCACGGTCAGCCCGTAGTCACGGCGGCACAGAGCGTTGCCGCTGGCCGGGCGGTGATTGCGTTTGACATCCTGCTGGAAAGCCTGCGCTTTGAAACGGTGGATATCAACCCCAACAGCTCGTTTTTTCTCTGCGACGGCGACGGAACCATCATTTATCAGGAAACGCTTGCTCCACGCGAGCAGCTGCCGGGCTATCTCGGCGGGATTGTGGAGAAAATCCGTTCCGGTGAACTGGAGGATCGCGCGGCGATCCGTTCGCTCAACGGCGAGCGGCGCGGCGTCTATTACGCGCAGATGGACAACGGCTGGTACGCCATCATCACGGTGCCATACAGCGAAATCTTCTATGGCCTGCAGGTGGTGATCTGGCCGCTGGTGATGATGTTTATCATTTCGTTTGTGGCGATGGTGGGCCTGGCGCTCAGGGAGCGACGTCTGACGGAAAAGGCACGGCGGGTCGACGAAACCTCACATGCGCTGGGAAACGCCTATTTTGGCCTGTACCGCATAGACTACGAACGGGAAACCTATGAGATGATCAAGGGGTCGGAGTATATCCGCAAGCGGATCGGTACGCTGGGCCCCTATGAGAAGCTGCTGCACGCGGCAGGGGATGTTATTGATCCTGAAACCTACCGGGAATTCTCTGAAAGCTTTTCCTGCGCGAACATCCGAAAACTGGTTCATCAGCAGGTGAAAAACTTCGGTGGCGAGTTTCCGCTCTGGTTTGGAAACGAGCAGCGCTGGGTCAGCGCTCAGCTCCTTTTTGACGAGGCGCTTCCGCCTGGAGAGGTTGTGCTGTGCTTTCGGGAGGTAGAGGAGGAAAAACAGCGGCAGAAGCGGGAACGCCGCCTGCTGGAGGAATCCCTGCAGATGGCACGACAGAACGAGGATGCCAAGCAGGCGTTTTTCCGCAACATGTCGCATGATATGCGTACCCCGCTCAACGCGGTGCTGGGGTCGTGTGAGCTGGCGCGGCAGCATCTGGAGGAACCGGAACGGGTCGCGGGCTATCTGGATAAAATCGACAGCTCCGGCCAGTACCTTCTGGGCCTGATCAACGACATCCTGGAAATGGCCCGCATGGAGAGCGGTCAGGTGCGCCTGGAGCAGCGGCAGTTCGATCTGAAGGGCTGTGTGGAGGAGTGCATGAGCACCTTCCGGATTCAGGCTGAGAAGGAAGGAAAGAACCTGGTGGAGCACTTCCATGTGCGGCGTACCTCTTTGCTGGGGGATACCTTCCGGATTCAGCAGGTGCTCAACAATCTGCTCTCCAACGCATTCAAGTTCACCCCGGAAAACGGGACCATTACCCTTTCCATAGAACAGCTGGACAATGAAGAATACGCGAAATACAAATTTGTGATTGCTGACACGGGAATCGGCATGTCTGCAGGATTTTTGGATCGTATTTTTGAGCCGTATTCCCGGGAGATGCGCTTCAGCGAGCGGCAGGCCGCCGGAACGGGGCTGGGAATGTCCATCACCAAAAACCTGGTGTCTCAGATGGGCGGGGAGATTCAGGTGGAGAGCACGCCGGGAGAAGGCAGCACCTTTACCGTGATTTTACCCCTTGCTGCCGGACCGGAGCGCGAAGAGGAGCCGGAAAAGGAGGAACCTCCGGTTTCGCTGGAGGGCCTGCGCCTGCTGCTGGCAGAGGATAACGAGATCAACATGGGGATCACCACCGAGATCCTCAGCGCCTGTGGCGCTGTCGTACTGCAGGCATGGAACGGTGAAGAGGCGGTGCAGCGCTTCCGGGAAACCGAGCCGTTTTCCGTGGACGCTGTGCTGATGGATATGCAGATGCCGGTCATAGATGGCTGCGAGGCGGCCAGGCGCATCCGGAGCCTGGACAGGCCCGACGCGGCGGTCACGCCGATCATCGCCGTTACCGCCAACGCGTTTTCTGAGGACATCGCGGCCACTTCCGCTGCCGGAATGGACGCGCATGTCTCCAAACCCATTGATCTCGGCGTGCTGCGTAAGACGCTGGGGAGGCTCCTTGTCCGCGGCGCGGACCGCAGGAACGACGGCGGGCAAAAGGCCTGATCAAGCAAGGCCGCGATACGCTTGGACATCGCACCGCGAATCAGGCCATCCGGCAGCCCGCGCAGACGTTCCCCGCCTGTTCGTAGCCGATAGCCGGTCCGGCGTTTTGCCAGGCGAAGCGGGACGGAAAGCACAGGCCTGCCGCTACGCGGGAGGGAGCACGGATCGCTGCGAGCGGAGCGGCGTGCGGTTGGAGAACTTCATTGTGCTCAGCAAAATGCTGGAAAACATGGGGGCTGCGCAGCGCTGGCGGAAAGGGCCGAAACGCTCCGGCTGATCCCGGTCGGCCTGCCGCCAAAGACAGATATCAGGTCTTATGTGCTATGACCTGGGCCGGCGCAGGAGGGATCAAAGAGCGGTGAACTGCGCCACAGGGGATGACGCCTCTCCGATCACATACTGGTTTCGACCGCGCGCCTTGGCGGCGTAGAGCAGCCTGTCTGCGTCCCGGTACAGCTCTTCCGGCGCGTAGAGGCTCCGGATTGGCAGCACGCCGATGCTGCAGGATAACCGATATCCATCCCAGCTGACTTTGCCAACCTGTTCCAAAAGATGCCTCAGCTCTACTTCAAGCTCAACCAGCGGCATGTTTTCATACAGGAGAACGGCGAATTCATCGCCGCCCAGGCGGCCGACGATGCCGGAGCGCCCAAAGATCTTCCTCAGACTGCCGGAGACTTCCCGCAGCGCACGATCTCCTTCTGGATGTCCGTAACGGTCATTGATTTCCTTGAAATGGTCCAGATCAACCATCAGAAAGTAGCCAAGGAGATCCCTGTCGGCGTTGATGGCCTGCAGGATGCGGCTGCACAGCGAAAAAAACGTCCTGTGGGTAAAGGTGCCCGTGAGGGAATCCATCCTGTCTATACAGGCGTAGCAGGAGCTGTAAAGACGGTTTAGAATCAGCAGCAGGATCATCAGCGCCATGAGGGAGATGATGCCCATCATGAACTGAATCTGAAGATGAGCAATGTCCGTATACACAATATCTGTCAGAAAGATTCCCCGGTTGTTAAGGACATAGTTGATCTGATGAACGAAATAAAACGTGACAGCCAGAGATGCCACCGTCGCCAGCACGGCAATAAAGACCAGAAACCGGCGGTGATACCGCGTCTCCGTCTCAACTGAACGGGAGAGCGCCAGCTTTTGCTTGAATTGATGCCATGTTTGGGAATGGGACGCCCACCAGAGCAGCAGGACAACGGCGGTGTTTACGGCGTTGAGTATGAGGCTTTTAGGGGCGAAGAAGCCGGAAAATGCATCCATGGGACCGACGCCCTCGCCGGGAAAGAACAGCCACATTGTACTGCAGACCAACAGCGAGTGTATTGCACAGCCCAGATAAGAAACGATGCCCTTTCCCAGAGCCGGGCGCCGAAGGCGCCTGGCTAAGGCATATAAGAGTCCAATGATCAGTCCAAAGAGCATCCTGGCGATGACGCTGAGGAACAGGCTTCCCAATGGATTGCCGCTAAAAAACGGAGATAACAGCTGAGCGGGCGCCAAAACATAGCTGGCGGAAGCCTTCCACAAGCTGGCTACGCCATAGACTGTGCCTACCAGCGCTGCCGCCTTCGGGCTTAGAACGGCGCCGGTAAGCAGGACCGGAATATATGCAAAGGAAAGAGAAACCGGCTCAATGTGAAATTGCCCCAGGAAGGAAAACGACATCAGCAGTTCCATGGCAATCAGTATCAATAAAACGTATTGGCGTATGAATGATACAGACTTATGGGAAAGATTTGTCATACTGTTCTCCTCTGATGTGGTTTCCAGAAGCGCTTGACGCCGGCAAAACGCCTCCTTGACATGGCCGTTGACCTCATTTTTCGCAACGCTCGGATCATGACAGAGGGCTGAGACAAACCTGATTCTTTCCCTGCTCCTTCGCTTTGTACAGCGCGCTGTCAGCCTTGCTGTAAAACTGCTCGTAGGACCCGCCTGAGTCGCTGGCGCGGCAGCATCCGACACTGCAGCTCGCGCCGATGTTCTGGCCATGCCAGGTGATCTGAGAGGTGGAATGGATCAGGGCGCGGACGGCCGTGAGCAGGTCCTCCTCGTCCGCGGCATGAATCATCGCCGCAAACTCGTCCCCGCCAATCCGACTGAGGGCCCAGGCATCGGGAAAGACATCCTCCAGACGAAGGGCGAATTCCTTGAGCACATAGTCTCCACATGGGTGCCCATGGTGATCGTTGACGGCCTTGAAGTTGTCCATGTCGAAGATCAGCAACGCCGCTCCTTGCGTAATGAGGTATGGCTCCACACAGCGCTGAAAGGAGGCTTTGTTGAGCAGGCCGGTCAGGGCGTCCCGCTGGGCAATTTCCTTCAGCTGCTCGTTCATTTTGTTGATTTCCATGCGCTGGGATATGACGGTTGCGTAGTGGTGACGATTGGTGAGCGCAACGGCCAGCGAAACGATGGTTGTAAAAGTGATGTTGATTTGATCTCCGCTGCTGAGCAACGGACCCGCCAGACCGATAAAAAGCCCCCAGCCCGATAGAAAGAGAACCAGGGCGTACCATGCGGGCATCAGAATAAAGATGGAGAGGCCGAGTATGGCAGTGTAGTAGATACCGATCTCTGCGCTGGCGCTTCTGGTCAGGTCATAAATGTTGATGCAGACATGCCAAATCAGCATTAGGGCGGCGGCGCTATACTGAAGCGCCAGCTCAGCGCGCTGATGTCCGCCGCGCAGCAGGAAGCTAAGGATCAGATACAGGGCGGCAATCACGAAAAGCGAGCAATACAGCGTAAAATAAATGCGGTTATTCAATGTGCTCAGCTTTGCGGAGGTCCAGAACAGAACCCTTGCCATATTAAACAGTTCCATGCCGAAAATCATGATGCAGATCACCAGCATGGAAATGCGATTGTAGCGAAGGGCGGTTTGCCGGAATTCCGGCAGGATATCCGGTGGCATTTCCAAAAAAGCCTTGATTTTCCTCTGCATCCAGCAGCCATCTCCTTTCCGTATAATACGTTGTTAAATAGATATAAACAATTATATTCTACACGAAACAGATTTACAAGGGCTTTTGAGAGGTTGACGCCGCCCGCTTTGAGAGGTTGACGCCGCCCGCTTCTCCCGTCCATCAGTCAAGTCTCTTGACGGCTTCTTGTTTCCATGCTATTTTATTACAAAGTGGGTAATAGAGGCGATGGCTCGTTATCCGCTCAATTGGACCGGCGTCTTTTCATGGGCACGGAGGGGAGAAAGGCCATGCTGCGAATCGCCGTATGTGACGATGATGAGAAACAGCTGATGCAGACGGCGCGGCTGTTGCAGGCCTACCTGCAGGCCCGTCCCGCTCTCAATGGGCAACTGGAGACATTTCAAAGCGGCGATGCGCTGCTGACAAGGGCGGATGAGCTGCGTGGATTTGATCTCTATGTTCTGGACGTCATGATGCCGCAGCTGAGCGGGATCGAGACCGGCCGCCGCCTGAGGAGCCTTGGAGAGGGCGGCGAGATCATCTACCTCTCCAATTACAACGATTTTGCCGCTGACAGCTATGATGTCCGCGCGTTCTTTTATTTGCTCAAGCCGGCGGAGGAAAAAAAGCTGTTTGAGGTGCTGGACCGGGCTGTGGAGAAGCTGAACCGGAAGCGAAGCGGCGCCATTGTGATCAGCACGACGGACGGTCCGCGGCGCATCCTGCTGGAGCACATCCGGTATGTGGAGCGGATAGGGCGGAGCGTGCGCTATTGCTGTACCGACAGTACGGTGGATTCCCAGAGCATTCGGGTTTCCTTTCGGACGATTGCGGCCCCTCTGCTGGCAGACCCCCGCTTTTACCTGTGTGGAGCCAGCTATGTGCTGAATTTCCAGCATGTGACCGGCGTGAGGGGACAGGCCGCATTGCTGGATAATGGCGATACCGTCATGCTTCCCCGCACGGCGGCGACGAATTTCAAGAAAGCCTGGGGCAAGTATTGGCTGGAGGATTGAGCAAACCAGCCGCCTAGAGATTGCATTGTGCCGGATCTCCGTTACAATCAGCCTGTTGACGTTGTACACATACCATTGAGCTTTTTGGGACGATCCGCTTCGCGCGTCCGTGATCATCCATGAAACTGCCCAGCGGACAGAGGAAGAACCGCTGCAAGATGGTGGGAACGCCCGGCGTCATGCTGGAGATATCCAAGCCCAGCAGCGAACCGGCGGCCTTTGACGGGAACGGACTGCCGGTGGCGAACAAGGAGGAGCGTGGCCTGGGCGTGCAGTCCATCTCCGCTTTCTGTATGAAGCATGGCGCCGTCTGTCATTTTGAGCAGGATGACGGATGGTTCCGGCTACGGCTGATGCTGTAATCGGGTGTGTGGAAAAGGAACTTCCGCAGGCGGCTGTCCGGCGGGAGGTCTTTTTTTCGTCCCAATGGTCAGGGAAGCGCGCCCAGTCCGGCGACCAGAATAAACACCCCGGCCAGGAGGTAGAGCGCCGGGTCCACCAGATGGGCCCGTTTCCGGCATACCATCACCGCCACATAGGAGACCACGCCCAGCATCACGCCGTTGGTGATGGAAAACGTGAAGGGCATCCCCACGATCATCAGAAAACTGGGCAGGGAGATCTCCACATGCTTCCAGGTGATCTGGGTGATGCCGCTCATCATGGACATGCCGACCATGACCAGCGGAGCCGCCAGAACGGCGCCGCTCATCACCCCCGCCAGAGGCGCAAAAGGCAGCAAGCAAAGGAAGAGAACGCCGGTCGTGACGGCGGAAAGCCCGGTGCGCGCGCCTTCGCGGATGCCGGTGGCGGATTCCGCGGTGGTAGTCACATTGCTCACCCCAAGCAGCGCTCCCAGGCAGGTGGCTGTGCCGCAGCTCAGCATCGCCTGCCGCTGACCGTCCAGATCGCCGGTGGAGTCGGTCAGCTTGGCGTCTCCCGCCACGCCCAAAAGGATGCCAAGGGCGTCGAAATACTGGGAAACCACCAGGGATAGCAGCGCAGAGAGCAGCGGAATGGGTCCCAGGGTCAAAAGCCCGGCAAAGTCAGGCTTCAGCGCCGTCAGGGACAGCCGGGGAGCGGCCGTAGCTTGCGGCAATACCGTCACCCCCAGGGGAATCCCCAGCGCCGCAGTCACCGCCATTCCCAGCATGAGGGCTCCCGGAACCCGTTTCATCAATAGCGCCGCCGTCAGGAGAATCCCCAGCAGCGCCAGAAGCGGCTCCGGCGCGGCCAGCGTTCCCATATCCACCATGTTTTCGTCGGCGGTGATCAGGCCTGCGTTGATCAGCCCGGAGAGGGTAAGGAACAGGCCCACGCCGGCGGACAGGGCGAACTTGAAGGGCATGGGCAGGGCGTCGCTCAGCCGTCCCCGCAGGGGGCTGAGCGAGAGCGCCGCAAACAGCGCGCCGGACAGCAGCACCAGCGCCAGGGCCTGCTGCCAGGTGCAGCCGCAGCGCTGGCAAAGGGTATGGGTGAACAGGGTGGTGAATCCCAAGCCCGGCGCCAGGGCAAAGGGCAGGTTGGACACCAGCCCGGACAGGATGCTACCCAGGGCAGCGGTCAGGCAGACAGCGCTCATCACCGCGCCGTAGTCCATGCCGGTTGCGGAAAGCACGCCCGGAATCACCAAAACCAGGTAGGCCATGGAGCAGAATGTCGTGCATCCGCACCGCAGTTCTCTGCCCAGAGTGGTGCCCCGCTGAGAGAGGTGGAAAAACTGATCGATTCGCTTCATTGTTTCTCACCTCCTACAGCGCCGAAAGTATATACATAACCACAAACAGGATGGTCAGCACATAGGTCAGGGCAGGAATCTTCCTGCCCTTTCCGCCTACCAGGCTGATGACGGTATAGGCGATAAAGCCCACGCCGATGCCGTCCGCTACCGAATAGGTAAAGGGAATCATGATCATGGTCAGGAAGCAGGGCAGAGCAATCTCCACCTGATGCCAGTAGATATTGGTGGCGTTGTGGATCATCAGCATCCCGATGAGCACCAGCGCGGGCGAGGTGGCCGCGCCCGGAATCACGCCCGCAATGGGCGCCAGAAGGGTCGACGCCAGGAAGAGCACGCCCAGGGCGACGGTATACAGCCCCGTCCTCGCTCCGTCCGCCACGCCGGTGGAACCCTCCACGGGAATGCCGATGGCGGGCGCGCCCAGCAGCGGCGCGGCGGCGGTCGCCAGCGCCGATACCGTCATGCCGCGGCTGTATCGTCCCAGTCCCTTCTGGCCTTCCGTCAGGTTTCCCGCGCCGGTGATGCAGATCAAAGACCCCAGCGTGTCAAAGCACAGGCACATGGTAAAGGTGACCACGGCGGTGATGAGCGGCAGCACCCCCAGCGAGAGCACGCCGCCAAAGTCCGGCGCCAGCAGCAGCGGGCGCAGGGCAGAGAGGGAGAGGCTCGTGGACTGCGGCGCCTGCGTTACCCCCAGCGGGAACCCCAGCAGGGTGGCCGCCACGATGCCGATGAGCATGGCGCCCTTGACCTTCCAGGCCATCAGCACGCCGGTGATCAAAAGGCCCACAATGGCCAGCAAGGTGGCCGGTGCGCCGATCTCTCCCAGCAGCAGCTTTCCATCCTCCGCCCGGACGATGCCGGAGTTCAGCAGGCCGATCAGCGCGATGAACAGGCCCAGGCCCGCGCTGATGGCGATTTTCATGCTGGGCGGAATACAGGTGATCATCTGCTCCCTGAGGGGGGTGAGGCTGATGAGCAGAAAGGCCACGCCCGACAGGCTCACCACCGCCAGCGCCTGTGCCCAGGTGTAGCCCATGGTGAGACAGAGGGTATAGGTGAAAAAGGCGTTGAGTCCCATGCCCGGCGTCAGCATGAAGGGCAGGTTCAGGGCGGCGGACAGAAAACAGGCCGCTGCGGAGGCCAGACAGGTGGCCAGCAGCACGCCGGTGTAGTCCATGCCGGTTTTTGACAGATAGCTGGGGGTCACAAACAGAATATAGGCCACGGAAAAGTAAGAGGTCAGCGCGCCCAGCAGCTCCCGGCGGACGGTGGTTCCATGCTCCGTCAGGTGAAACATCCGTTCCAGCATCCTCATAGGTCCGCCTCCTTCGGCTTTTCCAGCCGCAGCGCCACATCGGTCTGCGTGATGACGAACGGGGAGCGCTCGGAGGCAACCCGGCGGCACATCAGCAGCTTATCCCGCAGCTTTTCGGTTACCTCTTCTATGCCTGCGCGAATCTCCGCATCCTCCGTCCAGGCGTACACCTCCACCCGCTCGGGCGTAAGCTCCACCCGGCGGATGGCCATGTGCTTGCGAAATTCCCGGCGGTCCCGTGCGCTGGGCATTTTCTCCACGTCATAGAGAAAGCTCACGTTGCGCTCGGCGGAAATGTCCAGCTCGTCCGCCAGGCAGATCAGCGCCGACAGATACGGCAGAAACACCGTCTTTCCCGGCTCCACCTCAAAGCGGGACGGATAGGCCGCCTCATCCATCAGATTCGTTTTCCGATGTCCCTGGCAGACCTGAATGACCGCCCTTGCGTACCTGGGACCGGGAAAGTCCAGCATCGGCCAGTACTTTTCCAGATACAGCGCCGACAGCTCCTGGTGTTAATCCCGCACCGCCCAGGCTTTTGCCATATCGTCCGCCGGTTCCGGGAATCCCAGCGCCTCGCGGAACTGTGCAAAGTCCGCCGCGGTAACCCCCCATGCCCACATCATGGAACAGCGCCCCCATCAAAAGCACATAGAGGTCCTCAGCCGTGAGCCTTTCCATTTGGCTGCCGATGAGCTGATTGCACAGGTCCAGAATGCTCAGCGTGTGCAGAACCGTGTGATCGGTGAAATCCGGGAAATAGTTCTCATACCGGGTAAGCATCCGCTGCGAGGTCACCACGCAGTCCCGGTAGCGTCTGTGGAGCGCAGGCGCCCTGTGCGCCAGTCTGCGCTCAATGCCATAGTCCATGTTGCTTTCTCCGCCCGTCAATGGGTCACCAGGAACATCACCGCAAACAACCCTGCGATGATCCACGTTCCGATCTTTAATTCCTTGGCCTTTCCGGAGCACACCATGATGAACACATGGGAAAGGATGCCAAAGGCGATCCCGTAGGAGATGTTGTAGGTCATGGGCATGATGGCCAGCGTCAGAAATGCCGGAACGGCCTGCGCGGTGTTCTGCCAGTTGATCCGCTTGGTGCAGTCCATCATCAGGATGCCGACATAGATCAGGGCCGCCGCCGTGGCGCAGCTGGGAACGAGGGAGGCGATGGGGCTGAAGAACATGGCCAGCAGGAACAGCCCGCCCGTGGCCATGGCGGCCAGCCCGGTCTTGCCGCCCTCGGCAATGCCCGCGGACGCTTCGACATAGGAGCTGACGGTGGAGGTCCCGCAGACCGCGCCGCAGACCGTGGCTACGGCGTCGGCCAGCATGGCGCGGTCCATATTGGGCACCTCGCCCTCCGCCGTCAGCAGATTGCCGCGCGCGCAGGCGCCGTACAGGGTGCCGATGGTATCGAACATATCCACCAGGCAGAAGGCCAGCGACGTGGTGCCGATCAGCAGGGCCAGCTGCGCGACGTTGTGGTCGGCCAGATAGCAGGAGAAGTCAAACCCCTCCGTAAAGACCCGGCCGAACGCCGAGGCGCCGAACGCCTCAAACGCTGAGAAGGGATTGAGGTTGAGCGTAGCGCCGAAGTCCGCATAGAAGCCCGGAACCGTGATGCCCAGGAGATAATAGAGAACGGTGCCGCCCAGAATTCCCCAGAGGACGGCTCCCTTCACCCCTTTGCAGGTCATTACGGCAATGGCGATCACCACCGCCAGCGTGATCAAAATGGGCATGACGTCCGCCCAGGAAGCCGAGCCAAACAGCATGTTGAACGACGCGAGGTTGACGAATGTCTGCGAGTCCGCCACCACGATGCCGGCGTTCTGCAGCCCGATGAAGGCGATGAACAGGCCCACGCCCGCGGGGATGGTCATCCGCACCGGGGCTGGGATGGCCTCGAAGATCTTCTTGCGAAGCCCCGTCACCGTGAGCAGGACGAAGGCGATGCCGTCCAGCAGAATCAGCACGAGGGCGTTTGCGTAGCTAAGCCCGAAACCCATGCAAACGGTGTAGACGAAGAACGCGTTGGAGCCCATGGCGGATGCCTGCGCCAGCGGCAGATTGGCCAGCAGGCCGATGAGGATGGTGCCAATGGCAGCGGAGATCGCCGTGGCGATGTAGATGCCATAATAGGACACGCCCGGAAGCTCCGCAAACATCCCGGCGTTTACCATGAGGATGTACGCCATGGTCATAAAGGTGGTCAGGCCCGCCAGAAGCTCCGTGCGGACATTTGATCCCTTTTCGGTCACATGGAACAGCTTTTCGATCATGTTTTCCGCCCCTTCCGTTATCATTCCATTCTCCGGCGGCTACGGCACGTGGAGGCGATCCGCGTTTACAAAGGCCGTTTCTGCCGGCAAAGCATTTTGTACAGGTAGGCCGCCGCGCATACCGCCGCAAATCCCAGGCCGATCGGATAGGCGACGGACCGGGAGAGGCGCAGGCCTTCCTCCGCCATGAGAATGTAGGTGCAGGTGACGCCGGACATAAAGGTGGCCGGAAGCGCGCACAGCAGCGAGTGCCATGGCCTGGCGCCGTGGCGTACCAGATACATGGTTGCCGCCCACAGGGTAATCATGGCCAGGGTCTGGTTGCTCCAGGAGAAGTAGCGCCAGACGATGTCGAAATCCACCTGCGTCAGCGCCGCGCCCGCTGCCAGCAGCGGCAGCGTGACCGCCAGCCGCTTGGGCAGGCTGGCCTGGTCGATGCCGAACCAGTCGGCGATGGTGAGCCGGGCGCTGCGGAAGGCCGTATCTCCGGAGGATATCGGGCAAACCACCACGCCCACGATGGCCAGCGCGCCGCCAAAGACGCCCAGCAGGGATACGGAGATGTCGTATACCACGCCCGATTGACCCAGCTCCGTCAGGGCGGCATTCAGCCCGCCGGTCGCGCCATAGAAGGCCACGCCCGCCGCTGCCCACACCAGGGCGATGACGCTTTCGGAGATCATGGCGCCATAGAAGATTTTGCGCCCGTCCTTCTCCGAGGTCAGGCAGCGGGCCATCATGGGCGACTGAGTGCCGTGAAAACCGGAGATGGCCCCGCAGGCCACGGTGATGAACATGAACGGCCACACCGGGCGGCCCTGCGGATGCAGATTGGCAAGCGTCAGCTCCGGCAGCTGGTAGCCTCCGGCGATCAGCCCCACAATGATGCCCACCGCCATCGTCAGAAGCACCGCGCCGAAGATGGGGTAGAGCTTGCCGATCAGCTTGTCGATGGGCAAAAGGGTGGCCAGCAGGTAGTAGATCAAAATGACCACAACCCAGAAGCCGGTGTTCATCCACTCGGGTGTCAGACGGGCGATCAGCCCGGCGGGGCTGGTGGTGAATACCGCCCCCAGCAGTACCAGCAGGATCACCGAGAATATGCGCATCACCTGCTTGGCCGTCTTGCCAAGGTAAGCCCCGACGATCTCCGAAATGGACGCGCCGTTCATCCGTACGGAGATCATGCCGCTCATGTAGTCATGAACCGCGCCGCCCAGGATGGAACCGAATACGATCCACAGAAACACCACCGGGCCGAACACGGCGCCCAGCAGCGCTCCGAAGATGGGGCCGGTGCCCGCGATGTTGAGCAGCTGAATGAGAAAAATCCGCCAGGTTTTCATGGGAATGTAGTCCACCCCGTCGGGATGGGCCGTGGCGGGGGTAGGCCGCCCGTCGGGGCGAAAGACGCGTTCGGTCAGCCTGCCGTAGAGCAGGTATCCCGCCGCCAGCAGCACAACAGCACAAATCAGCGTTATCAAAAGGCATTCCTCCCTCGGTTTTTACCAGCGCTTTTCGATCGTCAGGACATTGTGCCCGTTGGCGTATTCGTAGGACACTCGGTCCATGGTCTTTTTAACCATGAAGATCCCCAGACCGCCGATCTCCCGTTCCTCGGCGGACAGGCTCACGTCGGGTTCGGGCTGTGTGGTGGGATCGTAGGGCCTGCCGTCGTCGAGAAAGCGGATGACGGCCCGGTTCGCCGTTACCCGGCAGTCCACCGCGGCGTCCGCCGCGCCACTGTAGCGGGCAATGTTGGAAAACAACTCGTCCGCCGCGATGTTGACCTGGGCCACAGCCTTGGGTGGTGCGCCGTTTTCCAGCAGGGTTTGCTCGAGGAAAGCGCACACTTCGGGCAGGCGATCCAGCGCGGGAACCACCCGCATGGACTTGCCGGCGCCGGGATCTTTTCGCTGGAAGGCCAGCATGGTGATGTCGTCGAACTGCGGGGAGTCGCCTACAAAGCGGTCGACGCTATCCTTCACCGTCTCCAGCAGCCGCTGGGGCGCCGCCCCCGGCACGCTGTTGAGCGCCTCCAGCATCCGGTCGGTTCCGTAGAGCTCGTTGGCGCTGTCGGTGGCCTCGGCCACGCCGTCGGTATAGAGGAAAAGAATATCGCCGGGCGCCAGCGTCAGCTCGTACTCCCGATAGCGGGCTTCCTCCATCCCGGCCAGCACGAAGCCGTGCCGGTCCTTGAGAAGAGAAAACCGACCTCCTTTGCGGCACAGGGCCGGGTACTCGTGGCCCGCGTTGGCAGCGGTGAGCCTGCCGGTGGAGATCTCATAGATCCCCAGCCAGACGGTGACGAACATCTCCGCCTGGTTGTTTTCGCACAGCTGGTTATTGACCTTTTCCAGCACCACCTTGGGGGACAGGCCCGTCTGGGCGGCGTTTTTCAGCAGCGTTTTGGCGATGACCATGAACAGGGCCGCCGGCACTCCCTTGCCGGATACGTCGGCAATGACCAGGGCCAGATGGTCGTTATCCACCAGGAAATAGTCGTAAAAATCTCCGCCCACCTCCCGCGCGGGAACCATACCGGCGTATACGTCGAATTCCGGGCGTTCGGGAAAGGCTGGGAAGATGCTGGGCAGCATATCCGCCTGAATCTGGGTGGCCACGTTAAGCTCGGTTTCGATGCGCTGTCGGGAGGAGGCGTCCGCGGCCTGCTTTTCCAGCAGCCCGCGGGTGCGGTCCGCCACGGTGAGGCTCACAAAGGACAGGCCCACCAGAATGATGGCGCGGGGGACAAGGAAAAACAGCACCGCTTCCCAGAAAACCCTCGGCGTAATCACAGCCTCCGCGATGGCCATGCCATCGAGCATGTTGGGATCACCCTCGCCGATATACAGGGAGGCGATGCCCGCGATGAACATGCACACCACCGAAGCGGCCAGGATGTTGGCCGTCAGTTTCCGGGAATAGTAGTGACAGCACAGCAGCACCGGCGCGACCCATCCCAGAACCATGTGCTTGGGGATGGCCGTGGACAGAACGGCGATGCCAAGGATACAGCAGCCCATGATGACGTATTTGAATCGCAGGTCCGGCTGCCTGATCCTGCGGCTGAGGAAGGTGGGCAAGAGAAACGAAAAAAGGCACAGGGGCATGCCCACGTTCATCACGGCAGGGGGAACAATGAAGATATGGAGCAGATTCAGCACCCATGCGAGCAGGGCGACCAGCGCCATCACCTGCAGGCAGCGGCAGGAATAGCGGTTAGCCTCCTGCTCGTTTTGTGCGAAGATGGGGCTTTGAGACAGGACCTTTTCTTTCATCTGCGTCACCTCGACAGGGCGGATGGCCGCAAAGGCAGCGGAAGGCCCGCCGTGCCTGTGCCCGGATGCCCTTTATTCGATGGTCAGGATGTCGATGAAGCCCGTGACCTCAAACACTTCCTGAATGGTTTCGTTCACGTGGCGGATGACCATTTTCCCCTGCTTGTTCATCAGCTTCTGCGCGGCGAGGATTACCCGCAGGCCCGCGGAGGAGAGATACTCCAGCCGGGCAAAGTCAAGCGTAAGCTCGGTCACGTCCGTCAGAGTACCTTTTACCTCAGCTTCCAGCTGAGGCGCTGTGGTCGTATCCAGCCGTCCTTCCAGGGCAAGGGTCAGATGGGCGCCTTCTTTGGTTTTGATAATGTTCATACCAGGACCTCCGTTTCAGATTGTCAGATTGGTCTTAGAACAGGATGGTAACGGTGTTGACGCCGCCTTCGCACGTCCAGCGGGCGTCCTTTGTTTTTGCCACGGCCAGTTTCACGCTCAGCGCATCTCCTTCCTTCAGGGGGTCGAAGGGCGCGCCTTCCCAGCGGATGACCGCCTCGCACTCGCTGCCGTCCTCCCGGCAGGCCGCGTCAAAGGTGATCGTCCAGCCGCCCTCCTGGGGCAGCGTGGGCAGGATGACCGATACGCACAGCTCCTCGAAGATCTGCTGGAACTTCAGGGACTGATCGGCGCCCAGCAGATGCTTGCGCGCAAAGGCGTCGATCGCGGACGCCGCGCCCAGGAAGTCAAAGTCGCTGGAGGCGATGTCCATGTGGAAGGTTTTGAGCCGATGGACAAACGCCCTGCAGCGGTCCGTCTCGGGATGCCCGAAGATCTGCTCCGGCGTGCCCTCCTCGTAGATCACGCCCTGATCCATGTAGAACACCCGGCTGGAGACGTCGCGCGCAAACTTCATTTCATGGGTGACGATGAGCATGGTCAGCCCCTGTCCCGCCAGATTGCGGATAACCGAGAGCACCTCGCCCACCATGGTGGGGTCCAGCGCGGAGGTGGGCTCGTCAAAGAGGATGATATCGGGATTCATGGCCAGCGTGCGGGCGATGGCCACGCGCTGCTTCTGGCCGCCGGAGAGCTCGTCGGGATAGTTGAGCGCCTTCTCTGAAAGCCCCACGCTTCTGAGCAGCTCCAGCCCGCGGCCATATGCCTCCGCCCGGCTCAGGCCCAGCAGCTCCACGGGTCCCAGCATGATGTTTTCCATCACCGTCAGGTGGGGGAAGAGATGGAAGGACTGGAATACCATCCCCATCCGCCGACGGATGGCGCTGAGCTCGCGGGGGCCTGCGCCGGTAAGGCTCCGGCCCAGCACGCGGATCTCGCCGCCGGTGGGTTCCTCCAGGCGGTTGAGACAGCGAAGCAGCGTGCTCTTACCCGTGCCGGAGGGGCCGATGATGGAGATGACGTCTCCGCGGGCGATCTCCGTGCTGACATCCTCAAGCGGCGTCACATTGGGATAGGTCTTTTTCAGATGGGAGATGGAGATGACCGGCTCTCCTTCTGCGGGGGGCTGGGAAGCGGCAACGGAGGCGGAACGGCTTGCCTCCCCGTCGGGCATGAGCGCCCTGCGCCGCCGCTTGGGATCGATGCGCAGCTCAATCCGCCCCAGCAGGAAGGTGAGGAACCAGGCCAGCAGAAAGTAGATCGCGGCCGTGACGAGGAGCGGGAAGAAAGCCTCGAAGGTGCGGCTGCGGATGAGGTCGGTGGCCTTGGTCAGGTCCTCCACGGCGATGTAGCCCACCACTGAGGTCATCTTGACCATGGAGATCAGCTCGCCCTTGTATACCGGCAGGGTATGCCGCGCCGCCTGCGGGGCAATCACCCGGGCGAAGGTCTTGGTCCGGCCGAATCCCAGGGCGGACGCCGCTTCCCACTGGCCTTTGTCCACCGCGTCGATGCCGGCGCGGATCATCTCGGATACGTAGACCCCGAAGTTGATGGAGAAGGCCAGAATGGCTATGACCACCCCGCTGATTCGGGTGCTGGCAAAGACGACGTAATACAGGACCATCAGCAGCACCAGCGCGGGAATGCCCTGAATCAGACGGATGAAGGCCGCGGCGAGGGAGGAGAGCGCTTTCTTGCGGCTTCGCCGGACCATGCACAGGCCAAAGCCCAGCGCCGAGCCCGCCACCGCCGCGCACAGGGAGATAACCACCGTGATGCCAAGGCCGGAGAGTATCATCTGCCAGCGGCTTTCCTCCACGAAGGTCTTGCGGAAGCTCTCGGCCAGCCCGGCCCAGAAACCCTGGCTTTCCGCTTCCGTGACGACGCCCAGGTCCGCTGCCCGCACCAGCAGCACCACGCCCCCCGTGTAATGGGCGGCGGCAAAGTCGATGCTCTCCCTGCGCGCCTCGGTGATGCTGATGGAACCGGAGATGATATCCGCGCGGTCGCTGAGCAGCATGGGGATCAGCGCGTTAAAGCCGGCCTGGGTGATCTCCAGCTCCATACCCAGGTCCCGTGCGATGAGGGTGACCAGCTCCACCTCATAGCCCAGGGAGCTTCCCCCCTCCCCGGCGTAGCTCATGGGCTCCATGGAGGGGTCATGGACATAGCGAAGTACGCCGTTTGGGGCGTCGTACGCCTGTACGTCAATGGCCTTGACGCTCTCGTCCGCGCCAAGCCACTCATTCGCCAGCGCGTCCAGCGTCCCGTCGGCCCGATAACCCTCGATGAGAGCGCTGACCTGCTCCGTCAGCGGACTGTCCTTGGCAAGCCCCAGGCCGTAGCTGTCCGGAGCCAGCGTTTCAGGAAAAACCGCCAGCTCCGGCTGCCGGGAAACGGCCAGTTGGGCCAGCGGCAGGTCCGCGATCACCGCGTCCAGCAGCCCGCTTTGCAGCGCCAGCAGCTGGGAGGGGAAATCGTCGTAGTATTTGAACGTCACATTTTCGATCAATCCGTCCACGATTTGATCATGCGTGCTGCCGGTGACAAGCCCGATCGTGACCCCGGCAAAGTCGGAAAGCGTGGCAAACCGGGCGCCGGGCGCTCCGGCGTCCGCCACCACCGCCACGATGCCGCCCTCATAGTCCGGATCGGAAAAATATACCCGCTCGGCCCGTTCCTCCGTGACGGTGAAGCCGGCCGCGCCCAGGTCATACTTTCCCGCCTCGATGCCGGCGATGAAGGAGGTGAGCTCTACATTATGGAGGTTGAGGCCATAGCCGTATTCCCGACAGAAGCGGACCACGATATCCACGTCATAGCCCACCGTCCGGCCGTCGCTGACATAGGCGAAGGGGGCGCTGCTGGCCTTGGCGGCAAATTCCAGGGTGCCGTTGATGGCCGGCAGACTGGACCAGTCCTCGACCACCTGGACGCTTTCATCGGTCCCGAACCAGATGGCTTCGATTTCCTCCAGCGTGCCGTCGGCCCGGATCTGGGCCAGAAACGCGTTCATCTGGTCCCGCAGAAGCGCGCCCTTCTCCGTTTTGGGAAAGGCAAAGGCGTAGCCGTCCTGCGTCAGGTAGTCCTTGAGATAGGTTACGCCCGCGCTCTGGGCGCACAGCACCCGCGCCATGGGCTCGTCCATGAGAAAGGCCGCGATTTTGCCCTGTCTCACCGCCAGAGCCATATCGGCATAGGAGAGATAGTACTCCTTTTTCGCATCGTTGATATAGGTGTCCGTATGCCGGTCAAAGGTGGAGCCGGTCATTACGCCAATGGCCTGCCCGTCCAGCTGACGGATATCGGTGATTTGGCCGGAAACCTGTTTTTCAGGAGCGCAGGCTGAAAGAAGCGCGGTCAAAAGCGCCAGAAGGCAGCACAGGGAGATCCGGCGGATGCGTCCGTGTCGTTTCATAAGGTCACTCCTTCCCCAGCGCCTCATGATCCAGCATCCCCAGTCGGTCGGACGTCAACATCAGCTCCGATTGCAGGCAGGAGATGCCGCAGGAGGTCATAAAGAAATCCAGAATCACGTTTCCCGCGACCGCCAGGCCGATGGCTTCCGCCGGAATCCCCAGCTGGGCGAGCAGTACGGTATAGCAGGTCAGGCTGCCGCCGGGCACCGGGGGCGCGGCAATGGCCAGCAGCCCCGCCGTCAGCACGCCCGTGACCACCCAGGGAAGGGGCATGGCCACTCCGTAAAACTCCGCCAGTCCCATGGCGAGCACGAAAAAGCCCACCGCGCCTCCGGTTTTGAAGATGACCTGTCCCAGGGGGACGGCAAAGTGGACGATGCGCTCCGAGATGCCCAGACGGCGCTCGCAGGTTTCCAGGTTGGTGGACAGGGCAGCCGAGGAGGAAGCCGTGGAGAGGGCGATCAGGTAGGCGGGCAGGAGCTTGCGCAGCACTGTGGAGACGGGCGCTTTGAGGCGCATGCAGGCCCACAGGGCGTAGAGCGCGGGCCAGACCACGCAGGCGGCCATCCCCAGCAGCAGGCCCTTGAGCACGCCGCCCAGGTTGCTCATGGCGTCGGAGAGCATGAGCGAGAGCAGGCTCACAAAGATAAAGACGGAGATATGACGGCTGACCTTTTCCATCATGAACTGTATGGCTGTGTTGACCTGGTCCAGCAGGGCGCGCAGGGCGGAGGCCTTTTCGCCCAGTACCAGCAGCACAAGCCCCGTGCAGACCGCCATGAAGATGATTTGCAGCGAATTGCCCTCCAGGAAGGGGGTGACGATATTGCCGGGGATGATTCCCAGGATCATGCTGTAGATCTGCGCGGCGGCGTTGTCACCCATGGACGCCGTGCCGCTTTGTGGTCGGAAGGCCCATACGAGGCAGACCGCCGTCACCGCCGTTATGAGAAAAACGGCTCCCAGGAAGCGCAGCAGCACCGTTTTGCCGATGCGGCCCAGCATGCGCATATCACCGATGTTGACGATACCCCAGCATACGCTGAGAAAGATCATGGGGCTGGCCAGCGTCTGCAGGACGCCCAGCAGCGCGTTAAACAGCGGATTGACCACCCCGGCGGCAATCTGCGCGGCTCCGGCGGGCAGGGCCAGGAGCAGCATTCCCGCCGCCCCCGCGCCGAGAATGGAAAGCAGCAGCTGAAGCAGGGGGCTGAACCGCTGGGGACGGGTGGGGTAGAGGGACAGGCGGTTGATCCCGTCCTGATAGGAATAGATCGGAGAGAGGCCCGCCTGTGCCAGCAGGTTGGAGCAAAGCATCTCGCCGGCTGCGTCTGTGGCCGCTTCCTGCGGGTCCATGCGCTTGCCGGGAACCGCGACCTCAATATACATCCGTCCCAGGCGTGAGCCGCACCGAAAGACACAGACCGTGTCTGCCCCTGCCTCGCTCTTCCACAGCCCAAGAATCTCCTCCGCAGCCAGCCGCAGACGGATGATGTCCTTGCGGTTTACGGCCGCCTGCTCCAGCGCGCCGGCCAGCAGCTGGGAAAGCGCATCAATACCTGCCTCATTCAGCGGGATTTCCTTGAGCTGTTTCTCCAGGGTCCATTTTTTCTTGTCCATGAAAAGCTGACTTCCTTTTTTTCGATATATGGATATTTTGTGAACAGACGGCGGGCTGCGCGCTTCCGACCTCATCCGTATTGCGGTCAGCCGCGAAATACGGCGGTTTTTATGCATGGAGCCGCGATTCCCGCGCCTGCGCCGTCATGTGAAAACCCGAAAGACAAAACCGCAGCCGATGGCATGCGCCCGTCTCGTCTTCGACACACATGACCGCTTCGGACGGGGATGAGCTGCAAAACAGATGCGTGTCCGGCCTTCCTGCGGCGCCGCCTGGCCTGTGTACTTTTCATATTTTAATGGCGATTCTGGTATTGTGAACCGCTTGCAAAAAATCTGACTTCTTTTGCGCAGAATCTGCAGCTCGAGAGGAAGAACGACATACGCTGTCGGATGGCATGACGTGCTGTGGAATCAGGATTCGTGCTTTTGAAAAACAAATTTGGAAATAAAGGACGCCTCTGACCATGGTGCGGCGAAGAAGAGCGTGAGACGGGGAGCGCTTATCCGTGCCGGAAAGCTTCCTGCCACCAAAACCGGGCCAAGCGGGATCTGATTCCCGGCAATCCGAACGCATTCATCGGCCGGACGGACCGCTGGCGGTCATCGCGCAGCCCTGCGACAAGACCGCGCTGACCGCCGCCTTCAAGGGCGCGACCGTCTGCCGGTGGTACGTGAACCGCTGCGACGGCCTTGGCTGCGTGAAGCTCTCCGGCGCGAAGGCCCCCGTCTGCACCGCCGGCGCCCGTAACCCTCGGCAACGACGGGTGCCTGCTACTGCGAGGGCATAGCCTCTGCGGCGCGGACCGCAGCCTGGTCTTTGCCCTGCGGGTGCGCGGGTCCGCCGGCCTCCTCCGTCCCAGACCGGCGACCATAGCCACATGGGCCTGTGGCTTATGCTGACGCTGGCGAGCCTGGGGGTGTCTGTCGCTGCTGACGCTGAGGAGGCGCGGGAAAGCGGCAAACCTCCTTTTGCGAAGTCGTCAAGCGATACCATCAGAAAAAACGCCCATGCCGGAATCCTTTTCCAGACATGGACGCTTTGCGGCTGGAGCATGCTCCTTCCCACACTCCGGGCGGGCAAGGGCTGCTGATGCGCAAGCGGGGGGAGAAGCCCCCTTTTTCACACAACGTTTTTTATCCAAAGGAGCATGGCATTCCATGCGTTTCAATCACGGAGCGTCGCATGGCGACATGCGCGGGCCCGGACGAATCGGCCGCAAACTGGACATACGCCGCGGCAACTGACGGATGCGGCCGGCGACGGTGTATCTCTTCTCTTGCGGCCATCGGCGCGATGGAGGGCTACGCGACGCCGTCTGCGGCGCCGCGTGCCGGCACAAGATCGCCAACCCCGATACTGCCGACGCCGCATATGAGTGGGACATGGGTACCGCCCGCGGCCAGAACGAACCCGGAAGGCCTGCCGTCACCGCTGTGCAAAGAGCGTCGGCCGAGACGGCATGGTTCCCGCATGACGGTTTTTTCCCCGCGAGGAAGAACGCATTCCTGCGGCTATGGACAACGGCAAGCAAGGCTCAGCCCATCAACAGGTTTTGTGCAATTCCGGCAAACACCCTCAACCCTGTGCAAAGGCATTCCTCGTCCAGATCATACGCATCCAGAGGCACATCCTCTTTCACACGAACATCGCGCCCGCCCAGACGGATGATCGCTCCGGGACAGCTTTTCAGATACCATGCAAAATCGTCGCCTACGAGAGAAAACATCGGGTCGCTGACCAGGGATTCTTCTCCGAGAGACTGAGCCGCGGCACGCCTGGCGATGGCCGTCGCGCCGGCATCGTTGGTAAGAAGCGGATAACCTGGCATGAAGCGCAGCGTGGCGTTGCCTCCGTTGCCCTGGGCGATGCAGCGGCTCAATTCCATCATGCGGTAGCGCAGCTTATCCCGAAGCGATTCATCCATCGCCCGCAGGGTGCCGGTCATCATGACGGTATCCGCAATCATGTTGGATTTGTTTCCGCCTCGAATTTGGCCGATGGTCAACAGTGCGTTTTCCATTGGCGAGGTCATGCGGCTGATGAGCGTTTGTACGGAGAGCACGATCTGCGCCGCGATGACGATGGCGTCTACTCCTGCCTGCGGCTGCGCGATCGGGCTGCAGCGCCCCTCCACCAGCAGCTCAAAGTCGTCGGTTGCAGCCATGGATATACCGTTGGAAACGCATACGGAGTCCGAGGACAACGCGAAATGAAGATGATGGGCAAATAGATAGTCCACCTTTGGTTGAGCAAGACCCCTTCCTGAATCAGCTGAAAGGCGCCGCCGGGATGAGGCGTTTCCTCGCCGGGCTGAAAGATCAGCTTGACGTTTCCCCGCATGCTTTCCAGCCTGGGTTTCAGCAGATGCGCCAGGCCCAGAAGAATGGCCATATGGGCGTCGTGGCCGCTGGCGTGCATCACGCCTGGGACGCTGGATTTGTAGGGAATGCTGTTTTTTTCTAGAATGGGCAGGCCGTCCATATCGGCGCGGAAAGCGACGGTCGGTCCGGGCCCCGCGCCGCCGCGCATCAGCGCAACCACTGCGGGCTCGGTGTATTGGCGCTGAACCTCTATCCCCAGTTCGGAAAGAATCTGTTTGATGCGATGGCATGTGCCAAACTCCTGCATGGACAGCTCGGGGTTGCGGTGAAATTCCCGGCGATAGCCCTGCATGGTGGCTTTCAGCGAAGCGGCGTCACGAAACAGGCTTTCTCTGCCGGGGGCAGAGAGGGTTTGCTTATCCTTCTGGCACAACAAATGTGAAGTCCTCCTCTTTGGGTGGCAATGTGGGGAAAACCTTCCGGGCCGCAACGGCGCGCGAGGTTGGCAATAGCGGCAGGCTCAAAACGCCCTCAACCGCCCGGGTTTGCGGGGAGGCTGAGGGCATGGACACACGGATGGCAAAGGCTACTGTCCTCTGCGCAAATGCCGGCCTGGCTGCGTGTGAAGATGAACGCCGCCGTCCAGGACCAGACAGCCGTTAACGAACACATAATCCATCCCCCTGGTATACTGGCGCGGCCGATCCAGGTCAAAGGGGGTCTCCAGCTTGTCATAGGCAAAGACGCACAGATCCGCAAAATATCCCTCATGTACCAGGCCTCGGCCGGAAAGGCCGAAATGCTGAGCGGGCATACTGGTCATTTTGCGCACGGCTTCCTCCAGACGAAGGGTATGCAGCTCCCTCACGTGATGCGTCAGGAACCAGGCCATGCCGATGTAGTGGAAGCCTGTAGCCTGTCCGGCAGGGCCTTCGATATCCGTGCTGTAGCCGTCTACCACCAGCATGTACAGCGGATGGGAAATGGTTTCCTTCAAGTGCTCGTCCGTAAAAAGATAACTGACCAGAACCACACTGTCCAGATCTGGCGCCACGGCGGCCAGAATGTCGAAGTAGCAGTCCCAGGGGTCCTTGTTCCAGAGCCGGCTGATTTCCGGGAAGGTCATGCCGTTGATTTCCGGGAAGGCACGGTTGTTTTGCATGCGAACCCTGTCCCATTCGCCGGCGGCGATAAAGCGCCAGTAGCGGTCGCAGTCGCTGCGCAGGCGCGCCCGCACCTGAGGATCGTGCAGGGCGGAACCCAGCTGCTCCGGGGGCATCCCGGTCAGCCACTGCGGCAGAATGCCGGCCATCTGTCCGATGCCGTAGTTGAGCGGCGTCATATCGGTCAGCACGTCGAAACCGTCGTCGCGCGCCTGCTGAATCATGGCGATACAGCGGTCGAACGCGTGATCCGGGGCATGCGTGCGGTGGCGGATGTTCATGTGGGAAACCTCGCCCCGAATGCCGTTAAGGCGTATGCAGTGCAGAAACTCCTCCAGCGCCTCCAGCACTCCGGCGTCGCGGTTGCGGATGTGGCTGGTGTAGATGGCGTCATATTCCTTTAGAACGCCGGTGAGCTGATACAGCTCTTCCGGACGGCACGCTCTGCCGGGCTCAAATTCCAAACCGCTGCTCATGCCCAACGCGCCGTCGTCCAGCGCCTTACGCAGCTCGCGCTCCATGACCTGGTACTGCTCGGGCGTATAATCAGGGCCTTTGATACCGGCGATGGAGCGCAGGGTATTATGCCCTACCAGCCAGGCCAGGTTTGCAGACATGCCTCTGCTTTCCAGAAATCGCATATGCTCCGCCAGCGAACGCTTCTGGGCCGCCGCGCCGCCGCCGATGCGGCCAAAACCGCCTCCGCCTCCCGGAGGCACGGGCGCGGTGCTGTCGCCGCAGTTGCCCACCACCTCTGTGGTGATGCCCTGACGAATGGTGCTTTCAAAGTATCCAGACTGCTGATCTCCTGCCTGAATTGCATAGAGCCTGGGCAGATCGTCGCAGCCCCGGCATCCGGCCCCGGATGCGATTATCCGCCTGCGGCTTGGCGGTCAGCGGCAGAATGGGCGTTTGGTATCCGCTTTGGCGCAGATCGGACAGCGCCCCGATGCCATCTCATTTGGGCATTATGATATCCAGAATGATTCCGTCATAATCGGGACAGGGCATCGTTCAATCGTTCTCGCCGCTGTAGACGGCATCGACAAGATACTTGGGGAAGGTCGGGATGTCCGCCACCGTCTCGAAAAGGAGCCCGGGATAAAGCGGGTTTCGGGTTTACCCTCAGGGCGAGCATATTCTCCTTATGAAACCGGAAAACGGAGGAATGCTATGAAACGTGGAAAAATCCTTCCTCATTTTGCAATATGCAACACAGACGAGCACGGGAAAACACCGAAAACGTACAAAATGGCGCCCTCTTGCCTGCCGGCCCCGGAAGCAGCTTGTCCGACGGAATAGGGAAGGCGCTTGCCGGGAGGCGCTGAAAGAACCCCAGGCCAAGTGCGATGCCGGGAAACGCGCCGGTTTCCGGATTCGTGACAGCATTATGATGCAAACAGAAGCGAGCTTGTGCTTCCATGTGTCGGCGGCTTGTGTCCGGTGCGGAGCGGGGGATAAAAATGACGCGCGGCGACGCTCCGGGTCATTACTGCACCAGCATCATCCGGAACCAGCCGTCTTTGAAGTCGAAATGGCAGACGGCCCCGGTTTTTTTACAAAAAGCGGCGATGGATTGTACACCCAGCCCGTGCCCTTTCCTTTGGGCGACCGGCAGACCGTTGCTGTCAAAGGAGAGGCCGCCGGCACATGGATTGGATATTTCCAGCATGATGCCGGGAGCATCCATCATTTTGCAGCGTATCTCCCGCTGGCCGGCGGGAAGCTCCTGACAGGCGTGGATGGCGTTTTCCAGAGCGTTGGCGATAACGATGGCCAGCCCGTCCTCGTCCACCGGCAGCGCGTCTTGCAGAGCAATGGTTGCTTGCACCCGGATTCCCTGCTTTTGGGCCTGGCCAAAGTAGGCCGAAAACACCGCGTCCAGCACGGCCGGGCGGCACCAGCGCACGACCTTCTGCTCATTCAGCCGCTTTTGGGCGGCGTCCAGAAATTCGAGCGCCGCATCCCTGTTTCCCTGTGCCACCAGCTCTGCGACGGCCTGGAGCTGGTGCCGCAGGTCGTGACGCTGAATCCGGACGTCTTCCTCCATTTCGTTGACCTTCTGCATTTTCTCCTTCAGGGCTGAAATCTGCACCGCCAGCAGCGCGGCGCTCTGACGCTCCTGCTGAATACGGTACTGGTCAAGGAGGTTTTTGAATACGGCAATATACACAATGGCCAATGGAATCACGGCCGTGTAGAGATAAACCTGTTGCTGGCGGCTTTCGAGGTAGCTGCCCGGCCAGGAGGCCAAAAAGATGAGATACGCGCTGAATGCGCAGGGAATCAGGGTGAGCACGCCCCAGCGGGCAGGCAGCATCTTGACCAGCATGCGGAAGGGACGCCGCAGAAAGCGCCACTCCAGACAGATGACCGCCAAGTAGAATACAGCCATCAGCAGAATGTTTATCAATCCGGAGAGGCCCAGGGCGTCCGTTAGCAGGCGGATGACGGAAACCGCCAGCACAGAGAGCAGAATCTGCGTCATATAGTTAAATACCGCCTGGGTTGGGGTATCGTTGGCGGACCAGTATGTGAGCACGGTGGCCGGGATTGAAATGGTGAGATAAAACAGCCGCAGCAGCAGCAGCTCTCCGCCGATCCACACCAGGACCAGGCTTGAAGCAATCACCCATGCCCCATAAACTGCCAGGATAACCAGCAGTTTTCTGCGTCCGAAGCGGAATTCGGTCAGGCTTGCCATCATTCCAACGGTCATCATTGTGATAAAGAATGCGCGAAAGACGAAATATAACACGCTTTTCATGGCAAATTTCCTTTTTGTTAGCATTTGGTATATTGGGCGGGAAAGAAAGCTTCCGGCAAAGGGGATGCAGTCCGCTTTACAATACAAGCGTCATGCGAAACCGTCCGTCCGTGTGCTCAAACTGGCATGTGGCTCCGTGCTTGCCACAGAAATTGGAGATAGACTGCATCCCCAGACCATGTCCCTGCTGCCGGGCCACCGGAATGCCATGGTCATCAAAGGCCACTTTTTCATCGCACGGATTGGAAATCTCCATCATCAGGGAGGGTGTGCTCACTATTCGGCAATAGATTTCCCGCCGCTCGCTGGGCAGCTTCATGTTGGCGTAGATCGCATTTTCCAGCGCGTTGGCAAGGACGATGGCCAATTCGTTCTCATCTACCGGCAGATCGCTGGAGAGCGAGAGCCTTGCCGTTACCTGAATTTCCTGACGTTGCGCCTGATCAAAGTAAGAGGTAAACACGGCGTCCAGCACAGGCGGGCGGCACCAGTGCATTTCCTTTTGGTCATCCAGCTTTTTCTGAGCGGCGCTAAGGAAATCCAGCGCCGCAGCTTTATCACCCTGCGCCACCATCTCCGCTGCGATCTGGAGCCTATGGCGCAGGTTGTGACGCTCCGTGCGGATGGTATTCTCCGTTGCCTTGACTGCGTCCATCCGGCTTTGCAGCGCGGACAGCTGGAGGGAGGACAGATAGGCGATGTGCTGGGCCTGGTTTTCTTTTGCCACTCGCTCAAAAAAGAGATACATCAGGTAGTAGGCGCAGGCACATACGACCAGCAGACCGTACATGGTCACGGAGGCCGGAAACGGATCGGCGTAAAAATAGGTGTGGTAAATGTACAGCGTAAGCTCAGCGGTAGTAATGGGAATCAGGCAGATGAGCGTCCAGCCGGAATCCAACTGGCGCACCATTTGCCGGTAAGTCTGTCCAAATCTCTTCAATACCAGGTACAGCAAAATCATCGAGATGATTCTGACCGACAGGGAGAGAAACGGGACTGTCGGGAAAATCATTTGCGCCACAAAACCGTTCAGCGCGGCGACGCAGCCGACATAAGCGCTGTTTGCCACGCTAAAGACCGTGCGCATCTTTCGATAGCGGGAGCACCATACCGTGCCCAGCGTATAGGGCGTTACCAAGGTCAGCATTTGATACTGGGAAAAGGTTTTGAACCCGGCCAGCGCGATCAGCGCCACCTGGAGCACCACCAGTCCCACGGCCATGGCAATCCAACGCAGAAGCCATACCCGCTTGGGTTGCCGCAATTCCACCAAAGTCACGACATATATGCCCAGGAATATCTGGGTTACGATCATGGACAGCGTTTGATACAAATCTGAATCCACGCGCAATCTCTCCTAAATCGCTGCCAAGTCACCATGCAGAATCTGTTTTCAACCAAACCGCTGCCCCGGACGGGTTGCCAATCCATTGCCGCCGTTTGGGGCGGAGTCAGGCCCTGGCGGCCATCGCATGGTGGGTATCTCGCCTGTCAAAGCGCAGGTCCGCCGAAAAAGAGAGGCAATCTCCCAGAAGAACACGCAAATGACAACCTGACCACTCATACGTCCTCTATGAACCGCATACGCTCTCTTATCAGTTATTAGAAGTCGATTTTCAATTCTTTTTACAGTTGTGCAACGAAGAAAGAATATCATAGAACCAAAAAACCGTCAAGCCTGGGCAAATACTATCTTATTCTGACCCCGCACTACTTCCGGCACAACTACGTGACGCTGCTCTACGAGAGCGGCGTCGACCCGCTGATCGCCATGAAGATCGTGGGCCACACCGACTACCAGACCACCGCGAACATCTACACGCATCTCAAGGAGGAGACGCTGCGCAGGGCCTCGGTCAATATGGAGAAGGTGTTCGCGGACAGGGAGAAGGTGGGGAAGTGAGGGGATAGGGCGAGCGGGCTGCGCCGCACCTTTTCGTACAGGCCATCGGGGATTGGGGGTGTGCCATGTCCTGCGGGAGATACGCTTTGTGAGGCTCGGGCTCCTTTTCGGGTCGTTGCCGGAACGCAACGATGCCGGACGGGGGTTCGGACCGCTTCCTGCTCCTGCTTTCCAAATTTGTATCGCAGATCTACATGTAGCAGCGCTACATGACAACCTGTCGAAAAAGTACCCCGCAGGTGAGTTTTTTCGACAGGTTTGCGCCGTCCGCCTACTGCGCCTTCGGCTTCGCCGGGCGGCGGTCTGACCCGTTCTAATCAGGAACGGGTCTTTTGTCTTGGAAGATCGTTTTTCTTGCGGGGACGGCTGCGCAGACGATCGCAGTATTTCTCCGAACGCGTCAGCGGCGGCTCCAGGTGCCGATGCCGTCGCTGCGCTCATTGCGGACGGCCATGACCACCACTTTCGACAGGGTCAGGGTGGTTCGGCCAAAGCCGGGCTCTTGCCAGCGGTAAAACAGAACGCGCTTTTCCGGTACATTGCATTTGCCCAGAGGGCCTGCATCTCCCCCACCCTCCCGGCAGGCGGCCCGTTATGGCTCACGGCTTCATCAACAGCCTTTTCTGAGCCTTTCATGATATTCCGTAATCGCCCGCGGAAATAAGCGTCCACGCAAAATGCGCCTTCCCCGCAGCTTATCGCCCGCAGCGCGTGAGAAAGCGCCGGAGGGTGGCAAGGCATTCATCAAAGTACGCATCCACCGCGTTTTTGCTCCATGAGCAGCCGATGAGCGCCTCGCCCAGGAGGTACAGCGGAAGGCGCCTGCTGAATCCGGGAGCCAGAAATGCCTGCTGCGCATAGCCGGCCTGAAAGGCGGCGATACGGGCGGGAGAGCCGTGCAGCTCCTTCTGATAAAACCGCGCCAGCTCCAGTTCCACGTTGCCTTCGTGGGCCAGCTCGAAGTCGAGAAGGGCGAAAACGTGCCCGTCCACGCAAAGCACGTTGCGCGCGGAGAAGTCGCCGTGCAGGGTGCCCATCGGCAGCAGGGAAAACAGCAGGGGAGAAATACCTTCCAAATAGGCGAGCGTTCTGTCGCACAGCGACAGCGCCTCGCGACCGGCGCCCGAGGCATGCGCTTTTTCAACAGCCTGCCGAAGCTCCTGAATCCAGGCGCTGCGCCACGCCGCGCCTTCGGCCAGGGAAGGCCGGTGCAGCTTGCCGAGCATGACGCCCATTTCACGGGCGGTCACATCCGAAAGCGGCGTGCCGGCGACGACGCCTTCCAGCCGCCGGCTGATCGTGTACGGGACGCCGAGCACCGTCCCGGCGCGCAGCACGCGGGGCGCGCATACGCCGTTTTCCCGCGCCCTTGCGGTATAGAGCTGCTCTGCCCTGACACGGGCGGCCGCCGGCGGATTGCCGTCTCCGTACAGCTTGATGATCTGATCCGCGCACTGGTAGACGCCGTGCCGGCCCAGCGATTCATGCCCGATGGATGTGCAGCGCTCCGGCTCAAAACCGAGTGTGCGCAGCACCTGCAAAGGTTCCGTAGCCATCTGTGTCCCCCTCCTCCGATGATGGTGCCGGCGGGGCCTGCCCGATGCCCGTGAGCATAGTATAGCACAATCCGCTCCGAATGGGGTGTGCGGAGGGAGGCTTTTGCGCATCGCGCGAACCGGCGGGGATGTGCGCGCAAGGGACCGCATGCGGCGCGACAGGGGTTCAGCAAAGGCCGACGCATTGCCGGGAAGCGGGAATGCCGAAGCGGACAAGGCGTCCCCGCACGGTGTACAAAGATCTCAAAAGATGGTATAATGTCACTATTAACGTCCAACTCGGCCTGCCCCTGCTGAGCGATGGGCTTCAGTGCGGATGATCGTGGAAACCGGCGGCAGCCCTGGCGCTTTCCGGCGTGGGCCACCGGCCGTTCCAGGCCACACAGGCCGGCAGGCCCCAGCTGCTTTCATTGGTTCCTATCGAACAGCGCGCGTATCGTGCGGCGCATCGCGGCCGGGCTGAATCGGGCCCGGCGAAGGGAGGTCACAGCATCCGCTATCTGCTGAATGAAGACGTCGGCCTGCGAAGCTGGCGGCGCGTCCCGTTCGCCTATTATCGCCGCAGCGAACGGAATGCCAGGCGCGTCTCAAAGGAAACGTTTGATCTGCTGCTGCGCTGTGACGGCATCCGGGAGATACCGGACGAGGCGCCCATCGCGGCGCTGGTGGCGCGCGGGCTGTGCCACCCCGCGGGCGCGGGGGAGCGGCTGACGGACTGGCAGCGCTACCGCTCGTATGACAATGAGTATTTTCCGGCGCTGAACTGGATGCTCACCGGAAAATGCAACCTCAACTGCCTGCACTGCTTCAACGCGGCAGACAACGCGCGCCTGCAAAGCGAGTTTCAGCCGGCAGAAGCGATGCGACTGATCGACGAGGCGGCGGCCTGCGGGATACAAGCCTTTACGCTGACCGGCGGCGAGCCCATGTTCCACAGGGATTTCATGCGGATCTTCCAGAGGATCTATGAGCGCGATATGTTCGTTGAGGAGCTGAACACCAACGGCACGTTCATCACGCGGGAAATGCTGCGGGAAATGAGAGCGATGGGCGCGGCGCCCAGGTTCAAGATATCGTTTGACGGCGCGGGCTGCCACGACTGGCTGCGGAATCAGCGGGGCGCGGAGCAAAGCGCGCTGCGGGCGTTTGAAATGTGCCTTGAGGAAGGCTTTGAGGTCATGGCCCAGACGAACGTGCACCGCCTGAACGCAGACGCCATGCTCCCCACGGCGAGGCTGCTCAGCGGCATGGGCGCAAGCGGCATGCGCATCATCCGGACCAGCGAGGCGCCGCGCTGGGTGCAGAACGCGGGTGGGGCCGGCCTCTCCTGGAGCGAGTATTACGACCGCATGCTGGCATTTCTTGAGGCATACGTCCAGACCGGCTGCACGATGAACGTGAACATCTGGCAGATGGCCGCGGTCTGTCCGGCGAGCAGGAAATACCGACCCGCCGCGGTGGGGTGCGATGCCCGCGAATACCGCGACAGCCTGCCGGTATGCCGGTGCAACCGCGGGCTGGTCGCCGTCGCGGCGGACGGGAACCTCTACCCGTGCCTTCAGGTGTCCGGCTACTACGTAAAATGCGGCAGGTTTCTGGGCAACGTCAAGGCGGACGGGCTTCGGACGCACCTGCAGCAGGGCGCCTATCTCAGCGAGGTCCAGACGACGCTGAAGCAGCTGAAGGAGCACAGCCGCCAGTGCGCGGACTGCCCCTGGTTCCGCCTCTGCTGCGGCGGCTGCCGCGCGTGTGCGGCGGCGCTGACGGGCGACCGGTTTGGCGTGGACCCGTCCAAGTGCCTCTTTTTTCAACACGGCTATCTGGAGAAGCTGGCGGACGCGCTGAAGGGCTATGAGTGCGTCATCCGCCTGCCCGCCGTTTCCGATGCGCGCGCGTAGCGCATGCTTTGTGCGATCAGAAGTCACCCCCGTTTTACAGGAGGATGTATGCAGAAAGACCTGTTGTTCCGCAAAAAGGCCATGGACAAGATCCGTTCGCCCGAACAGCTCAACGATTATCTGCGCGGGACCAACATCAGCCTGTGGCTGGTCCTTGGCGCGGTCATCATTTTGCTGATCGGTTTTTGCGTTTGGGGCACGTTCGGCAGGGTGGAGACGCAGGTGAAGGCGGTTGCCATCTCCTGGAACGGCGCGATCGAGGCGTTTGTCAGGGAAGCGGACAGGGACGGCATCTCGGTCGGACAGAAGGCCTATGTCGACGGCGTGGAGCATAAGGTGCTGTCCATCTCCGAGGATGTCGTCTCTGCGGATGCGCACTTCTCCAACGACATGGTCCATCTGGTAGGGCTGGCTGCGCAGGATATGTTCTATGTCATAGAGCTGAGCGGGAGCCTGCCCGAAGGCACCTATGACGCCACGATCGTCAAGGAAGAGCAGCCGCCGCTTTCCCTGCTGTTTGATTGAGGTGAAGCATGAGAAAGGGAAGAAAGCCGCACCAGCCGCTTTCGCGCGGCGTGGCCAGAGTACCGGTCATCATGCAGATGGAGGCGCTTGAATGCGGCGCCGCATGCCTGGCGATGGTGCTGGCGTACTATGGGAAATGGATTCCGCTGGAACAGGTGCGCGCGGACTGCGGCGTATCCCGTGACGGCGCAAATGCCGGCAACGTGCTGCGCGCCGCGCGCAGCTACGGTCTTCAGGCCAGGGGATACCGCTATGAAACCGAGACGCTGCGGACAAAGGGCACGTTTCCCTGCATCATTCACTGGAACTTTCGGCATTTTGTCGTACTGCGGGGATTCAGGGGCCAAAAGGCGTATCTTTGCGACCCGGCCAAGGGCAGCTATTCGGTCCCGATGGAGGTGTTTGACGAATCGTTTACCGGGATCTGCCTGATGCTGGCGCCGGGCGGGGATTTTGAGCGGAGCGGAAAATCCGGGAGCGTGCTGGCGTTTGCCCGAAAGCGGCTGCGGGGCGCGGGCGCGTCGATCGCCTTCGTTGTGCTGGCCAGCCTGATGGCCGCGTTCTTCGGCGTGCTCAAGCCTGCCGCCTCCAGGGTCTTTCTGGACAGAATGCTTACGGGCGTGAATGCAACCTGGTTCTATCCGTTTATCGGCGTGATCGCGGTGCTGGCGGTGCTGGAGCTGCTGGTATCGGCCGTGTCCGTGCTCATGTCCAACCGTCTCAACGCGCGGATGGAGGCATGCAGCTCGGCGCTGTTCCTGTGGAAGGTGCTGCATCTGCCCATGGCGTTTTTCTCCCAGCGCATGGCGGGCGATATCCTCGACCGGCATGCGTCCAATGCTACGATCGCGGAAACGCTCATCAACACGCTTGCGCCGCTGTTTCTCAACATGATCATGGTGATCGTCTATCTCGTGGTCATGCTCAAATACAGCTGGCTGCTCACGCTGGTGGGGCTGACCGCCACGCTTGTGAATCTGATCATGTCCCACATCATGGCCCACATGCGCATCAACGTGACCCGGGTCAAGATCCAGAACGAGGGCAAGCTCAACGCGGCCACCGTTGCCGGCATAGAGATGATCGAGACCATAAAGGCCAGCGGCGCGGAGAACGGATTCTTTGAAAGATGGTCGGATTATCAGGCGGGCGTCAATACCCAGGCGATACGGTTTGCGAAAATCGACCAGTACATGGGTCTGATCCCGGCGGTCATCACGGCGCTGAGCAATACGCTTGTCATGGCGCTGGGCGTGCTTTTGACCATGCAGGGCGAGTTTACCATAGGCATGGTGATGGCCTTTCAGGGCTTCCTGAACGCCTTCAGCGCGCCGGCCTCGTCGCTGATCGAATCCGGCCAGCGTCTGCAGGAGATGCGCAGCGAGATGGAGCGCGTGGAGGATGTCATGGAGTACCCCACGGACCCCCTGTTTGAGGAGACCGGCGCCGGGCCGGCGGAAAACCGCCAAAAGCTCAGCGGCGACATTTCTTTAAGGGGGGTAACGTTTGGGTATTCGCGCCTGGAAAAGCCGCTGATTCAGGACTTTGACCTGACGGTCAAAGCGGGCAGCAGGGTTGCGATCGTGGGGCCGTCCGGCTGCGGAAAATCGACGGCCGCCAAGCTGATCTCGGGGCTGTATCAGCCGTGGAGCGGCGAGATACTGTTCGACGGAAAGCCCGTGAGCGAGATCGACCGCGGCGTGTTCACCGGCTCGCTGGCCGTGGTCGATCAGGAAATAACCCTTTTTGAGGACACCATCGCCGGCAATATCCGCCTGTGGGACGACTCAATCGATGATTTTGAGGTGATACGGGCCGCGCGCGACGCACAGCTGCATGAGGACATCATGCAGCGCGAAGGCGGGTACCAGTACAGGGTTCATGAGGGCGGCAAGGACTTTTCCGGCGGCCAGCGCCAGTGCATGGAGATCGCGCGCATGCTCGCGCAGGACCCGACGATCATCGTCATGGACGAAGCGACAAGCGCGCTGGACGCGCGGACCGAGCGCGATGTCATAGACGCCGTCATGGCCCGGGGCATCACCTGCATCATGGTGGCCCACCGGCTGTCCACCATTCGGGACTGCGACGAGATCCTCGTCATGGACAGGGGACGGGTCGTCGAACGGGGCAAGCACGATCAGCTGGTCGCCGCGGGCGGGCTGTATGCGCAGCTGGTCGCCAACGAATAGAAGAGGGAAAACGATGGACGGATTTGACGGACAGCTCCGGGCGCGCCAAAACAACGACGAAGCGCTGCTTGAGCATGCGTTTGCGAACATATCCGATGCGGTTTTTGGCTCCAGAACAGCCGACAGGTTCAAAACGGACGCGGAAAAGGTCAAGAACGCAATCGACGAGATACTGGTCTATTATCACGTCGGCACCCGCGAGGTTCCCGAGGAGATACAGGACCTGGACGAGCAGCTCGAATACCTGCTGCGCCCGCACAGCATCATGCGCAAAAACGTCACGCTCGAAAAGGGCTGGTACCGGGACTCGATCGGCGCGCTGCTGGGCACGCGCAAGTCCGACGGACGCGTGGTGGCGCTGCTGCCTGCGGGAATGTTCGGATACGTGTACCGGGACGAACGCACGGGCAAGCCCGTCCGGGTGACGGCCCGCAATCAGGACCAGTTTGACGCTCAGGCAATCGCGTTTTACAAGGTGTTTCCGCTCACCCGGCTCAACCTGCCCACCCTGCTGCGCTATATCGTGCAGACGATCTCCACGTCGGACTATCTGATGTTCGCGCTTGCGACGCTGATCGTGGTGCTCATCGGCCTGCTGATGCCCCGGCTGAACAACCTGCTCGTGGGCCTGGTCGCGCAGAGCGCAAACAGGAAGCTGCTCGCTGCCATGGCGGCTTTCATGGCGTGCGTCAGCGTTTCGTCGCTGATGTTCGGCGCGGTAAAGTCGCTGCTGATGGCGCGAATCAAGCTGCGGATGAACCTGTCGGTGCAGGCGGCGACGATGGCGCGGATTCTGGCCCTGCCGGCCTCGTTTTTCAAGGAATACAGCTCGGGCGAGCTGTCCAGCCGCGCCTCCCAGGTCGGCAAGCTGTGCGACATGCTCGCCTCCGCTTTGCTTTCCACCGGACTTACATCCGTGTTTTCGCTGATCTATATCGGGCAGATCTTCCTCTACGCGCCGGCCCTGGTCAGACCGGCGCTTGCCATCGTGCTCATCACGGTGCTGTTTTCGCTGTTCACCGCGCTTTTGCAGATGAAGATTTCCAAAAAGACGATGGAGGTCGCGGCCAAGGAAAACGGCATGGGGTACGCGCTGCTCAAGGGCATTGAGAAGATACGGCTGTCGGGCGCGGAAACGCGCGCCTTTGCCCGCTGGATGCATCTCTATTCGGACAAGGTCCGCCTTAGGTACCACCCGCCGTTTCTGGTGAAGTTCAATACCACGATCGCGCTGCTCATCTCCCTTGCAGGCACGATCCTCATGTATGAAACGGCGTTTGTGAGCGGGGTATCCGTCGCGGATTACTACGCGTTCAATACCGCCTACGGCATGGTGAGCGGCGCGTTCCTGTCGCTTGCCTCCATCGCGCTGACGCTTGCGGGCTGCGGGCCGACGCTGGAGATGGTCAAGCCGTTCTTCGACGCGGTCCCCGAGGCGTCTGAGGACAAGCAGATCGTCACGGGGCTGGACGGCGGGATCGAACTGGACAACATCTGTTTCCGCTACGATGAAAACATGCCCAACGTGCTGGACAACCTGACGCTGAAGATCGAACCCGGGCAATACGTGGCCATCGTGGGCGCCACCGGCTGCGGCAAATCGACGCTGATGCGGCTGATGCTGGGCTTTGAAAAGCCGCAGAAGGGCGCCGTCTATTACGACGGCAGGGATCTGGAAAGCCTCGATACAAAGTCGCTGCGCAAGAGGATCGGCGTTGTGATGCAAAACGGCAAGCTGTTCCAGGGCGACATCTACTCCAACATCGTGATTGCCGCGCCGTGGCTGACCGTGGACGATGCATGGGACGCGGCGGAAATGGTGGGCATCGCCGAGGACATCCGTCAGATGCCCATGGGCATGTATACGCTCATCAGCGAAAGGGCCGGGATCTCCGGCGGGCAGAAGCAACGGCTGCTGATCGCCCGCGCCATAGCGTCCAGGCCTCGAATCCTGATGTTCGACGAGGCGACCAGCGCGCTGGACAGCCTTGCGCAAAAGCGGATCTCCGACGCCCTGAGCAAATTGAAGTGCACCCGGATCGTGATCGCGCACCGGCTGTCCACGATCCGGCAGTGCGACCGGATCGTCGTGCTGGAGAACGGGCGCATCATCGAGGACGGCACCTATGCCGAATTGCTGGAAAAGCGCGGATTCTTTGCGGAGCTGGTCAAGCGCCAGCGGCTGGACGGCCCGCAGGACGCGCCCGCCGGCGCATTTTGCGGCACGGGGTCGCAGGAAAAAACCTGACCGATGGCAAATAATCCGTTTGGGCGGATGATTGCGGCGGAGGCTTCGGCCCCGCTGCCAAGTCAACACATCGAACACAAAAAGGAGGTACACGATGAGCAAGTCACAGTTCCAGGCGTTTTACCAGAAGGCGGCCGAGGATGCCGAGCTGAAGAACAAGATGATGTCGCTGCGGGGAACCAGCAGCGAGGTGCTACCCAAGATCTGCCAGCTTGCGCAGGATGAGGGCTTTGACGTCGAGCTTGAGGACATCGAAGCCGCTTTCTCGGCGGAAGGCGAGCTTGAGGACAGCGTGATGGACGAAGTCGCCGGGGGCGGCTGCGACGGCAATGGCGGCGACCCCAACTGCACCCGCGTCTGCGGCGAGTGCTGCGGCACCTTCCTGGGCACCTACATCGGAAAGCAATGACCGACCCGAGCCGCGGGCCGTGGGAAGCCACGGCCTGCGGCTGATCTTTCACAGCCCCGGGATGCTTTCGCGGGGCTGTGTGTCGGACAGGAAAGGGTAATGGGAAAGATGGCACAGGCCTTTTACGCGATCCCCACGGCCCGCGCACAGGCGGGGCCCGCGCCCGGAGAGGACCCCGCGGAGCGGTTTGTGTATGCCATGTGCGACGGCGTGACCGACCTGTCGGCCCCGGCGTTTTTGCCCGTGCACCGAAGCGCGCTGCGCAGGCTGCTGGCGCGCGGGGCGGTGCGCCGATGCCCGAAGGGCTTCCGGGGGCCTGCACCCGATATCGACGGCGTGCTCCTTTCGGTTACGGGGCGCTGCAACATGCGCTGCCGGCACTGCTACATGGGCGCGCCGGAGGGGCAGGGCGAGCTGCCGCTTGAAACCATGCGGCGCATCCTCGACGCGCTGTGCGAAGCGGGCGCCATGCAGATCTCGCTCACGGGCGGAGAGCCGCTGATGCGCGCGGACCTGATGGAACTGACGGATTCGATACTGGCGCGCGGCATGGCCATCACCGACATATTCACCAATGCGACTTTGATCGACCAGACATTCCTCGCGGAGCTGGAAGCGCGCGCCCTGCGGCCGCGGTTCCACGTCAGCTTTGACGGCGTGGGCAGGCACGACGCCATGCGGGGCGTGCCGGGAGCCGAAAGCGCGGCGCGGCGCGGCATCACGGCGCTGATCAGCGCCGGGCACAGGGTGATCCTGACCACGAGCGTGGATGAAAACACGCTGCCCGCGCTTGAAAAGACCTATGCCTTTGCAAAGGCAGCGGGCGTCCATGCCTGGGGGATCGGGCGGCCCGTCGCGGCGGGGTGCGCCAGGTCAATGGGCCGGGTCGCGGACGGGGACTTCGCCTGCGCCTGTCATGCGCTCAAGGCGTTGTGGGAAGCGGATGGCCGGCCGTTCACGCTGGGGCTTGAGAGCTACTTCTCCTATGCGGTCACCCGGGACATGCAGCACGACATACCCGAATTTGCGCCAGAGCAGTATGCCTGCGGCAGCTGCCGCGCCTTCCCGCACATCACCCATGAGGGCATCCTCATGCCATGCCCCTGCTATGCGGACACCGAGTTTGCCGGGGTATTCCCCAGCCTGGTTGCGCAGGATTGGCACGCGGCCTGGCATGATCCCACGCTCCGGCGCGTCATGGACATCCGCAAGGCCGAGGTGCTTCGGGCCAATCCCGACTGCGCGCGCTGCGAGCGCCTGGCCGACTGCCGGACGGGCTGCCGCGTGAGCGCGGTGCTTGCGGGCGGCGGCCTGCTGGGGCGCGACGAAATCACCTGCAATATCTTCAGAAAGGGCTTGCGCGCATGACGCAAAGGAACGTGCGATGAGTCGATATTACCTGCTGAATCCCGACTGGCAGCTGCGCGGGTTCCGAAACGGGGTCAGGCTCTGCCTCAACTGGAGGAGCGGAGCGCGCCGGTTCCTCAACCCGTCCGAATTCGTCTGCGCGCAGCTGTGCGACGGCAAAACGGATTTTGACAGCCCCGCGATTTTGCCCGGACTTCGCAAACTGGCCGCAAAGCTCCAGTCAGAGGACGTCATACGGCCGTGCGACGGCACGGAGAGCCTCATGGGCGGCCAGGCATACCGGCAGGCGCCCAACTCCTACATCGACAGCCTGCTTCTGTCCATCACCAACCGCTGCAACTTCCGCTGCCGGCACTGTTTCGTCGAGGCATGGAAGGACAGGTACGGCGAATTTACCCGCGAGGAGCTGATGGCGCTGCTGGACCAGTTCGAGCAGGCCAACGTCGCGGACATCGCGCTCACCGGCGGCGAGCCGCTGATGTCGCCCCATTTTACGGAATTCGTGCGCGCGCTGGCGGCAAAGCGGATCGGCTTTACCGAGATATTCACCAACGCGGCGCTGATCGACGACGCGGTGCTGGACGTCATAGCGGAGGCGGGCTTCAGGCCGTATTTCAAGGTGAGCTTTGACTGCTCGGGCAGCCACGATTACATGCGGGGCGTGGCGGGCGCGGAGGAGAGCACGCTGCGTGGCATCCGGCTTCTCCGCGAGCGGGGCTTTTCGGTGACCGTCATCACCTCCATCGACAAGGTCGTCATCGGGGGACTGATCGACACGCTTCATCTGCTGGCGTCGCTGGGCGTAGACAACTGGTGGATGGCGCCGCCCATGGAGATAGGCGCGTGGCGCGGCACGGATTCGGGCGTGGATGTGCAAAGCCTGCTGCCCGCGCTCAAGGGCGTGCTGGCCGAATGGGTCCGGTGCGGACGGCCGTTTGACATGATGCTCTGGCGGCTGGGCAGATACCACAGGACGGGCAGGATCTTCCGCGGCATGCCGACGTTCACCGGCGAGAGCTTCGATTGCAGCAGCATACACAGCCTGGCCTATGTGGCGCCGGACGGAACGCTGCTGCCCTGCGGCAGCTATACGGGCAGCGACCTGATGGGCAGGTTCCCCAACCTGCTCAGGACGCCGCTGACCGAAGCGTGGGACGACCCGTTCCTGCGCACCTTCTGCGACCTGAGAAAGAAGGACGTTCAGGCGGTCAACCCCGGCTGCCGGGACTGCGAGCACTTTTGCGAATGCGGCGCGGGCTGCCGCGTGAGCGCCATGAACGCGCGGGGCGACTGGATGAAAAACGACCCCGTCTGCTGCCGGCTGCACAGGAGCGGGCTGATGCGCGACTTCCATGAGTTCGCCCGTTCGCTGGATGCGCGCGAGGTGGGCGTATGAGGTTTGCCTGTGCCACGGAGCGGTATGCGCCCCGCCTCTGGCAGGACAGAGCCGGGCTGTTCGACCTGAAGACCTTCCGGCTGATACCGGTCGCGCCGGAGGCGCGCAGGGTGCTGATGGGGCTGGACGCGGCCACCGATTTCGATTCGTATGCCGTGCTGCCGCGGGACCGCCGGCTGCTGCAGCGGCTTATCGAGGGCGGTTACGCCCGCATATGCGACGGGCACGCGCCGCTTTCGCCCCTTCAGCGGCCGCGGAGCGCCGATACGCCGTACCTGCGGGAGCTGCACTGGGCCGTGACCGGGCGATGCAACCTGATGTGCCGGCACTGTTTCATGTGCTCGCCGCAGGGCCGGTATGGCCAGACGGAAAGGGCGGACATGCTGCGCGTGATTTCGATGCTCGAGGCCGCGAACGTGGTCTGCGTGTCGCTCACGGGCGGCGAGCCGCTGCTCTATCCCCATCTGCGGGAGCTGATCGCGCTGCTTTCGGAAAAGGGCATCGCGATCAACGAGATCGTGACAAACGGCGTGCTGCTCAGCGAAGACCTGCTTGGCTTCCTGCAGGCGCACGGCCAGAAGCCGATGCTTCAGATCAGCCTGGACGGCGTGGGCATGCACGACAGGATGCGCGGCGCAGAGGGCGCGGAGCACAGCGCGCTGCGTTCAATCGAGCTCGGCATGCATCACGGCTTCTTTACCGCGGTCACGTCGGTCTTCAGCCGGGAGAACCTCCATACGCTCGAGGCATCCTACGAGCAGCTGAAGCGGCTGCGTGTCAGCGCCTGGCTGATCGGCCGCGCGCAGACGACCGGGCTGTGGAAGGGCGGCCCCATGGCGCTGAGCACGGCCGAGCTGGGGCAGGCGCTGCTGCGGCTGCAGCGGCGCTGGCTGGAGGACGGCCGGCAGATATACATCCTGATGGAAAAATTTTTCGAGGCGCTGCCGACCGAAGCGGCGCATGAAAAAGCTGCGCCGGCCTATACGCCGGACGCGCCGGAGTGCGCCGAGACGTGCGACAGGCTGTTCCTGCTGCCGGATGGGCGGCTGCTTCCATGCCCGGGGTTTGCCGGAACGGAGCTTGAAGCGCAGATGCCGCGCCTGCAGGAGGGGGAGCTGCGCGCGCTCAGAACGGACTCGGCGCTGGCGCGCTTCTGCGCGCAGACCCGCCGGGAGCGCTATCTTGCCAACCCGGAATGCCAGCGATGCGAATGGTTTTCGCAGTGCGGCATGGGCTGCCGGGCCTATGCGCTGACGGAAAACGGCGGGCTGATGCGCAGGGACCCCGGCCTGTGCGAGATGTACCGCGATGGGTGGCGCGCACGCTTTATGGCCGCGCAGACCGAATACGGAGGACACGGGCATGAATAGAATCGAAAGAGAAAAGGCGTACAAGGCGCTGCCCCCGCTTGAAACGGTGCTCAATGCGCGCAGAATGTTGGCGGAGTGCGACATCTTCCTGTTCGAGCGGTACTATGTGTTTCCGGTGCCCGGCGTGTCGTGCTGCCGGGTATGGCTGGGGGACGAGGATATCGAGCCGCTCAACATCGGCGTGAACGGAAAGGGCATGAACGCGCGCTACGCCCAGGCCAGCGCCTATGGGGAGATGATGGAGCGGCTGCAGAACGGCGCGCTGTTCCCGATGCGCCAGCGGCGGTATGCGCTTGAAAAGGGCGAACTCCTGTACCATTATGCGCCCGACGAGCGCTATCTGTCCGCCCGGGAAGCGGCCGCGGAATGCAGCGATGTGGTCGAGGCCATGTTCCATCTGCCGCAGGGCGCCGCCCAGGCCTTTCTGGAGCGCACGGCCGAGACGGACCGGGTCCCCTGCGTGCCGTTTTATTCGGTCATGGAGGGGCGCACCCGCCTGCTGCCCGCGGAACTGATCTGGCGCGCGGCGGGCACCAATGGCATGTGCGCGGGCAACACGCCCCGGGAGGCGATATTGCAGGGCCTGTCGGAGATCACCGAGCGCTATGCGATCTGCCTGCTGTACCTGGAGAACACGCCGCCGCCGGTGATTCCGGAATCGGTGTTCGCGGGCGCCGAGGTGCTCGCGCGGCTTGAGGCGGTGCGCAAAAACGGCCTGGATTTTGAAATACGGGATTGCTCCATGGGCCGGGGCCTTCCGGTGATCGGACTGCGCCTCATGCGGCGGGACGGCACGTTTGCGTTCCATCTGGGCGCGGACCCTTCGCCCGTGACCGCGCTGGAACGCTGCCTGACCGAGATGTTCCAGGGCAATCCGAGCGACATCGACCGTCGGTACCACGGCGCCACGCTGGGCAAAAGGCCGGCGCAGACGGCCCCGCAGCCGGAAAAGACGGAGTATTGGGGTCACTTCATCCAGGCGGTCGCCAGCGGCTTTGGCGCGTGGCCGGACTGCATATGCCAGGAGGGCGCGGCGTTCGGGGGATTTCGCCACGCACGCTCGATTTCGGATGAGGCCGACCTGGACGACATGGTGCGGGCGTTGGCGCAGGCGGGCGCGTCGCTGTTCATTCGGGACAATTCGTATCTCGGCTTCCCGGCGTATCAGCTGTTCATACCGGGCATGAGCGAAGTCGACTGCATGTTTGACGCGCCCGATTATTCCGAGCTGCTGGCGTGGACGGACTTTGCGCGCGAGCACCGCACGCTTCTGACCCTTCCCGGCGCGGACAGCGCAGCGCGCCGCCGCCTGGCCGTCGCCGTGCGCCGGCTGGAGGACACGCTGCTAAGCGACCCGCTGGAGCCGGCAAAGTGGTTCTTTTCCTCATACAGCCTTCCGCAGAGCGCGCAAAACCGCTTCCTGTTTGAAGCGATCGTGTATGCCAGCGCGGAGTGCTGGACGGACGCCGTGCGCGCGCTGAACCTGTATCTGGCGGACGCCGGGTCCGAAAGCGCGCCGAAGCGGCTGCTCAGAGCGGTCGGCGAGCTGTGGAGCATGCGGGGCGAAGGCGTCCCGGAAGGCGCGGCCCGTGAACGGTTGGCTGGACGATACGGCGAGAAGGTCGCGGACAGGGCGATGCAATACCTCGAAGACGAACTGCGCGCGCTGCCAAACTGTGCCGACTGCGCGAGCTGTCCCGATTCGGCGGCCTGTCCGTATCCCAGGCTCATCGCCCGGCAGCGCTTTGCGCAGGAGCGGATGGCCGCCACTGCCATTTGTCAGAAGGAGCTGGGCGCGCTCTTCGCCCGATGCCTGCAAACAGGGAGGTGAGCCGGCTGTGAAGCGATTGCCAACCGGGCCGCGGCGCAAGGCGGTGCCGCCCGAGGAGACCATTTTCCGCATACGCGAGATACTGCGCGAGCGCGATCTGTTTGTGGTGGAGACCACGTTTCCGGAAAGGTACGGCACGTATAGCTGCCGTCTTGAGCTGGGCGATCCGCCGCTGTTTGGCCAGGGGTTTGGCGTCAACGGCAAGGGCATGAGCCCGCGCTATGCGCTCGCCAGCGCATACGGAGAGCTGATGGAGCGCCTGTCCGCCGGCGCGCTGATGCCATACGGCCCGGATGACGCAGCGGATGCCGTCGACCTGACCGCGCAGGCGTTTGCCCGGCAGTGCCCCGACGCGTTTGTACAGGCGCTGAAACTCCACACAAGGTCAGAGCTTGCCGCCTTCCTGTGCGACTGCTTCGGAGAGGAGCCGCTCAGGTGCGCGCCGTTCCGTTGCCTCAACGACGGCTCGGCGGCGCTTATGCCGTTGGAGCTGGTGCAGCTGCTGTGCGGTACCACGGGCCTGTGCGCGGGCAACACGCCGGAGGAGGCGATGCTGCAGGGCCTGATGGAGGTCTTTGAACGGTATGCAGTCAAAAAGCTGTACCAGTACGGGCTGACGCCGCCGGAGATACCGGCGGACGAGTTTGCCGGGACGCAGGTCCTCAAATGCCTTGCGGAGAGCGGGCTCAGGTATTCGATCCGCGACCTCTCGCTGGGCAAGGGCTATCCGGTGCTGGCGCTGGCGCTCTGGCAGCCCGGCGGCGAACGGGCGTTCCATCCGGGCGCGGCGGCCTCGCGGGAGATCGCGCTGGAACGCTGCCTGACGGAGCTGTGTCAGGGCAACGCGCGGGCAGTTTCGCGCAGGTTCCACCGGCCGGGCGGGCGGGATGAGACGGCCGCAGCGTGGGCATACATGGCCATGGTGACGGACGGAAGCGGCGCTTTCAGCGCGTTTGACGGTCCGCCCTCGTATCCGCCCCATGAGGCCGGGGAGCAGTTTGCATCCGATGCGCAGGCGCTTTCCGCCTATGCCGGTTTGGTTGGGGAGCGGGGCAGCGCCGTATATGTGCGCGACCATTCCCGGCTGGGCTTCCCGGTATACAGGGTGTATGTGCCCGGGGCGTCGGAGGCGTTTCTGCACTACCCGCTGTCGCGTGCGGAGTTCGCGGCATGGGTGAGGCTGCGGCGGGCCTCAAAAATCGTGTACAACCTGCCCGGCGCCTCCGGGAAATCGCTCAAGGCGCTGGCGGACGCCATGGCAGATCTGAAGCAGGCCCGGCTGCCGGTTGACCGGGCGCCGCTGGAAAGGCTCGCCGACCGCTCGACGCCCGGGGCAGGAGCGCATGAAGGTGCATTTGAGGCGCTGCTCCTGGGCAGCGTCGGCCGGTATGGGCAGGCGGCCCAAGCCATGGACGCATTTCTTGCGACCGACGCCGCGAACCGAACGCCGCGGCGGCTGTACAGGGCGTACCGGGATTTCTGGCGGGCGCTTGAAGCGGGCGAAGACGAGGCGTCCGCGCTGGCAAGCTGCGAGAAGGTCTATGGTGCGACGCTCGCCGAGCGCTGCAGGACCGCGCATTTGGCGCCAAACGGTCTGTTTGATCCACAGATTTGGCCGCAGTGCCCGAACTGCCATACGTGTGCGTTGGCATCGCGCTGCCTCCGCGACGCGATGGTGCAGACATGGGATTCGCTATGCGAAAGGACATAACGCCCACGGCCATGACGGGCAGATGAACCGGCCCGGACCGGCCGGAAATTTGAGGGGGCGGACGAGGGGAAGAAAAGCCGGACAAGCCATGCCGCCACTTCAGGATTCTCTCCATATTCCAAAGAAACGCGTCATCTGAAGACAGCCTGATCCGTTTGCGGCTGTACCATTGGATACAGGTATCAGGCTGCCGGACAAAACCATCCGGTGAGGCCCCTCCCCGCGAGCGTCCGCACAGCATTCCATTCTTTGACCGGACAAAGAAACCCTTGCCTGCCGGTCATCCGGAGCACAGCCATCTTGGACACAGAGCGGATAAAGCCGGCGTTCTTCGCCCGTGCGAGCCTGGATCATCTTTGATTCGGCTTATTCGGAAGGGCCGATCAAGAGCGGTTCCACGGTTACGCTCATTTATCTCAGAGCCTCACAGGGAGCAGGGGAAACGGAATATAATGACAAGGCTGTGCGTGGAGGTAGAGATAAGTCATGAGCTGACTCCTCGTCTTGATGGTCCTTGAAAGGCAGATTCAGTAGTTAACCGCCTGAAAGGGGTTAGCTGGTTAGATACAGCCGTTTCCGTGCGAATGAGGCAGATGCCGTAACCATTCTAAAATCCTAAACGGAGATTGATCCCCACGCGTGTGGGGCAGATTCTGGAGCTGCATTGGCTACACGGTGCTCCTGTGCGGTTCATCCCCACGCGTGTGGGGCAGATTGCTGGAGAGGCGGCTGCATCCATATCCGCGATCCGGTTCATCCCCACGCGTGTGGGGCAGATGGATGCGCACCCTAATAAGGCTGTTCCGTTCAAGCGGTTCATCCCCACGCGTGTGGGGCAGATTCCGGCATCGCGCTGCTTCCCTCCGCGCGTCGCACGGTTCATCCCCACGCGTGTGGGGCAGATGTCATATCGTCCGCGTCTACCTCACGCAGCTCGCGGTTCATCCCCACGCGTGTGGGGCAGATTCTATGGCGGCCTCCGCCGCGGTGAAGCTTTGGCGGTTCATCCCCACGCGTGTGGGGCAGATGACCGGGTGTATCCGGTGGGTATCATTATCGACGGTTCATCCCCACGCGTGTGGGGCAGATGAATCTTCAAACCAGGCCACACCAGTTTTCTGACGGTTCATCCCCACGCGTGTGGGGCAGATGGCGGAACAGTTGGACGGGATGGACGCTGCGGACGGTTCATCCCCACGCGTGTGGGGCAGATGCTGCGCCGTCTGCCGCCTCCGCCGCATTATTCGCGGTTCATCCCCACGCGTGTGGGGCAGATGCCTGCAAACCGTTGCGCCACAAGGAAACCAGCACGGTTCATCCCCACGCGTGTGGGGCAGATGCACCTGTGATGATTTCATTCGCACTATTCCGCTCGGTTCATCCCCACGCGTGTGGGGCAGATTTTGGGCCGGCCGGACGGGTTCCCGCTTCGACCCGGTTCATCCCCACGCGTGTGGGGCAGATTTATCAATTCTTCCCAACCATTTTTGTGCATATCGGTTCATCCCCACGCGTGTGGGGCAGATGTCGTAGGCCTCCACGCTGGCGCTGTCGTAGGCCGGTTCATCCCCACGCGTGTGGGGCAGATGGGACCGCCTGGGTTACAGGTCAGATAAAAGCGCGGTTCATCCCCACGCGTGTGGGGCAGATCAAGCGGTGTGACAGCCGCAAGTGCGATTGCAGCCGGTTCATCCCCACGCGTGTGGGGCAGATTCATGCTTGTCCCTCCATTTCCCTGTTTTTGCGGCGGTTCATCCCCACGCGTGTGGGGCAGATGCTTCCATGATGGGCTGCGGTATTCCGGTTTGCACGGTTCATCCCCACGCGTGTGGGGCAGATGGATGGGAGTGGCATCCGCTGAGGAAATCAAACACGGTTCATCCCCACGCGTGTGGGGCAGATGCTGACCGAGAGCATCAAGACCGAATGGTCGGACGGTTCATCCCCACGCGTGTGGGGCAGATGTAGGCAGGCGGATTGTAATTCCTCAAGGGCCAACGGTTCATCCCCACGCGTGTGGGGCAGATTGGGGCCGGTCATGTTGACCGTGCTGGCGAATACGGTTCATCCCCACGCGTGTGGGGCAGATTTTCAGCGTCGGCCTTGTACTGGTCGCGCTGTTCCGGTTCATCCCCACGCGTGTGGGGCAGATGGCAATATCCGCGTCCGTCAGCGCCTCGATGTACGGTTCATCCCCACGCGTGTGGGGCAGATCAAAAAACAGGCGGAAAGCGTCCTCCAAATAGTCCGGTTCATCCCCACGCGTGTGGGGCAGATTGCCATGGCCGTGAAGCATCCCTCCCAAAACGTCGGTTCATCCCCACGCGTGTGGGGCAGATTGACAACCAGCGTCAGCACAGAGTTGCAGTTGACCGGTTCATCCCCACGCGTGTGGGGCAGATGTCGGCTCGCCAAGGTATTCGTGGCGGTATGCCCGGTTCATCCCCACGCGTGTGGGGCAGATTCAGTATGGAAAGCGGCGAACGGCTACAAGCGCGGTTCATCCCCACGCGTGTGGGGCAGATTTTATCGAAAAAGCCGTGAGAGATTGCGAATACCGGTTCATCCCCACGCGTGTGGGGCAGATCTTCGTTGGGCTGCATCCAGCCACCGCGGATAGCCGGTTCATCCCCACGCGTGTGGGGCAGATGCGCTGACAGAGGCATTTATGGTGGTGCATCGCCGGTTCATCCCCACGCGTGTGGGGCAGATTTTTAGGCTCCTAGCCATTTCAAGATTAAGCACGCGGTTCATCCCCACGCGTGTGGGGCAGATGAAACTGGCCGCGTGGCCGGTGGGGAGTATCTACGGTTCATCCCCACGCGTGTGGGGCAGATGCTGATAAAGTATGTTGCCAGTCCAAGAATACGAACGGTTCATCCCCACGCGTGTGGGGCAGATGTTTGATACTCCACCTTTAGCTTTATGTAAACGACGGTTCATCCCCACGCGTGTGGGGCAGATGCACAGTCAAGTACAGCGCGGCTGACGGCTATTCGGTTCATCCCCACGCGTGTGGGGCAGATTGTGCAGAATCTTCCCGCCGCTGCTCATCTGCACGGTTCATCCCCACGCGTGTGGGGCAGATTTCGTTCGGGCGCATCCACCCGCCGCGTATCGCGGTTCATCCCCACGCGTGTGGGGCAGATGAACAATGGGCATTTCCGCTAAAGTTACCAATTTCGGTTCATCCCCACGCGTGTGGGGCAGATTTCCTCTTTGGTTTCAAAAGCGTCTGCGCAGACGCGGTTCATCCCCACGCGTGTGGGGCAGATGTTGGAACTGTGGGACGAACGATGCCCCGATGGACGGTTCATCCCCACGCGTGTGGGGCAGATAATCACCTGTCCGAGCATTTTGAGCAGGAAATCCGGTTCATCCCCACGCGTGTGGGGCAGATTCCCTCTGCGCCTCGTATTTCAGCCCGTCTTTCGGTTCATCCCCACGCGTGTGGGGCAGATATCTGCAATACGAGCGGCTGTCGCAGGCGTATGACGGTTCATCCCCACGCGTGTGGGGCAGATGCCTGTTCCAGCTGCTCACGCAAGGCATTCATTTCGGTTCATCCCCACGCGTGTGGGGCAGATGCGGAAGATTCGCTTCCGTCTCGGGACGAATATCGGTTCATCCCCACGCGTGTGGGGCAGATGCTTGAGGCTAGAACGGGGTTTCGCAAGAAGAGCGGTTCATCCCCACGCGTGTGGGGCAGATCAACAGCACCCCCACCACGGACATTTTGGACGCGCGGTTCATCCCCACGCGTGTGGGGCAGATGGCAGGCTCGGCGGCGCAGCGACGGACAACGCGCCTGGTTCATCCCCACGCGTGTGGGGCAGATGATGTACAGGCCCAGGCCGTGGCGTGCAATCGCCTGGTTCATCCCCACGCGTGTGGGGCAGATGTATGTCAGCGCCCTCCCCGACCTCGACGCCCGGCGGTTCATCCCCACGCGTGTGGGGCAGATCTCCAGCTCGCTGTCCACCGTGTGCTCGAATGCGACGGTTCATCCCCACGCGTGTGGGGCAGATGTCATCGCCCGCCGTGGTGATGCCGATCACCAGCGGTTCATCCCCACGCGTGTGGGGCAGATTCGGGATCAGCAGCTCGCCACCCGTCACCGCGCGCGGTTCATCCCCACGCGTGTGGGGCAGATTTTCCCGCATCCACCAGCCCGGCGCCGCTCCGTCGGTTCATCCCCACGCGTGTGGGGCAGATGCGCAGCGGGCGGCCTGTGACGGTGCTGTACGGCCGGTTCATCCCCACGCGTGTGGGGCAGATGCATTGGCCACCCCGGTGATGGCCGTTTTGACCGCGGTTCATCCCCACGCGTGTGGGGCAGATGCCTATCCGGCACGATCAGGGCGTAGGCATTGCCGGTTCATCCCCACGCGTGTGGGGCAGATGCGAACAAAAACCCTGCTGGCATGCGCGAAATCATCGGTTCATCCCCACGCGTGTGGGGCAGATTCGTTGATGGTCACCCGCTCCATGGTGGCACCCCCGGTTCATCCCCACGCGTGTGGGGCAGATGCAATAACTGTGTCGAAGGTCATGCGGCCGGATTCGGTTCATCCCCACGCGTGTGGGGCAGATGCGCTCCATCTCCTGCTGTACGCCCCGCAGGCGGCGGTTCATCCCCACGCGTGTGGGGCAGATTCTAGGGACAAAAAACGCTGCGAAAGTGATCCGTCGGTTCATCCCCACGCGTGTGGGGCAGATGGGCATCGGCAAAGTCCGCATAGACTTTAATGTACGGTTCATCCCCACGCGTGTGGGGCAGATCTGTGTTTCAGCATGGTCCCGATGCATTCATATCGGTTCATCCCCACGCGTGTGGGGCAGATGTGGAAGAACTCCGGGGGCTTCATGGCCTGATTCGGTTCATCCCCACGCGTGTGGGGCAGATACTTCCTCAAATGCAGCTATGATTGGATTTTGATCAGCTGCAAGCCGTCGAAGTCTATGACGGTTCGACGGGGATTGCCGAATGTCTCCATGGAGAAGCCCTGTTCATTGTTCGTTGAATAGGCAAGGAGACAATTTCCCCCTTCACTTTTTTGCTTGACGGTTTCCCATAGCTTTTCACGGACAATGGCATTGAGCGTACCAATGAAGACCCCGGTGCCGACCTGAATCAAATATCGTGTGCATTCACCCAGTAAAGAAGGCGATACCTTTTCAAGTACAAGCAGGGTCATGGCGAGAGATCACCTCCCCGGTTGATGCCGCCTGTAAGTCTTTTCCCGTCCATCTCCCAGAGATCACCGACCGGGAGGGCGTTTTCCTGTTCAACCGGTTGACTGGTTTGAAAGATCCACGCAATATCCTCAGGAATTCGCTGCATGATTCTCTGATGCCTGATGCGTTTCCGGCATTCCTTGCGGACCTCGCCGTCCAAATCGGAATAACCGTTCCCGACGACGGAGAAGGCAGCGGGGATGCTGCTTTCGGCCTTGTACAGATCGGCGATATCATACACGAAGGATAGCATTTTCCCGGTATGGATAAAGCCCAGCCCCGTGGAATAGCCCATGGAGACGATGGCCCCCTGGCAGATGCTATACAGCACATTGTTTGCGGTAGAAAGGGCGCGGTTGATAGGGCTGGCATCTTCCCAGGAAGTGGTTTTATAATCGCGTTTGGTCCATGGCACACTATACTGTTTTGAAAACAGGCGGTAAGCCTCCCGCACGCGAACACCTTCCATGCCCCGAATTTGCGAAAGAGACAGGTCCGAACAATCCATATCGGGAAAACGCCTTTCATACATTTTTCGGACAACCTGCATGTGCCGTTTTTCGTCCATGCAGAGCGTCGCCTGATGCAACAGGTTGTCAGCACTCCGGGTCTCGCCCATTCCCACCGCATAAAAGCGGGAGGCGTTCTCGCCGCACCAGACGACGGTACAGCCGTTGTCGCAAATAGCTTTGATGGCGGCATGAGTGATGCTCACGCCCGGTCCCAGCATTAAAACTGTCATTGCGGCAATGGGGATGGGTACGGTGCCATCCGCACGAATGGCACGTATGGACAGATTATCCTGTTCGATGATGGCGTGTTCAATATATAGAAAACTCAAACTGTCCCTGAGTTTTGGCAGACGCTGTAAGTCCTGGGGCATGGTTATCCTCCCAGAAGCAGCATGCCCATTCCATAGGCCTTTTCAGGGCCGATCCCGGATTGATAGGCTTGTGCAAACCGCGCAGTATCTGTGATTTCCAGCCTGCCCATCATGCGGACAGCACGCAGGCAGATGTTTCCCGTAGGCCGTTTTCCGCGCAGATCAAAGGGCGCGCCTTCCTGAAGGCTTACAACGCGAAAGCCGCCCTTTTCCCCCTGGCGTTGCAGCCAGTCGGCACGTTCCCGGGCCGTTCGAAGAAAGACGCGATGGCTGTTGGCACCGGTGCGCATCTCTTTTTTGCTGGGATGAGTCAGCAGATCAAACGAGAAAGATTGACCGGGCGCGAAGCGATTTACCAAAGGCTGCAAATCACATTGACGTACGGTGTGGGACTTGATCCAGGCTGTTTGCCGCATATCCGGCAGGTGGGTGCTGGTCAGGTATAGCATGATTTCATTTTGCTGCTCCACGATCCGGTAGAGGATTTTTCCAGCACATCGTGCTACGCTGTTCTCTGAGGATGAATAGAGCCGCATGATGTTTTTGTGCATGTCGCAGCAATCCGCCAAAGCCTGTCTTGCGCTCGGGTTATGCCGGTCAATGGCGACACAGGTCATGTACAATCCCGCTCACCTCCTGAATTCAACACAGCGGACATTGCGCTTTGCAAATGCATAGGCAGAAGCGTTGATGGGCTGATCGCTGCGCTCCTTCATGCCGTATGCATCCTCCACTTCCGCACGCACATAGGCAGAGGGACGCTCAACGCGGGGATGGTCCCAGTCAAAGGTGCGCACGGCCTCTTCCAGAGAAGCATAGGCCTCCGTTATAACGGGCACGAGCGGACGGGTCGGAGGACAGCTCTTTCTGCCCAGATACGGCACCCACGCAGGATGACGCAACGCTTCATAGCAAGTATTCAGCCGATCTGCATCGCCGGAGAGAAAAACGGTAAAACAGGCATCCTGAATGTATTCACGGGGAGTGCAGAGGGTTTCGCTCCGGGGCTTGCCCTCGGAATTGGGAATTTTGCCGATTCTGCTTTGAACAGTATGAAAGTCGGTCATGATTGAGCCGGCACGGTCAGCACGCACGGCCGTTTGCAGCAGCCTTGCGGTTTCGTTCAGCCACGGGTCGCCCCGCGGGATACCCATGGCGCATCCCAGCAGGCCAATAAGAGCGGATTTGGTCGGCATGTCGGAGGTGTCCCGGTGATCCCACCTTGAACGCTCGCCCCAGCTCTGCAATATGCCTTCGAGACGAAGCAACATGATTTTCATGGGGCATCACTCCTTTGCCCAGACAGCACAAGCCTCCACGAGCTGATCGAACCGGCTGAAACATTCGCACTTGGCCGGATGGTTTTCGCTGCGCAGAGCCATGAATCCGCGATGTACAACGGGCAGCTGATAGCAGTCATCCATCAGATCCACTTCGCTGACCAGCTTGTCGATGCTATCCTGCACAATTTTCCTGGACATCCTGGAGACGGGCTCCGCATATGCATTGGCATAGTTCAGAGGGATTTTGTCCTTTTTCACCTCCACCAGAATAGCCTCGGGCAGCACATGCCCGGCAAAGGTGTTCTGCTTGCCTGACGGATTGCTCATGGCCATCACGCGCAGCAGAACCGGCAAAAGCTCATGCACTTTTGCAAGGCTTTCGGGAGAATCCTTCAGGTTTTCCCGGAGCTTGTCCATATCCAGGGAGGCATAGAGGTAGTAGCAGCAGCTGTCATAGTCGATATCGCCAATCATGCCGGCGCCGCTTTCGTCCATCAGGTGAATCAGGTCATCCACAGCGGTAAAATAATCGCTTTCCAGATTCACCGGATGTGTCGAAACCGCGTGGGCAACTTGCATGGAGGCCTCCACATTCAGGATGATATCGGATGTCACCATCCGCCCGAAAAGCGCAATATCCAACGTGATGGCGCGTGCCTGCGCCTTTTTCATGGGACCAATGATGGCATCGGGTTTCAGCTTTTTGAATTCCTGGAGATCCCTGCTCTGATCGATAAGCGCCTTGACCGTCTCCGCCAGCGCCTGGACATCTTCAGGAGAAAAGAAAATCATCTGGCCGGTGATCAGATCGTTGCTGACTTTCTTGTCCTTGTTGGCAATGCCGGTGAGGATCAGCTTCGCATGGTCAATATACCTTTCGTCCACGTTCATTTCACGCAGCTTTTTTGCAACCATCTCCGGCAGGTTGCGAGAACGCCATCCCTGGCTTTCCAACACGCTGAACAGCTCCGATGTGCGCCAGGAGCGTTTGAGACACTGGCTGGAAATACGTCCGCGCTGGCTCCCGCCGAAATAGCAGGTCTTCGGCGCGCCGGTTTCGTCACGATTGAGGTTGGTAGACGGGAAATTTTTCAGCATGTGGATTTCAAAGAGCATGATTCATTCCTCCTCAGATGTCTGAAAATACCGCTGTGCCCAGCGAAGCTGCACGGTGCGGCGATCGTTGTTCCAGTACAGTACGTCGGTCAACAGGGAGTCGGCATCCGGCATCACCTGCCGGTTGTCGCTTCTGAGCATCCGGGCCAGCCTGCACAGCTTGGCGGACAGATATCCATCCTCCTCCCAACGGGTATCCAGCAGGGAGCGTATCCGCGCATCCAGGCCTCCGGTGGCCTGATGCTTTGCCAGCTGCCGAAGCAGTTCTGGCATGCTGCCGCCTTCCCGGGCTTCCTCCACATTCCACAGGCAGGCGATGGTCAGCACGCAAAACCAGCATTCCTGCTTTCTGCTGCTGAGCCCCGGCGGAATGATACGATAAAACGCCGCCAAGGCACGGCCGCTGGCGTCGCACAGCTTTCCGCCGGCCTCTCTTCGCAGGGCTGCGCGTTCACCCACGGAAAGCTTTTTTATCTCTTCGACGAGATTCCACTGTTCATCCATTGTTCCGCTCCTTTCTCAATTTCTCGTAGCCGCTCAGAATATGCTTTTGTATGTTCAATTGAAGAATGATGTTGCGCGCATCATACCCAAGGCGCAAAGACAGCGCGCGAAAGACTTCCTGAAGCGCTGCATACACGGCGCCATCCACTTTTTTCATCAGGGATAGATAATCTGCATCCGAGGCACAGGCGAGCAACTGATCAAAGTACTCGCCGAACAGATACGCCCGCATGACGGCTAAAAAATGATTCTGCAGGTCTTCCGCCAAGGACGCGGGGACGTGGTTGCCCGTTGCCTGGCGGATGAGGCGGCTTACGGCCTCTACAAAATCCAGGTCGACGTGGAGCAAGTCCCCCTTCTCCTCGTCGTTGAGGATTTCGCTGGGAATGAGCATCTCCTCATGCAGCGCATCGACCAGCGTGGCATTGCTCGTGATCAGTCCCACGATGCTCATGCGACATACGCCTCTCTCTGGTGGATACTGGGCGACAATCTGCGGCTGTCTTCCGAACCGGTTTTCCCTGGAAACCGCCATGGCGCCTAGGTCCCGCCAAAGCGAACGGCCGCTGGCTGGTTTGATGGAGCTATACGTTCCGTCCTTATTCAGCCTGTAGGGAACATGAGGGTCACGCCAGAGGGGATTGCCCTTGAAATCCTTTCCTTGCATATAATAAAGGCGGCAAACATGGCCGGAGTCATCTGCAAGCAGCCGGATTCTTCTTGGCTGCCAGGTCATTCCCTCCAGCAGGGTCACGCTCGCATAGGTTTCCTTGGGCGTGACGGGTCTTTTGTTGCGCCAGGCAGGCAATCCATAGGGCAGATTGCCCGCCTCTTTGATGGAGATCATGCTGAGCACCAGGGTTTCGAAAAGGTTGTCACCGTGAATCAGCACATACAGACAGGGCGTGTTGTTGACTGAGGACGGATATCCCTGTGCGGCCGCAGTACAGAACAAGTAACTGGTAAGCAGGCACCGCATGGCCTTTGCCGGCGTGAGTGAATGGGTGTCAGACCAGTGGTGCTCAAAGAAGATGTGATTGTTTCCGGACGGAACCTGCAGGTCAATCAGCGCGGCAGGCTTTGTCTCCTGATCATAAGCCGGATCGCAGGCGGCTTGCAGAAACGGCCTGTCCGGATCAAACAGATCAAAAGAAACGCCCTCGTTTTCACACTGCCGGATATAGGCGCGAATGATTTCCATATCAAAGTGTCCCCGCTCAAGCAGCGCCATGCGCGCATCATAATGGGGCAGCTGGAATGCATCCATGGCAAACGCGCACAGAAAACGGCAGACTGCATACGTTTCAAGCGGTGTGCTGCATGAAATGCGCTGCAGCTCATGCGCATGCTCCAGGCAAAAAATCAGCGAGACGTACCGCCCATCCGAAAGGGGGATAAAAGGTTCAGTCAATATGTTGTAGTTCATGCTTCTTTCCTCCTACGTACAATCGCGCCCAGCGTATCGTCATAATCGAGAACCACATCTCCAAGGCATACAGGCAGGCGCTCTTTGCAAACCAATATCACATTCCGCAATGCTCCGTTTCCGGTGCTGACTTTTTCCCCCTCTCCCAGCTTTGCGCGGATGGCAAAGCTGTGAAGCAGCACATCCTGTGCGACAGAGAGCGGCACGGCCGCGTTTGCCGCCTTTTCCACCTGACCCTCCTCAAGCAATGCGACGCGCAGCGTAGGGGAAGAAAGGCGTGTCTTCGCGGCAACGCGTTCGTCGTTCTCCTCGTAGCAGAAGACGCCATCGGCATTGTCCCAGCCAAAGAAGCGCTCCGCGTCAGGTGCCGGCAGCTCGCAGGATTTTGCCTGCGCCGCCATCGTGCTGTTTTGAAACATCATGCTCAACCATGCCTCTTGTGCTTCTTTGGGGTGCTGATATACCCGTTCAATGCACGGCCTGATACCGTCGGGCACCGAAACGCGGCAGGGAAGCTGCTGCTGCGTCTGCATCAGCAGCCAGGGCGGATAGACTGCGCCGCTGGCACCATAGGCGTCTTCATGCGCGGCGCCTGGCACAAGAACCTCAATCAATGGTTGCGCCATTTTCTGTGGACGTTCCGTTCGGGCATGACGATGAACGCGCCCCGCACGCTGCAATAGCAGATCCATGGGCGCAATGCATGTGATCATTCCATCAAAATCCAGATCCATGGATTGTTCCACGACCTGCGTGCAGACAAGAATCGCCTTGGCGGGTCGCTCCTGCGCGCCTTTTCCAAACAGGTCAACGCACTGTTTTTCAACCGCATTCCGATGCATGGCCATCATCCTGGCATGAAACAAGAGCACTTGAGTATCGGACTGCCTTTCGACAATCGCCTTGAAGACCCTCTGCGCGTCATCTACGGTGTTCATCATGACGCACAGGCATCCTCCGGCATCTACCTTGCTTAACGCCCGGTCCGCCAATCGCTGCGGATCATCCCAGATAAAGACCGGCTCAAACAGATAACACCCGCATTGGGCGGTACCCGAAACGGCTACCTGCCGGACCTCGCCGTCACGCACCTGCGTAATGAGGGGATAGGCCTGCTCCGCTTCGCATGCTTTGGCACCTGCAGATTTCATAAGCGCAATGCGCTTTTCCTCCGTCAATGTCGCCGACAGCATGACGACGGGGATATGCAAAACGCGACACCATTCAAGCAGCTTTTCAAGAATGCTGTACATATACGCGTCATAGGCGTGCACCTCGTCGATGAGCAGCACTTTGCCCAGAAGCCCCAGCATGCGCAGGCTGCCATAACGGATCTGCAATGCTGCCATCATCGCCTGATCGACCGTTCCAACGCCGTTCTCTGCAAGCATTGCCCGGCGCATGGGCTGCAGCCAATCCGCTCTTTCCGGTCCCTCTTCTTCGTCCTTCATATAGGAAATAGGGGCTAACAGACTAAGCCATGCCATGCCGTGCATAAGCCTCGGCCCTTCTCTATGAATCTGTGCAAACATTGCTTTCATGCGCTGATACATTTGATTGCTGGTCGCGGCGGTTGGCAAAGCAAAATAAAGGCCATGGCGGCCTTGCAATCCGCACAGCCGGGCTGCATAAAAGGCGCCCGCTTCTGTCTTGCCTTCGCCCATCGGCGCTTCAAGAATGGTCAGATCAGCACCCGGCCAAACATCGGCCATCATCGCCGATTGCAAGGGCCGCAACCGGGCGTGCGACAGAAATGGCCATAGCGTCTGATACGCCTGGATGGGAGGAAAAGGCTGATTTGAGCTTAAACCATACTCTTTTACAATATGGTCGGCAAGCGCCCTGGAAAGCATGCAATAGCATGAATCGTCTTCCCCACTGAGGCTTTCAAAGGGCATTGACGAAGCAACCCAATCAGCCAGAATCACAAATGATGACAACACCAGTACACAGGCATCGCAATGATTGCAATGATCCAACTGGTCAAGCTGTGGATGAAACAGCTCTATGACCCTTTGGTGAAGCGCGTCCGCCATTGCTGTCCATTGTTCTTTTCCTCTTTTGGGTGGACTGGCATGACCGGTTTTCCCCTGATGATGAAGCTCAATGGCGCTTGCCAGCACTCTGGCAACAAGGGGATTCATGTGAAAAAGCTCGGTTGCCCTTTTTCGGAACAAACGGGCTCCGTACCGTTCATGGCGATATCCACGTTCCTGATCCAAAACCGATATAATGCCGGATTGGATGAAAACGGCCGCATCCTCCGTGGACTTTTTTTGAAAGGCGGGATGAGCTTTCCCGTAGCAATCGTGCATGGCGGCCAGATAGGCGACTAAGTCAACGGCCTGCTGTGCCTTAATATCAAAATAGGCTGCGAGCAACTGCGTGCCGCAGAGAAAACGGGGATCTTCCGCTAAACGAGCTGCGCAAAACCCGCTGTCGATCATATGATGCCAGAGAGATTTACAGGAAGGCGACGCCTTTGCCCAGAGCAGGCGTTCATCTGACATAGGCTTTCTCCTCCACAGGAAGACAAACTAAAAGCTGCATATAATTTCCATATCTGTTGGAAATTCTATCACAAGATACTTTATGTGTAAAGTGTATTATGAAAAAACATGACAGAGGAGTTGTGGAAAAAACGCGGTATATTTTATGGAATCAAAGTGTGTAGCATGGATTTTATGGAATCATAGTGTTGTATCATCGCCGAACGCGCCTTGTCCGTATTGACAGATATCGGCAATTCCGAAAAACAGCACACTAAAAACAGAGGTTTCCGCGGTATAGGGCGTCTTTCGGGGCTAAGCTATTCAGATACCTTAACCTTTCGCACATCATCAATTGGGGAAGCTGTAGGCGTTGAGGTTGTTTTTGATGCAAAAAAGTTGCGAGAACTATTAGCGCGGAATGATGCTAGCGATTTAACAGCTGAAACTGTAGTTGAAACAATATGTAGCATTAGAAGATTCCAATCGAGTAAGAGTAGCCATTTTTTTATTGTAAAATTGGATGGCATTTCACTTGATTCAGGATTGTTGGATGAAGAAAATGTTTATGAGTATCTCTCACAAAATGCACCAATTGAATACAACAGTAACAAGTTTTCTTGGGCATCGGTTATCAACCAAGAAATCCACGTGCATACCTATAGTGTTTACCTAAAGACATCTCACGGCGTTCGGAGTGTCTTGAAACCTTATGCTGATACGCTTCTAGTCAATAGGACCACTGGAGAAACCGATCAAATAAATGATATTCATTTTTTGAATCTGACTGACAGCGAAGGCCGTTCTATTGGAACTGCTTGGTATAGTGTTTCCGGTTTCAAAGGCAGTAGGCGTTGTTATCGGTATGTTCATCGGGCTGCTTTACAACAAACTGCGGGTGCCCTGCATTGTGCTGACCATCGGTCTGATGTTGTTCTTTGAAGCGCTGCCACGTTTGTTCTTCTCCTCCGGTGTCCGCACAACCGGCAACATGGTTATGCTTTCCATGGCGCCCAACTGCTACTGGGTTGGCGGGGTCATGCTGTTGGTGTTTTACGTGCTTTATGAGGGTACGGCATTCGGTCACAACATCCGCGCGCTTGGCGCCAGCCCGTCCATATCGGCCAATGTTGGCCTGGATGCCGATCGCATGAAGTTCAAGGCATTTACGCTTGCGGGGCTTTTCTTTGGCGTGGCTGGTGCATTGTATGTCGCCGGTCAGGGCGAAGTGCGAAACGTATCCACCATGGGTTCCATGCTGACGATGATGGACGGACTCATGGGCATGTTCTTGGCCATGTTCATCTCAAGTTTCTGCAAGTTGCCAATCGCCGTGGCGGTAAGCGCGTTCACCATGAAAATGATGTCCAACGGCTTCGTGGCCTTGGGCATGGACGCTACGGTTCGGGATCTGACCAACGGTGTATTCCTGCTCATCTTGCTGGGCATTTCTGCCAACTCCGGCCTGTTCGAGCGCATCAAGGCGGACAAGAAGTTCCGGGAAGCTGCCCTGCAAAGCAGGACGTAAGAGATAAGAGTATACGCCTGAGCATATGACCGGCAGGAGGCTTCGCAACTTTTGCTATGACCTCCTGCCGTTTTGCATCGAAAGGAGAACGCTTTATGAAGGAATATATGGATGCGACGCTGGATGCAGACCAAAGGGCTGAACGGCTGCTATCTGAGTTGTCGCTTGAAGAAAAGATAGCGCAGCTTCAGTGCATGATGGTGGTGGGCGATCCAGCCTTTACGCTCAGCCATTTTGAGCATGGCGTTGGCGAGATATCGGTGATGAGTCCCTTCGGCTCTGCAAAAGATGTGGCGAAGATGAATCGGGCCACCATAGACTATGTAATGGAACGTGCGCACGGTATCCCTCCGGTCATTCATGTGGAGGCGCTCAGCGGCGTTCAATCGCCGGAAGCGACGGTATTTCCCAGCGCTATCGGCCTGAGCGCCACGTTTGATCCGGATGCGGTGGAACGGACTGCGGAGGTCATTCGCGAGCAGATGCTGGCCGTCGGGTTCCGACGCGCGCTTTCACCGGTTATGGATGTGGCCCGTGATCCTCGTTGGGGACGCATCGGTGAAACCTACGGCGAGGACCCTACGCTTTGCGCGCGGATGAGTGTCGCTTACACAAAGGGTCTTCAGGGCAACCACAGGGATGGCGCGGCGGCAACGGCGAAGCATTTTCTGGGCTATGGCAAAAGCGAGGGCGGTCTGAACATCGCGTCAAATTCCATTCCCCCACGCGAGCTGCGCGAGGTCTATGCCAAGCCATTTCAGGCGGCGATCACCAACAGCCAGCTTATGTCGGTGATGAATTCGTATGGAAAGATCGATGGGGAGATGATCGTTGATTCCCCAGCCATTCTCACGGGACTGCTTCGTGACGAGATGAAATTCCAGGGCGCTGTGGTTTCAGATTACATGCGTGCGTCCTTAATAAGCTCATGACGGACATTGTGCAACAGGTCATAGATGCCGACGCCATCATAGCCGCTGTTGAAAAACGCCGCACCTGCGTGTGGTATAAGGAAGTCGCTCCGTTCTATGAGGGGCTTGCCCAGGTGGCCAACATGCAGCGGTTTTTTGCGGAACATGCGGCAGGCTTCCATACGAGAGCGAAGAGCTATCTGATGCGCTGGTTGGCCTTGGTTTCAAATCGAATAAAACGAAAACGCATAGTTCTTCACTCATACAGATTATGAAGCTCACGCCCATTCAAATGCCGCATGTAGACATTCATGAACTCAAGCAGGGACGAAAGGCCTTTACGCAAGACGAATGGATGGATGTCATGCTTCGCTCCATCGGCATGGAACCCGATACATTAACCCGGCGTGAAAAATGGCTGTTGCTCACTCGTATGCTTCCGCTTGTGGAGAATAACTTTAATCTCTGCGAATTGGGGCCTCGCAGTACCGGTAAAAGCCATCTATACCTACCTGAAGCTCATGGTCTCGGGCAAGGCGGACAAGGAGGATCTGGACGCGCTGAATGAACGGGTCAGCGCAACGGAACTGAAGCTCACGGAGGACGCGATTGTCGCGGCCGTCACGGGCAGCGAGCAATACAAAGAGGACCTTGCCGCCATTGCAGCGAGCGGCTCCGGGCCGGAGCTTGTGGTGGGCACCCAGACCTCGTACACCGCAGCGTGGACGGGAAACGCGGGCTTTGCGGCGCTTCACGACGGGCAGCAGATCACCTACTGGCTGCCCGCGGCATCCGGGAACAACGTAACGCTCGA